>JAJCXT010000049.1 GCA_029263295.1 Acidobacteriota bacterium | reverse complement strand
ACGTATCTCACCGGGCATGAGTTCGAGTCGCACGAACGCCTGTTTCTGCTGTTCGTCCCGGCCGAGGGCAGGCCGGGCGCGATCCTGCCGCTGCTCGAGCAGGACAACTGGGCGCATGCCGTGCCGTCCGTCGACAACATGTGGTTGTGGGATGACAAGGATGGGCCGGGTGCGGCCGCGGCCGCGGCCGGTGCGGAATATGTCACCGCGGGTACGATCGGTATCGAGCCGCTCGGCCTGCGCTACATGGAGTACGCGGTTCTACGCGAGCATTTCCCGGGCGGCGAGATCACCTCGGCTGCCGCGATCGTCGATTCGATGCGCCAGTTCAAGGACGCCAATGAGGCTGGCCTTATGCGGCGGGCGAACGAGATTTCCGAGGAAGCGCTGGAGGAGACGGTCCGACGCGTTCGGGTGGGGATGACCGAGAAGCAGATTTCGGCCGACCTCGTCAGCCGCATGCTCGGCAAAGGTGGCGAGGGCGTCTCCTTCGGGCCTATCGTTCTCAGCGGACCGCAGAGCGCACTGCCGCACGGAGTGCCGTCGGAGCGACCGGTGGCCGCCGGCGAGTTTCTGCTGATCGACTTCGGCACCAGCTGGGGTGGCTACCACTCGGACATCACCCGGACGTTCGTAGTGGGCGCCGATCCTGACGAGCACCAACGTGCTGTCTATGAGGCGGTCCGGCAGGGTAACGCCGACGGTTGCGCCAAGGCCACGGTGGGTACCAGCTGCCATGAGGTGCACATGGCGGCCCAGGCGCCGCTCATGGCGCCCGAATTTGCGGACTACTTCAAGCACCGCACAGGCCATGGCCTCGGTCTGGATAACCACGAGCCGCCGTCCGTGATGGAAGGCAACCACGATCCGCTCGGCGCGGGCTCGGTGATCACGGTTGAACCCGGCCTGTATCTCGAAGGCTGGGGCGGCGTGCGAATCGAGGATGACATCTGGGTCACCGATGAGGGGCCCGTTAGTCTGACGTCGTATCCACACGAGTTACGCGTAATCGGAACGTGATCGCCGATGCCATCGTTGCCGCCTCGCAACGTCTGATCAGTGACCGTTTGACCACGGGGACCTCGGGCAACATCAGCGTGCGTGACGGCCAGCAAGCCTGGATTACGCCCTCGGGTGTGGCTCCTGGCGACATGACGGCCGACCAGGTGGTGGCCATTGGCCTGGACGGCGGATTACTGGTGGACGCAGCGATACTGCCATCGAGCGAGTGGCAGTTTCATGTAGCTGTCTACGATGCGCGGCCCGACATCGCCGCGATCGTGCACACCCACTCACCCTGGGCCACAGGGGTGTCGTGCACGCGGCGCGACCTGCCGCCATTCCACTACATGATGGTTGGCACCGGCGACGGCACACTCAGGTGTGCCCCGTACGATCCGCCCGGGAGCGAACGGTTGGCGATGGGCGTGGTCGGTGCGTTGGGTCAACGCGCCGCGTGTCTACTCGCCAACCACGGGGTCGTGGCCACGGGCAATGACCTCCCTGCCGCCGAGGCGATGGCGCGCGAAGTGGAGACGCTCGCGCAGCAGTACTGCATAGCGCAGCTTCTCGGCGGGCCCGAGTCCCTCGACGCACAGCAGGTGGAGGAGCTGGCCGAGGTGTTCAGAACCTACGGTCAGCACCCGGGCGGACCGGCCGAATGACGCGAGCGGGTGAAGCTCCAGGGGTGGCATCGGCTGCCGACCCGCTGCAGATGATGAAGGGCCAGCGATCGTTCCTGATCCTGGTCGCCGCGGTCGCGGTGCTCCGTTTTCTGGTGCCGCCGGGTCGAGTACCCGGTGCCCAGGAGACCTGGATGACGGTGGCGACGCTGTGGCTGCTCGGCATCGCATGGATCGTGGTGACGGATCGCGCTCGGCGGCTGGTCGGCCAGTGTGTCGGCGATGTCGGCGCTCAGAATCTCGGCATCCAGGCACTCATCGTGGTGCCCTCGGTGGTTGTCGGGCTGATCCGCCTTGCCACTGGCACCGCGGAGGTGTCCGCTGCGTTCCCGACAAACGCTGTCGTCACTGCCGTCTTCTTGCCGCTCGCGAGTCTCGTGATCCTGACGCTTGCGGCCTTGCCGTTGCTCTGGCTCCTGCAGCGAGTGCGGTCGGTCGTCGTCTCGGGTGTCGTGGTCGGAGTTGCCGTGGGGCTGAGCGCGGTCGGCTGTGGCGCGGATCGCTCACCGGCTGCGGGGCTCGATCCAGCGGTGGTCGAAGAGGGCCAGAGAATCTACCTCGGCAACGGGTGTGCTAATTGCCACGGCGAAGACGGCAGTGGACGAGGGGCCATCGGCGCAGCATTCGACCCGCCTCCGCGCGACTATCGCGACCCAGCCGCGTATCGAATCGGTACCGATGCGGCGACCATTGCCCAGACGATTGCCGACGGTCTTCCTGCCCCGGGCGGGGGGATGCCGTCGTTCGGGCACATGAGCCTCGAGCGCCGGATGCAGCTGGCCACCTACATCGTGTCGCTGCAGCACCCGGACTCTACTCAGGTCGAGGTTCGTGACGTCTGGGTAGGGGAGTCGATCCCGGGTACGGACAGCACCGGAGCATGGCTCACCATAGTCAATGGTGGTGCTGCGGATGCCGTTGTAGAGGTGCAGGTCGAAGGCGTGCGACGCGCGCGGCTCCACGCCATGCAACACGCCGATGGCATGATGACGATGGTGCGCCTGGAGGAGCTCGATCTCCCGGCCGGAAGCGAGGTGTCGCTGGCGGCGGGCGGCAATCACATCATGCTCGAGAGATTGGACGAGCCTCTGGTGGCGGGCGACTCGGTTCAGATCACGCTCTTTCTGAAGAGCCGTACCGCCGTGCGCTTCACGGCGCCGGTGCGACGACGGGATGGTGGGCAATGAAGAGACTCGAACGAGGTGTCGCGGTCCTGTGCCTGTTGCTGGCGGCTGCGTGTGCGCCATCACCAGATCCTGAGGCGCCGCCTGCGCCGGCCGCGCCGGCGTCAGGTTCCGACGCCATAGACGCGGTGCGGACGCCTCCGATTCTCCAGCCGTTCGATCTTGGTGGTGACTTCGCGATGACGGCCCACGACGGCACGACCTTCGACCTTGCCGAGCGTCGAGGCGAGGTGTTCCTGATGTTCTTCGGCTACACACACTGCCCGGATTTCTGCCCGGCGACGCTGTCCCTGCTCGGCCAGGTCTACGAGATGCTGGGCGATGATGGCAGCGACGCAACGACGCTTCTCGTCACGATCGACCCCGATCGCGACACGCCCGAGGCGCTCGCCAAGTACCTCGGCTACTTCAGTGTTCCGGCGCTGGGTCTCGTCGGTCCCGCGGAGGAACTCGTGACCGTGCTGGATCAGTACGCTGGGCTGATGGAGTCTGGCGAGGACGAGGAGGGCGAGCCGCTGTTCGGCCACACGACGTACATCTACCTCATCGATCACGAGGGCAAGGTGCGGTACATGTTCCGGCCGAACGACACGCCGTTGTTCATCGCCGCCGGGGTTCGGCAACAGATCAGGATCGCCCGCGGCGAAGACTGACCCGTTCGTTGCCCGGCGTCAGCGCCGCTTGCGCATGCGGTCGTGGATCCATTCGCGCGCTTTCTCCACCCCGCGTGCCATGGCGTCGGACAGCTGTGCCGGATCCTCGAGGTCGTCGACCTCGACCTGGATCTCTTCGTCCTTGTTCTCGTAGACGTCGAAGACCTTCAATCGCATGTCCAGCCTGCGCGGCGCGTTTGTTTCCAGTTTGCGCAGATCCATGCGGATGACGAAGTCGGCGGCGGTCTTGCTCGGCACGACTGTGATCGTGGGTTCTTCTTCGAGCCGCCGGCCGAGCTCGCGCCACACGGGCCGCAGCGCGAGTTGAGCTTCGAGATCGGGGGTGAGGGGCTTGGGAGTGGCCACGCGCGGGCCACGGCGCCGCGCGTCGCGGTCGCCGGGCACGCTCGCGATCATTTCGAGCCGGTCGAGGACGCCGACGATGTCGTAGCCGGCGCGTTGTACGCGCAACGCGTGTAGCCAGGTTGCCTCGTAGTCGGCGAGACGCAACGTCAACCTGGCCAAGCGAGCTCTTACCTCGATCGCTCCGGGGCTCAACAGCAGAGCGCGCTCGTATGCGCGGCGGGCGTCGGCGAATCGGTTGAGTCTTTCGTGCGCGACTCCGAGCCCGAACTGGGGCGTGGCCATTTCCGGGGCGAGCTGCACGGCCATCTCGAGCATCCGGAGTGCGGTGGCGGGGTCCGTTCCCAGCTTTTCGCTTGCCGCACGCAGCGCACCGCGCACCGCCCCGTAGTCCGTGCTGGTCCGGTAGATGCCCGGCTGCGTGACAGTTTCGTAGTTGCCGGCGATCTCCACCGCGACGACGTGCCACCCCTCGCTCACCGGCTGTGGAGTTCGGTAGCCCAGCAGGTAGTAGCCACGCAGCAGCGCCAGCACTTCCTCGTAGCCGTCGCGGATCTCGCGCTGGGTCACGAGATGGCCGCCGGACACGCGCGACAGTTCCGCCAACCGGTCCTGGAGCGCAGCGCCGTAGCTCGCATCCCGTCGGTACGACTGGAAGCTGGCGTAGCGGCTGCGTCGTTCCTGGCCGCCGGCCAGGCCCACAGCGACCGAGAACACGGGCCGACTGGCTTCGTGGCTGGCCAGCAGGACATCCGCGTACTGCACATCGCTGCCAGTGTCTTCGCCGTCCGTGAGCACAACGATGGCCGCTCGCCGCCGAAGAACCTCATCCGGACCGAGCGGGGCCCGGCAGCCGGTCCCGGGCGCGCGGGGCGGATCGATGACGCTGTAGTCGGGAGCCCGCGCATCCAGCGCGGCATGCGCGCCCCGGATCGCATCGTGCAGCTTGGTCGAAAAACCGTACGGGTACTCCCGAATCAACTGTCGCACCGCGGCATCATCGGGGGAGCCCCAGACACCGGGACCTACGTCATGGTGGAAGGGCAAGAGGTAGACGCAGTCGTCGTCCGAGAGTGCATCGAGGAATTTCTCGGCGGCGTCGCGGGCCTGAGGGTCGGCCCACTCGGCGTCGATGCTGATGCTGAAATCGACGACGATCGCGACATCGAGCGGCACGTCCGCCGGCGCCAGGACGACATCCAGCGTTTGTTCATCGCCGTCCTCAAAAACGCGAAAGTCGCCTGCCTTCAGGCCGGGCACCGGGGCGCCGTCGTCATCGAGAACCGCGACCTTGATGCGGGTCATGTTGACGCCCGATCGGAAGATCGGAGCCGGTTCCTGTGCCTCCGCCGCGCCCTGTGCCAGCAAGGTCAGAACGGCGAGAACATGCAGGGCGTAGCGCCGGGTCAGCAGCTCCGCCGCGAGATGCCGATGGAAGTGAATACCCATGCGCACAAGTATGCACTCCCGCCGAGGGTCCCTGCGGAGGCGCAACTCGCCGATTGCGGCGCGTGCCGCAGCGCCACCGACGTCTGCTTCAAAGAGCTACGTGGTGTCCGGAGTAACGCGACGAAAGCGCTTCACGTAGATCGTGCCATCCGCGTCCTCTACCCGAGCGATGACAACATCCCCATCGATATACGGGGGGGGAGTCATGCGCATGTCGGCCGGCATCTCGATCGATCCAAGGTAACGGCCGTCGTCGCCGAAGACATCGAAGGTGTTGCGATCGCGCCAGCACGGTTCTGCGTGGAATTCCTGCCGGCTCTCGGCGGACTCGTTGCACGGGACGATGCGCTCGCCCGGTCCACCTCGCGACACCCAGATCTCACCCGAGCGCGAACTGATCAGCTCCGTGAACGCTGGCTTGGTGGCGGGAATCTCCGGCCCGTTCCAGACCCACGACGGATCCATGCCGCGCATACCCGCGGTCGCGCGACGGCGGTACCAATCCGCTTCGTCCGGCTGCACTGTCCTAAGATCCACAGCCTGGACGGATCGTTCTCCAGCGTCTCAACGATCACGATCGTGTAGGGGGTACCGTCCGCGCCTACTTGCATCTGAGTGCCGGTCTGCAGTCCGCCCTCAAGGCGGTACGCATCGAGATACTCGCCGCTCGCGTCGTAAACAAGGATGCGCCGGCCGCGATCGTCGCGCACCAGAATGCGGCCATCCCCGGCGACGACGACGCTTGCTGGCGACTCGTACTCACCCGGGCCTTCGCCCGCGCCGCCGAGGTCGCGCAGGTAGGTGCCATTAGTGTCGTAGAGCCGCACTATCGGGACCTGCCAGTCGGCCATGATGATCCGCTCCCCGTCGTATGTGATGCTGCTCACCGAACCGAGCATGTACTCTTCGGCGCCCTCCAGGACACCGATAGAAGCCTCCTCGACCAGGACCGCGTTGCCTCCCCAGACGGACCCCGACTTGTTGATCACGGTCGTGAGGTTGCCCTCGGTGGTCACGGTTCCATCCCACGCGGCGTATTCGGGCGCGCTCGCTGGGTCGCCTTCGCCGCACCCGGAGCAGGCCAGAAGGGCGGTGAGAAGAACGACACGTGTGCGCATGGCCACAGCTCCCAAGTCCAGGTGCTTCCGTTCGGCGAGTCTGCCGTGTCGGCGCACTACGAGCTTCCGATTGCCGGGGGGCGGCATCATCCCGCAGCCTATCAGAGCGTCGGTCTGGGTCAGTCGCGCAGCGCTTCCACGGGATCGAGGCCGGCGGCTCGTCGTGCCGGCAAGTAGCAGGCGATCAACGCTACGACCGTAACCGCGCCCGCCACGGACCCATAGGTGATCGGGTCCATCGCGCTCACGCCGAATAGCAGGGCGGACATCAACTGAGTTAGCCCGAAGGCGCCGGCCAGGCCGACCGCCACGCCGAGGCCACAGAGCTTCAGCCCGAAGCGTAGGACCATGCGGTTGATGTCTGCGTACTGGGCTCCGAGCGCGATACGGACGCCGATCTCGCGCGTTCGCTGGGCAACGATGTAGGAGGTCACGCCATAGATCCCCACGGCGCCGATCAACATGGCCGCGGCCGCGGCGATGCCCAGCATCGTCAAAGTAAACGACGTCCTTGCCATCGATCGAGCGAGCACCTCACCCATCGTTCGCACGCTGGCGACGGGCAGGTTCGGGTTCGCGGTCCAGACCGCCTGCCTCGCCTCATCCAGGAGCGTGGCCGTACCCACACGATCCGAACGTAGAACAAAGCGCATGCCACGGTGTACGCCTGTTCCCTCTTCCCAGAAGTCGTCCTGGAGGGTGGGCCAGTAGACGATCGTACTCAGTTCCTGGTCGACGCCGTCGTCGTAGACGTTGCCGACTACACCGACAATCGTGCGCCAGGGCTGCTGGGGGGCCTGGCGAATGCGCTCGCCGATTGCCTGCGACGGCGTGTCCCAGTACTCCGTCGCCAGTTTCTCGCTGATGATGGCTACCGCCGCACGGTCGTACAGTTCGGCCCAGGTGAAGTCGCGCCCCGCCACCACCGGATTGCCCATCGTGCCGAAGTAGTCTGGAGCGATCCACTTGAAGCGCCGGATCATCGGAATCTGGCCCTCGGGCGTTGGCTGGGACTCGACGAACATCGGATCGGCGCTGTTCCATCCGTCCATGGTTGCCGAGGTGGTCATGGAGACCGACTCCACGCCCGGGATTTCACCGAGCGCATCCAGCATCGTCTTCTGCAACTGGAAGGTCTCGATCGGGTCTTCCACCTCTGCGCTCGGGACCGCCACGCGGAAGGTGAGCAGAGTGTCCGGATCGGTGAACCCTGGCTCCACATCCCGCAGTTTCTGGAAGCTCCTGATCATCAACCCTGAGCCGATTAGCAAGACCAGCGCCAGGGCAATCTGAGAGACCACCAGCGCGTTGCGCACGCGGTGCCTTTCACGGCCAGCGCTGCCGCCGCGTCCGCCTTCCTTCAGGGCCGTCACCAGGCTGGAGCCGCGTAGCTTCAACGCCGGGGCCGCGCCGAACAGCAGACCGGCGACCAGCGAGATGGCGAAAGTGAAGAGCAGGACGTTGGTGTCGATCGTGATCTCATCGAGGCGCGGCAGATCCCGGGGCCCCATGGACACGAGGAGACGAATTCCGGCCGTGGCAAGGCCGAGACCGGCGATGCCACCGAGCAGGCCGAGGAACACGCTCTCGCTCAGCAGTTCGCGCGCGATGCGACCACGGCCGGCGCCCAGCGCGGTGCGCACAGCGATCTCCTGGGTTCGTCCTTCCGCGCGTACCAGGAATAGGTTGGCGACGTTGGCGCAGGCGATCAGCAACACCATGGCGACGGTGCCGAGCAAAACCCAGAGCACCGAGCCGACATCGCCCACGACGTCCGTCATCAGGGGGCGCGGGTTCGCGACGAAGCCGGCGCTCTCGAACATCTCGACCTCGAAGCCCGGCGGCAACGGAAACAGCTCGATCGACAGAGCGATCATGCGCGTCATGTCGTCCTTGGCCTGCGCCACTGTCATGCCGGGCTTCAGGCGGGCAATGCCCTGGTAGCTGAAGTTCCCGAAGAACACCTCACCGCGGTCGAACTGGAACGGCATGAAGAGCGACGGCTCGTAGTCGAGGAACTCGAGCTCAGTCCCCATCACACCGATGATCTCTCTCGCGCGCCCGTTCACCTCGAGTACATCGCCGAGGACGCTCGGGTCGCCGCCGAAGCGCTCCTGCCAGTACTCGTGACTCAGAATCACGGTCAACGGTGTGTCGGGGCTGTCGTCCTCGGCACTGAAGAGGCGGCCAGCATGGGGCTGCACGCGCAACAGCGGAAAAATGCCGTCGGTGACGCGAATCGCCGAGACCTGCTCGGGCTCCTCGAGGCCGGTGACCGACACCGTCGAGTTGTCCCACATGCCGCTTTCTGCGAAGACCTCGCTCTCTTCGCGGTACGTGAAGTACAACGCCGGCGATTGATTCAGCAGGTCGAAGCCGATCCCTGGGGCGGCGTGCCACACACCGACGAGTTCGTCGGGCGCGTCGAACGCAAGAGGTTGGATCAGGACGCCGTTGACGACGCTGAAGACCGCCGTGTTGGCACCGATCCCGAGCGCAAGCGTGAAGACTGCAACCGTGGTGAAGAGCGGCGTGCGTGCGAGCTTACGAATCGTGTAGCGAAGTCGGTGCATGGTGGCCCCTTGTCGAGGGTCGGCATTCAGGCGAGCTCTCTGGGAGTACGGTGTCCCGTGCGGGAAGGTTTCATCGCTGCAGCGGGCTGAGCACCGTGCGGCCCGCTCACCGACTTCGGGGTCCCGCTGGCCGACTGAGCGGGCAGGTACGCTTGTTTATGCTGGCCCGGCGCGGCCAGCATAGTTGCGGTGGCTCCCCGCCAACCTGGCGCGCCCGTCGCGGCAGCATCAGAGGAATCCGCCACATGACCTTCCAGCCAAGAGTTCGAGTACGCCTCGTCCCTGTAGCAACATTCGCGATCGTCGCGTTGCTAGCGTTGGGTGCGGGGCCTGCGTCCGGGTCTTATCCATCGACCACGGGGGCCACTGTTCTCGGCGCAATGCAGTGGAGCTTTCTCACGCAGGGGCCGGTTCGGTCGAGCCCCGTCGTCTCCGGCGACCGGGTGCTGGTCGCCTCCACAGACGGGAGCCTCTACGGGCTGGCGATCGACTCAGGTCGACAACTCTGGCGCTACGAGGCAGGAGTGTCGATTGTGTCCACACCGACTGTCGCAGGCGCGCGTGCGTACTTCATGGATCGCGACAACCGGATCCATGCAGTGGATGTTGGCAGCGGTCGCCGGATCTGGCGTCGTGAGACGGGTCCCGACCTGCCGCTGAACTGGGGGCTCGAGGGATGGGACTACGGCATGGGTTCGCTGGTCCTGGCGGGCGATACGCTGTACGTGGGCTCGGGCGACGGCGCCATCTACGCGCTGCGTCCCACGGACGGCGAGCTGATCTGGAGAGTGCAGACAGGTGGGCGCGTGCGGGCTACTCCGACTGTCGACGGGGATACGCTTTACATCGGAGATGCTGACGGCGTTTTCCACGCCCTCGACCGCGCGACGGGCCGGGCGCGATGGCGCTTGGAGACCGATGGGCATGAACTGGACTCCGAGTCGGCTGGGTATGATCGCCGGCAGATCTACTCTTCGGCCGCCGTGCATGACGGCTCGGTGTATTTCGGTTCGCGTGATGCACAGGTGTACGCGCTGGATGCCACAACGGGTGCCCTGCGCTGGCAGGCGGACGACGGCACATCAGCCTGGGTAATCGCTGCTCCGGTGGTGCACGCCGGTCGGCTCCTGGTAACGCGCTCGTCGTCGACGCGAATACGCGCACTCGCTCTCGATACCGGGGATGCCGTCTGGAGCCAGAGGACAGGTGACCTGCTGTTCGCACCGGCGGTGCCGATGCCGCGCGGCATACTCGTAGCGGGGGGAAGCGGTCTGTTGGTCGCCTATGACGGGGACGGTGAAGAGCAGTGGCGGTATGGCCTCGGCGCCGGAATCTGGTCGGCACCGGCGCAGTCTGACGGATTTCTCTACGTGGGCAGCGACGACGGAGCCGTGCGCGCGTTCAGGCTGCAGGATGAGCCCGCGCCAACCCTCCATGTTTTTGCCGACGAGGACGTGGCGAAGAACTCGTCGCTCGGAGCGCGGCCGGGGCACGCGGCGGTCGTCGACTACTTCGCCGCACGCGGCTACCAGCGGCTCGACGCGGCGACGTTACCCGCGTTCATGGAGGCCCGGGTCGTTGATGGAGCTCCGAGCGTGGTGGTGTTCGCCGTCGACGGGGCGAACGAAGCCATGGCTGACAACGGTGGCGTCTCGTTGCTGCGCCGTTTCCTGGAGGCCGGTGGCCGGGTCGTGTGGCTGGGGCATGCTCCGGGAGTCTGGGACACCGACGCGGAGGGTCGGATCGTGGGTCTGAACCGTGTCCGCCCAGGCGAGCTGCTGGATGTTGACCACTCCAACTACAACACGGACCGCTACGGGGTCTGGCCGACTGCCGAGGGTCGGCGTCGGGGCCTGAGGTCATGGTGGATGGGCGGTCCGCGCATCGTGCCGTCGGCCGGAGTCGAGGTGCTGGCGCGCGACGAACTCGGCGCAGCGGTGGCCTGGACACGAAACTACGGCGACGCCGGCGGGATGTTCACCTCGCTGTACCCCAGCACAGACCCGCGTCGCCTGGACGAGATCCGTGCGGTAGCGGAGTATGGGATCTTCCGATCCCCCGCTGCACAGCACCATGAGGCCAAACCTCCCGAGTGATTTCGACATTCTCGGCCCCCGGACTCTGCTCGCCCTGACGGCGGGCTGGGTGATGGTGGGGTTGTTTGCCGGGTCCGGGACGTGGCTGGCGGCCCTCTGGGAAGGAAATTCAACCGACCTTCGCACGGCCTACGTGCCGCTCATCGTGGCGGGGCTCTGCTGGGTGCCCATCACAGTCTGGGCGGTGGTCCTCACGCGCCGATCGCCGTTAGTCTGGCCGCTGACCTGGCGCGGGGCAGCGCCCTACTTGGCGAGCGCGCTAGCGGTTAGTTTCGTGATGAACGCCGAGTGGGTGCTGGTCATGGCGGTCGCGGGTGCCGCTCCCGCCGGTGACGCCGTAGTCAGCGTGGCAGCCAACGGTCTCCGCTGGATGCACGTGAACGTGGCGGTATTCGTTGTCCTCGTGGTGGCTGCGCACCGTATCGGCCTGCCGGGCAACGTTCCTCAAACGTCTTTCCGCCAGAGTCTGCGGGCTGAGTCGCGCGGCCGGACGCGGCTGCTGCCGGTCGCCGCCATCGACTGGATTGCCGGGGCAGGCGACTACTCGACGGTTCATACCGAGGGCCAGGAGTTCCTTGTCAACGAGCGCCTCAAGAACCTCGAAGCGGACCTGAACCCGCAGGTGTTCGTTCGCATTCACCGCTCGACCATCGTCAATGCCGCCCGCATTGTCGAGTTGCGGTCCCTCGGCCATGGAGATCGCGAGGTAAGTCTCGAATGCGGGACGGTCCTGCGTGTTGCTCGTCGCCGCTGGCAGGTGCTGGAGCGAGCCATGGGGCGAACGTCTGCCGTGCTTCTCGCCATCGTACTTGCGACGGTCGGGCTCGCGAGCGCCAGCCCTGCGATGCAGGAGATCTGGCCCACGGAAGGGTGGACTCCTGCGACACCCCAGGAGGTCGGCCTGAACGCGGCTCCGCTGCGCGAACTCGATGCCGCCATCCGCAGCGGGCGCTACGGCCATGTCGATCGGCTCGTGGTTGCGAAGCAGGGCTATTTGGTGGTCGATGAGAGTTACGACGTCGACTATCGGGTTATCAGCAAGGGCAAAGTCGGTCCGCTCGGCTGCGGTTGGGAGAGTTGCAACACCGAGGACGACCTCCACGACTTCAATTACCTGCACCCCGATTACCACCCTTGGTATCAAGGGCGCGCTGTCCACTCGCTGCAGTCGGTCACCAAGTCGGTTTCGGCAACCGTGTTGGCCGCTGCGATTCACAACGGCGCCATCGCTGGCGTCCAACAACCGTTGCTCGGGTTCCTCGTTGACTACGACCTTTCACGGGTGGACCCGCGACTGCGTGAGGCCACCCTCGCCGATCTGCTCACCATGCGTTCGGGCATCGAGTGGCATGAACAAGACCGGCCGATGGGCGACACCAACACGACAATCCAACTGGAGCACGCGGACGACTGGGTTCAGTTCACGCTGGACCAGCCGATGGACTCCGCCCCGGGCACCAGGTGGGCCTACAACAGCGGCGGCAGTCACTTGATGTCCGCTGTGGTGCGCGCGGCCACCGGGCAGACGATTGCCCAGTACGCCGAGGAGCACCTGTTCGCTCCGCTGGGGATAGACGACTACTACTGGAAGATGACGCCACGGGGTCTGCCCGATACCGAGGGTGGCCTGTATTTGGAGGCGAGGGATCTCGCCAAGATTGGCCACCTGATGCTGCGAGATGGGAACTGGGACGGCCAGCGGCTGTTGCCGGAAGGCTGGGCGCGAGCTGCTTCCGCGCGTCAGGTCGAGCGTGTCAACGGTGCCGGCTGGGGCTACGGCTATCAGTGGTGGCGAACGGATACCCGCGATACCGAGATCTGGGCAGGCCTGGGGTTCGGCGACCAGTATCTACTCGTACTGCCCGAGCATGACCTGGTCGCCGTAGCCAACAGCTGGAATCTGTTCGATCGACCGGACGCATCGATTCTGCGCGGCCTGATCAACGCGGTACTCACGGCCATCGACTGATCCCGTGCGGGACGGTCCGGCGCGGAGATCGATACCGTCGCGGCTCTAGCTGAAGTGAGCTTTCAGCGCCTGCAGCAGCGCATGGTAGATGGGATCGCAGAATTCCTTGACCGCGCCAGGGTCGGCGCTCTCGTAGTCCGAGATCCATTCGACGAAGGTGGCGTCGTTATCGGTCACCGCGAAGGCGCGTACCGAGCCGACGTAGTTGCTGACGGCGTCGCTTGCCACCGGCCCGGGCCCGTTGTCAATCGAGTAGGTGAACTCGTGGTTGGCTTCGTCGAGGCTCCGCAGTGTCTCCTGGAAAGCCCCGTTCAGGATCCGCTGCGCGCCCACCTGGCCGTCCGGGACGTCGCCGACGACGTCCAGCTGTGTGATCACGCCGCTGGCCCAACCCAGGTCGTGGAAGCTGCGTAGTGCCTCCCACACCTCGTCGAGATTGGCGGGCACCACGATGCTGTTGTAGCAGGGCATGAGGGTCTGCTCCCTTTGTTGTTAGTTTGCAGCGCGCGTAGCATGGCTACGGGCTGTGGGGGGGGGACGGCGCGGGCCGCAGCGGCGACTCCGATACTACTCGGCCGGCTGTCTGGTTGTCTCGGCTTCGGAGCAGTGCCGGCCATCCGAATGGCGCGAGCTTGGGGCCCTACTCGAACTCGATCCGGTATCTGGCGACCGCCTGTTCACCGGCGGGCGAATCGTCGGTGTGGTGGCTGTAGACCAGGTCGTTCCGGACGTAGTTCCAAGGGATGTCGGGAGCCCAGCCGGCGTGCAGGCGACCGCCGTCCCGGTCGTACACATCGACGCGAACCTTGCCGGAGACGGACTCCTCATACGTACGTGGATGGTGAAAGACCCAGAGGCGTTCTCGCCCGTCGACCTCGATTCGCGCCAACGCCGGTCGTCTGTCGGGGCGCCAGATGCGCGTCATCGCATCCTCTGGCAGCGAGCGGCCGAGCTCGCGGAGCAGGTCGAACGCGTGCTCTAGGTCGACATCGGTCACAGGCTCTGCTGGCAGCGGCACGCGCAGGGCCCAACGTGGCGTGCCCTCGAGGGCGTAGGCATAGATCTGGTACTCGTCGGTTTGCGTTGCGTACACATCGCCGCCCGGTGTCGCTGCGAACGAAGGGTGCGCCTCGGGTAGCTCAACCATCATCCCGCCACCTTCCATCCAGAGTAGCGGTATACGGTTGGGCCGGAACCGATGGATGACGATGTGCTCGCCGGTCTCCAAATCGAGTTGCGTCACGGCAAGCTGCTGAGACAGAAAGCCCTCTTCGCGACCCCGGGCGAAGTCGTCCGGGCGCGCCAACTGATCCTCACCGACGGCGTGCCGGACTCCCACGCCTACAGGCCGCTGCACCGAGTCGGACATGTCGAACGCGACGTCACCCAGGAACTCGCCGTCGCGCGAGAAGCGACGATAGCGGGCGAGCATCAAGCTCTGGACGAGAAGCTCGTCGTTGAGCAGCAACAGGCTATCCGGCTGGCTCAGCTCGCCAGGCCCGAGGCCTGACCTGGCGATCGTGCTCAGGAACTCGCCGTCACTCGAGTAGACCTGAATCCGCCCCGCGATCGCGTCGAGGACGAACAGGCGGCCTTCGACGTCCGCAACAACGTCGAGTTTCCAGTCGAGGATGTAGTTTGGATCATCGCCGCGTTCGCCGATCACGAGTTCCTGTTGGAGGAACTGCTTCGAGCTGCGGGCGTCGTCATCGATAGCGCCGAGTTCGATCTGCCGCACGCCGTCCGGGATCTCACGGTCCCAGGCGGCGGCCTCCTGTCCGCTCGAACAGGCTGCCAGTGTCAGCGTCAACCAGATCAGGGCGGCGGACGCACGCGTTGTAGAGGTGGCCGTGATTCGCATGCGTCGCCTCCGGACTCGTGAGGGCCGCCGCGCCACGTGCCGCGGCGGCCCTCGTTTCAGGTCTGTACTGCCTAGCGTTGCCCGTCCGGGCGGCCTCCCGCTTCCTGGGGCACGACGATGGCAGGTAGATCGCCGAGCATTGCGTTCAACTGGGCGAGGCTGCCCTCGATAATCGCCTGCAGCGCGGTTTTGTGACCCGTCAGGTCGCCCTGCAGCTCGTTCATCACGGTCATCTGGCCGTCGGTCGGCCCGCCCTGGCCGCCGAGTACGCCGAACATGACGCCGCGAATCTCCTCGCTGGTGCGGGGGTAGTCGCGGTAGTTCATCGATCCCGGCGGGCGCCGCACCTTGCCGTCGAGCTCGGTGAGCTCGTCGATGGTCGTGCCGATGGCTTCCTGTACCTGCTCGACATCCTCGCGGCTGGTTTGCTCGACGTTGCCATTGAGCGTTGCCAGCTGCGTGCTGAGGGTCGCGATCCTGTCGACGAGGCGGTTGGCCTCCGTCGTCATATCGACGAGTTCCTGCGCGGTCGTGGCGGTCCGTTGCATCTCTTCTACCGTGCGGTCTGCGCGCGGGTCCCAGCGGAGTTCGAAGTCCGAACTGGACTCGTGGTCGCCGACCTTCACTGTCGCGGTGTAGGTGCCCGGTAGTGCCGGCGCTCCGAACTGGGCGAAGCGGGCAAAGAAGCCACCGCCACCGCCGCTGCTGCGCGAGGGTTCAGGACCCTTGCCGCGCAGGCTCCAGATGGCGCGGTTGACCCCGGCCTTCGCGTCCCTGGCCGGGAAGCTCTGGACCTCCAGCCCGGCCGCATCCGTGATGGTCACGTTCACCGGCCCAGCCGGGTCTTCCGCGAGCCAGAAGTTGACGTAGGCGCCGTCCGGAGGGTTCTCGCCGTAGAAGAACCGTTGTCCCTGAGACGCGTCCTGGTTCCACTGTTGCCACCAGGTCGCGGTGCGCATCGGGAACACGTGCAGCGGCTCGGTCATCGCGTCGGCGAGGCCCTGCAACGGGGCCACGTCGTCGAGAATCCAGGCGCCGCGCCCGTGGGTGCCGATGACGATGTCGTTGTACTGCGGCTGGATCTTGATATCGCGCACCGATACGCGCGGCAGATTCAGCCGGATGTCGTGCCATTCGTTGCCGCCGTCCCAGGAGGCCTGAATGCCGCGCTCCATCCCCACATACAGGAGGTTTTCGTTACGCGGATCCTCCCGGATGACCTTCGTGTAGTCATCCTGCGGCAGCCCTGCCGACAGGTTGACGCAGGTGGCACCGTAGTCGTCGCAGCGCCACACATGTGGCGTGAAGTCGTCCAGGCGGTGCTGGTCGACGTTGATGTAGGCACGGCCTGCTACATGGCTCGACGTGTCGATCTTGGACACCCATGCCTCGTCCGGGAGGCCAGGCAGGTTGGCGTTGATCAGCGTCCAGTTCTGCCCGTCGTCGCGGGTGACCTGTACGTTGCCATCGTCGGTGCCGACCCAGATGACGCCGGCTTCGAGCGGCGACTCGCGCACCGTGAGGATCGTGGCGTGGAACTCGGCCGCGGTGTTGTCGAAGTAGATCTCACCGCCCGAGTCGGCCAGCTTCTCCTCCACGGCATTGGACAGGTCGGGGCTGATGACGTCCCACGACTGACCCTCATTGGTGCTGCGGAAGAGTACGTTGCCGCCCCAGTACACCGTGTCGGGATCGTGCGGGGAGATGTAGATCGGAGCATCCCAGTTGAAGCGGTACTTGGCCTGGTACATGCCCTGGCCGGCGGAACCGATCATGCGTGGGTAGGGCTCGATTGAGCGGGTAAGCCCCGACTCCGTGTTGGTGATGCGCAGGTAGCCGCCCTGAGCGTTCGAATAGACCAGGTGTGGCTTGCCGGGGACCGGCACGGTGTAGAAACCATCGCCGCCGGACACCGTGTACCACTCGTCATCGGAGATACCGCCGCCGCCAAAACCGCTGTTGGTAGTGCGGTTGGGGCCACACCAGTTGCCGTTGTCCTGCAGTCCGCCACAGACGTAGTACGGATCACGGTCATCGACGAAGATCTGGTAGTACTGCGCCAGGACGACGTTCTTCATGACGTCCCAGTTGGCGCCGCCGTCCATCGAGACCTGCCAGCCGCCGTCGGAACCCGACAGGATCCGGTCGCCGTCGGCCGGATCGATCCACAGCGCCTGATGGTCACCGTGCACGCCTCGTCCAACCGACTCGAAGGTGCGGCCGCCATCGGTCGACTTGTAGATGCCTCCCGAGAGCGACCAGACGACCTCGGCGTTGCTGGGGTCGACGAAAACGTCGCTGTAGTAGAACGGACGGAAGTTGATGTTCTTCTCGTCGCTGACCATGCGCCACGAGGCACCGGAGTCGTCCGAACGGAACAGTGTGCCCTTGGTGGGCGTCTCCGTGACCACGTAGACGGTACTTGGGTCGCTCTGGGCGACGGATACGCCGATGCGCGCCATGGGCTCGTCGACCACGTCGACCTTGGTCCAGCTGTCGCCGCCATCTTTGGTCTTGTACAGCGCGGTCTCACCGGCGCCGTCGCGGAAGTGCCACGGCTTGCGGCGGAACGTCCACATGCCGGCATACAGCTCGCGCGGGTTGCTGAGATTGATATCGAGGTCCGAGCAGCCGGTGTCGGCATCGATCGACAGGACGTGATCCCAGCTCGCGCCACCGTCGCGCGTGCGGTAGATGCCGCGCTCGTCGTTGGCTCCCCATTCGTGACCCATCGCGCACACGTACGCGGTGTCAGGGTCGTTCGGGTGCACACGAATGCGCTTGATGCGTTCGGTGTTCTCCAGCCCGAGATGAGTCCAGGTGTCGCCACCATCGGTGGAGCGCCACACGCCGAGCCCGTAGGAGACCGAGTTGCGCGGGTCGCCTTCGCCTGATCCCAGATAGAGGACGTTGTGGTCGGACGGCGCCACGTCGACGGAGCCGACCGAGTATGCCTTCTCGTCCTGCCACTGGCCGGTGAAGGTGTTGCCACCATTGGTGGTCTTCCACAGGCCGCCATCCGCGCCGCCGAACCAGAAGGTCTTGTTGTCGCCGGGGAGCCCCAGGATCGCGGTGACGCGGCCGCCCATGTTGGGCGGGCCAATGCTACGCCACGATATCGAGGACAGCGCCTCGGTTACGGCGTCGGCTTCTTCCTGTGCCGTCGATGGGACCGCGGCAGTCAGGATCAATACGAGAGATAGAACGAGCAAGGCGCTCTTGCGCATCAGGGAACCTCCGAAACTCGGTGCACGAGGGGCGGAAACGCCAGCCGCGCCTACGGCGAGCGTCGATTCGGGGCGCGCCCGACCGAAGTCGGTTTGCGTCGGAGCGTTGGGATTGTTGCTCGGGTGCCGACGCGGAGCAACCCTGCACAGCTGCCGCAACTTCTGTCCGCTGGTTCGGCGCTTCGGCCCGGGTTGTTCTTGAGAATGTTTGGTATTGATCAGTAGGGTTTCAGCGATCGATAGTGGGTTTTTCTGCTATTTGATAACTGAGGACCTACATGAACGATCAATCCAGGCGCCGGGCTGTAGACCTGACGCGACGTGAATTCTTGGGTCGGGGAACGGCGCTGGCAGGATGGTCGGCGCTGGGATGGGGGATGGCCCTAGGGCCAGCGGCAGAGGCTCGGGCAGCGGGAGTGGCCCCGTTGCCCGCACCCGCTGCCGTCCTGCCGTCCTACGTTGCCGATGCTACCGGCAGCGGCATGCCGGGGAACTCCGACAAGACGCTCGTGCGTAAGCTCATCGGTGCCAGGCGCGGCCTCGAGGTGCTCCCCAGGGGTGGCTACGATCATCGCGGTGATGTGTTCGGCCGCGGGCGCGTGGGCCGAGACGACGTCAAGGCGATCCAGAAAGCGATCAATCACTTCAAGGGCGATGTGGCCGCTGTGCGCCCGCGCCCGGTGACTGTTTGCTGGCACTACGCCTGGTACGGCCATGCCAATCGCAAGCCGAAGCAGCAGCACGTCTGGTTCAAGGGCGGCGGCTACAGTTCGCGCGAACCGGAAACAGAGGAACTCTTCAACGACCTCAAGAACGAGTTCGGAATCACCGTCGACGCCATTAGCTGGGCCGATCCCAAGGCAGACAAGAATCTCAACGAGCACTTCGAGCTTGGCTACATGCAGGCCGCCAACGGCCGGACTCGCTACGCCGCGCTGCTGTACGAGTCGTTGATTTCATTGCGAGCCACTCCCGGCGTCCGCATCGACTTCAGCAGGAAGAAGACCCGCAATCGGCTGATCGACCATTTCCGTTCGATGGCGCGGACCTTCGTGCAACTCCGCGACGACTCGCGGGCTCGCGTGTTCACGGTCGACGGGCGGCCGGTGATCTTCCTCTACGCGAGCCACACCTGGGGCACCAACGTTGATGGCACCGGCGAGCAGTACGCGCGCATCGACGAGGCGATGGAAAACTCCATCAACGCGTTCACCAAGGTCTATGGCAAGGCGCCGTTCATCATTGGCGAAGAGATGACGTTCGCCGAGACGGACCGATTCGACGCCGGTCGGCAGCGGCGTTCAGCGAACTTCGACGGCGTCTTCATCTACCACCATGCGGCGACGCACGACTTCATCATCCGGGGCGGGCAGAATCTCCGCGGCGCGTACGTCGACCAGGTACGCGAGGCCCTGGGCCACTCCTACGTCGCGATGACTCACAAGAGTCGTTTCACCGACAAGCCGATGCTCATTGTTCCGAGCTTCGCGGGCGGTTTCTCGAAGGTCAACGTACCGACGCTGCACTGCAACCGCGTCGACTATGCCGATTTCCTCAAGGGCATGATCGACTTTCACGAGCAGGAGTACATCCAGCCCGCCTTCGGCGAGCAGGGGCTCACCGAAAGGCCGTCGATCTTCAGCATCGGCGGCTGGAACGAGGAGTGGGAAGGGCACGCGGTCATGCCCTCGAAGTTCAACCGCACGCTCTCGCCGCGTACGCAGAAGGGCTTTGACTACGTCATGGCGATCAAGCAGGCGTACGGTTGGAACCATTACGCCGAGCGGCAACTCAATCTCGGGGTCTGACCCCAACTGACATCCAGCGCGGCCTGCTACGCTTAGGGTGAATCGGGCGCGTACGGCGCTCGCCCCAGATCACCGCGAGCCCATGGAATTTCTTGCCAGGGCTGCTAGCGCAGGCGGCCGAGTCAGGTGAACGTCCAGTTTCTACTCCTGGTGGCGTACTCCGCGTTGCTCGTGGGCGTGGGCGTCTGGATCGGTCGGCGAGTAGGGTCCACCAGCCAGTTCTTTGTGGCGGGTCGGGGCCTCGGTCCAGTGCTGCTCGGAGCGACACTCCTGGCGGCGAATATCGGAGCGGGGTCGACGGTCGGCGCCGCGTCGCTCGGTTATCGGTTTGGCTTTTCGGCCTGGTGGTGGGTTGGCTCGGCCGGCATTGGCACGTTGATCCTGGCTTGGTGGGTGGGGCCCCGGATCTGGGAGGTGGCCCGCGACAACGAGCTCCTCACGGTGGGCGACTATCTCGAGTGGCGTTATGACGCTCGCGTCCGTCTGGCGGCGACCCTCCTGCTCTGGGTGATCACGCCGGCTGTCCTGGCGGCCCAACTCGTGGCGGTGTCGTTCATTCTGAACACCGTTGCTGGCGTGCCCTTCCTGTGGGGATGTGTGGTGGGCGGCGTCGTGATGACCCTGTACTTCACCGGCGGCGGGTTGCTCGCTTCGGCCTGGGTGAACATGGTCCAGCTAGCCGTACTCGCTGTGGGGCTGGTCTGGGCGGTGGCGGTCGTCGGCGCGGAGGCTGGCGGGCTCGAGGGAGTCCTCGCGACGGTGCCCGCCGGCAGCGAATTCGCGAACTTCGTTCACCCGGACGGCCCCGGCTGGCACTACATGTTCTTCCTGGTGCCAGCCTTCATGGTGTCGCCGGGATTGCTGCAGAAGGTGTATGGCGCACGCGACCTCCGGACGATTCGCCTCGGTGTGGGGGCGGCGGGCCTGTTGCTGCTCGCCTTCGCCATCGTTCCGGTCTTGCTGGGCATGTACGCACGTGTTTGGGACGCCTCCCTTGTCTTTCCGGCGACCGATCATGCTCTGCCGCTGGTGCTGACGCTTGGCCTGCCGCTCGGGCTGGGAGCGCTGGGCCTCGCCGCCGTCTTTTCGGCCGAGTTGAGCTCCGCCGACGCCGTACTCTTCATGCTCTCTACTTCGCTCTCCGAGGACCTGTATCGCCGCTTCGTCAACCCCGGCGCCAGTGACGCCGAGGTACTCAGGGTGGCGCGACTCGGCGCGATCGCGGGCGGCGTACTCGGGACGCTTCTGGCGATCGTGTTGGGCTCGGTGATCGCTTCGCTCAAGATCTTCTACGCGCTGCTGACCGTGAGTCTCTTCGTCCCGATCATCGGCGGGCTGTTCTGGCGTCGGCCCGGTGCTGCGGCCGGCCTGATCGGGCTTATCGCGGGCGTTGCGGGCTACCTGCTGGGGCACTACGGTCTCGGGCTGGGTGGTGATGGCCTCTGGTCTCCGACTACCATGGGCCTAGTCGCTTCCGTCACCGCCTACGCTGCCACGACGCTGGTCGCTCCAAGCCGATCCAGCGACGTGCAGGAATTGATGTAGCCAGGAGATACCGATGCTTCGCTCACGCCGGATTTTCGTAGCGCTCATCATTCTTGTCATGGTGTGGGCCATCCGCCCTGTGGACAGTGCCGCATTTGAGGAACTCGACGCCCTGTTCCTTCTCAGCGGCGGCGGCTATGCCGACACCCTGCGCGCGGAGGAAGCGATCGAGGCCGCGGGCGGTCGTGTGGAACTCATCTTTCCCAACCGTGTGATCGTAGGTCGCATAGACCGTGTGGCCGCTGCGTCGCTGCGCGGCCGGGCCGCGATCGAGGCTGTCGAGTTCGGGATGGTCGCGACGGCGGCAGGGCTCAATCGGCCCAACTTGGAAGAGCGAACGGCGATCGAGTTCTGGAACGACCTCGTGCAGAACCCGACGCCAGAGGAACGGTCGCACCTGGATCATGAACTCATGGGGTCGGACGCGCTCCCCGCGCCGCCGATCCATCCCGCCCTGCAGAACCGCCGTCGTCCCACGCAGGTACTCACGCCGGTGATGGGGGGCAAGATCGTCCAGACCGTGTTCTTCGTGGAGTCGGACGGCAAGATCGACAAGCAGACGGAGAACTGGGGCAAGGACTGGAAGCTGATCAAGAGACAGATCGTCAAAGGCCTCAGGTACTGGACCCGCATCGCGCCCAAGAAGATGAAGTTGCGGTTCGTCATCAAGTTCAACAAGCCCAACAAGTCGAAGACCGGATACGAGCCGATCAATCGTCCCTCGACCGACGAGGGTCTCTGGGTGTCCGAGCTGATGAAGAAGAAAGGTTTCCCGGCGTCGCGTGTAGGTGCGGCCGCCAGCTATTTCGACCAGGTGTTCGCCTTCAACGCGAAGCAGGCCAAGAAGTTCAAGGCGACGGGCGGCGCCGTCAGCGAGTTTGTCGTGGCGAGCAAGAAGGACGCCGATGGCAAGTTCACCAACGGCGCTTTCGGCTATGCGTACCTTGGTGGCTGGTTCACCGTCATGACCTATGACAACAACGGTTGGGGTCCAGCACGGTTCAACCAGGTCCAGTCGCACGAGAACGGCCATCTCACGGGCCGCGCGCTCGATGAGTACGCCTCTTCCGGTTGTTCCTGCAAGGACAAGAGCGCGAACGGTACGAAGAACGGCAGCTGCGCCGCGTGCAGCGATACGGTCTGCGTGATGAAGAACAACACCACCCCGATCTGCAGGTTCACCAAGAAGCAGATCGGCTGGTAGCCGCGATCTGACCACCGGCGAGGCGTCGCTAGACCGGTGTCGGCCCGCCTGAGCGGCGCGGCATCAATCGGATCGCAGCGCGATAGCCGGGTCTACCTGTGCCGCCCGGCGTGCCGGAATCAGCCCTGCTACGAGGGCGAACCCCGCGAGCAGCAACGTCATCGTGGCGATCGTGGTCGTGTCCGTCGCCGACACCTCATGCAGCATGCTCGCGATGAAGCGGGTAAGGGCGAGGCTTACCAGAATCCCCACCACGATTCCGATGCCCGCCATCCGCGAGGTCTCGCGCAGGACGAGAACGAGGACGCTTTCGCTCGAGGCGCCGAGCGCCATGCGTAATCCGATCTCGCGGGTCCGGCGGGCGACGTTGAAGGCGATGAGTCCGTAGATGCCGATGCAGCCTAGGATCAGCGCAATAGCGGCGAAGCCGGTGAGCAGAAGCATCGAGAAACGCTGTCTCTCCATCGTTCGGCCGAGGAAGTCGGACATCACGCCCATTCGATAGAGGGCCAGCTCCGGGTCGGCCTCCTTCACCATCGATCGTAACGTCGGTGCAAAGTCGGCCGGCGTTCCCTGCGGTCGCAGCATGAGGTACATGGAGCCCACGGGATACTGACGAAAGGGCGCGTAGATGAAGGGCTCGATGTCACGGTCCAGGGCCCATTGCCTAGCGTCGGCGACGACCCCGATGATCGTGCGCTCTAGGTCGGGGCCCTGGTCGTCGAGCGTGATGTGTAGTCGCAAGGTCTTCCCGATGGGATTCTGGTCGGGCCAGTGCATGCGCGCAGCCGTCTCGTTGATGATCGCTACGCGGCTACCGGTCCAGTCGTCGCGTTGATCGAAGTTGCGGCCGCGCAGGATCGGTGTGCGGAGCAGATCGAAGTAGTTGTTGCTGATGACCTGGACATAGGAGTTGGGTTCTTCACCCGGTGCTGGCTCCGGCCTTCCGGGAATACCAAAGGAACCCGAGACGGAGCCGCCTGCGAAGGGCATCAGGAATACGGCCCCGGCTTCGTCGATCTCGGGCCGGGCCTCGATTCGTTCGAGAAGGTCGACAAAGAACGCCTGATGCTCCTCGCTGCCGTCGTACTCGCTCCCGAGCGCCAGGCGGGCAGCGAGGATGCCGTCGGGCTGCATACCAGGATCTTCGTTCAGCAAACGGGTGAAGCTATTGATCAGGAGACCTGCACCGATGAGCAGCACCAGCGCGACCGCGACCTGTCCAGTGACAAGAAGGCGGCGCAGACGCTCGGCGCCCAATCTGGTCGTTCCACGGCCGCCGCGCAGACTGGCGGCGCTCGAGCGCTTGCGCAGGGCTGGAATCGATCCGAAGAACAGCCCCGACGCGATCGTCACGACAGAAGCGAAGGCGAGAGCGGCGTAGTCGACGCTCACCTCGGACAGTCTGGGAATCGATGATGGGGCGACCGCGAGTAGCGCCTGGCTTCCCCAGTACGCGAGAAATAATCCTCCGACTCCCCCTAGTGCGGCCAGGAGCAGAGACTCGCTGAGTAACTGGCGGATGATGCGCGCGCGGCCCGCGCCGAGGGCGGCGCGGATGGCCAGTTCCTCTTCGCGCGCCGTCGTGCGTGCCACAAGCAGGCTCGCCACGTTCGCCAGGGCCACCAGAAGTACAAACCCGACCGCCGCGAATAACGCATACAACGACACACTCACATCCGAGATGGTGTCCTCATGAAGCCCCCGGACCCAGGCCCGCATGCTGAGGTTCGTCTCCGGGTACTCGGTTTCCAGGCTCTCGTCGATGCGACGCATGTCGGCGCGGGCCGCCTCCAGCGATACGCCTGGCCTCAGCCTCGCCATGGCATTCAGGTTGCGGCTGCCACGATTCGTGAGCGACAGATCGACGCGTAGAGCTGAGATGACGTCAGTCCGTGCTCGCCGTGGCATCGAGAAGCCTGGATCGAGGATGCCGATGACCTCCCACTCCTCGCCGTTGAGCCTGATATGTCGGCCAAGGAGGTCGCGGGTGCCTCCGAACTGTTGCTGCCAGGTCTCGTAACTCAGCATGACCCGGTTCGGTGCCCCCACAGCATCGTCCTCGGGGCCGAACGGGCGACCGTAGAGCGCCTGGATGCCAAGCACCAAAGTGTAGTCATGGCTGACGCGAGCACCCAGTAGGCTCTGCGGAATGTCTACGCTGGCGAGCGTCGCACGCCACGGCCGGAACATGCCGATGGCGGTGAAAGACTCACTCATCGCCTCCCAGTCGGCGACATTGGCGGCACCGACAGCGTTGCGCCCGTGCGGCCGGCCGGCTTCGGTGTACCAGATGAAGACCAACTCTTCGGGGCTTGGGAACGGCAGAGGACGAAAAGCGATGGCGTTCACCGTGGTGAACACGGCGGTGGTCGCCCCAATGCCGATCGCCAGTGTCGCGACGACCACCAGCGCGAACGCTGGGGCGCGAGTCAGCATGCGGAAAGCGAAGCGCAGATCCTGCAGGATGCCGTTGAACATCTGGGTAACCGACCGTGGTGGGGACTTCGGACGAGGGTGATTCGACGATCCGGTGGGTCGCTTGATGCCGCTGGCTTCGAGGCGTTCGCGCAACGACTGGGTCAACAGATCTCTGGCGGCACCGGGCAACTGAAGTAGCAGGCCGCGCAGACCACGGAGGGCGTAGCGGACCTCGATGTCGTCGGTGAATGCTTCGACGAGATCTCCTGCGAAACGGGCGCGGAATTCGCTCGGATAGAGCGTCAGGCCGAGCCTGTACGCAGCCACGGACGCGCGGAGTGCCAGTGGGCCTCGCGAACGACTCATACCTTCTCCAGAAGATCGCGGGTCTGAGAGAAGGCGAGGAGTTCTGCCATGCGGCGTGCTTCGGCGGCTGCCACGTCACGCCCCAACGCAGAGATCCGGTAGTAGCGGCGACGCTTGTCCGGGGCTCCGTCGACCTGCTGCCGTTCCAACTCGGTGATGAGGTTCTCGTCGAGCATGCGCTTCAGGATTCGGTAAAGGGCGCCTGCCTGCAGTTGGCCGGTTCCGGTGGACTGTGCCGGCGCCTGTTGCATGATCGCGTAGCCGTGGGCGTCTCCGTCCAAGAGGACCAACAGCACTGCGAAGACGTCTGGCTTCAGGGGCACGAACTCGTTCGCGTCGGGCAGGTCCACTTGCTCAGGCTCCGTTTCTCGGGTAGTTGGCGACTGCGAGCATCTACCGACCCTATGTGTATAGACATATTGTCTATAGATCAAGTCCGACCCGCGCGGATTGATACGATCGGGCCAGCGAATGTTGCAGTGCTACCTGGTTGACCGGAGGCAAAATGATCGATCGCCGACAGCTTCTCGAGTACTTCGGCGCGGCCGGATTCGCGGGCACCGGCCTCGGGGAGGCCCTGTGGAGCCGCATGCAGGAGAATCCCGAGTCGCCGGTGACCTCCGCGATGATCGCTTCCGCGGAACGCGTTGCCGGACTGGAGTTCGACGACGATGAACGGGAGATGATGCGTGGCGGTCTTGCCCGCTACCAGCAGGCGTACGCCGCGATACGCCAACTGGCGATTGGCAATGATGTGGCGCCCGCGTTGCTGTTCGAGCCTGACCTGCCCGGAGTCGGTGCACCCATCCCGGCCGGCGACGACGAGATGCGGGCAACTCGCTGGCCAGGTCTGACACGGCCGGAGTCGGATGACGACCTCGCGTTCGCGAGCGTCTCGCAACTTGCCCGCCTGTTGGCCGAGCGCCAGGTCAGTGCCACGGAACTTACCCGGCTCTACCTGCAGCGGCTCGAGCGTTACGACCCGCAACTGCACTTCCAGGTAACGCCTACCGCGGAACGGGCGCTGCGAGCCGCGGCGCGTGCCGATCGCGAGCTCGCGGCCGGCGAGTCGCGTGGACCGCTGCACGGTGTGCCATGGGGTGCGAAAGACCTGTTTGCCGTCGACGGCTACCCGACCACCTGGGGCGCGGCACCGTACCGCGATCAGCGTCTGGAGGGTGACGCGACGGTGGTACGGCGGCTTGATGATGCTGGAGCAGTCCTCGTTGCCAAGTTGACGCTCGGCGCGCTGGCCATGGGCGATGTCTGGTTCGGGGGCCGGACCAGGAATCCGTGGAATCCCGAGCAGGGCTCGAGTGGTTCGTCGGCGGGGCCGGGTTCGGCGACGGCGTCGGGGTGTGTGGGCTTCTCGCTCGGCACCGAGACGCGCGGCAGCATCATCTCGCCGAGCACGCGCAACGGCGTCACCGGACTGCGCCCGACCTTCGGACGGATCAGTCGCCATGGAGCGATGGCGCTGTCGTGGAGCATGGACAAGATCGGGCCCATGTGCCGCTCGGCCGAAGATTGTGCGCTCGTGTTCAGTGCCATTCACGGCGGTGACGGCCTCGATCCCACCGCGCGGACGACACCATTTCGATGGCTGGCCGACCGCGACGTGACGAAGCTGCGGGTGGGGTTCCTGGAGGCGGCCTTCGAGCCGGCGGAACGCTACGACAACCGCGCCTTCGACCTCGAGACGTTGCGAGTGCTGCGGCAGGACATCGGCATCGAGCTGCGCCCCGTGCAGCTACCCGACTTTCCGGTGGACGCCCTGAGCTTCATCCTCAGCGCCGAAGCCGCGACTGCGTTCGACGACCTGACCCGCTCGGGACGCGATGATGAACTCACCCGGCAGGGTGGCAACGCATGGCCCAATAGCTTCCGCACGGCGCGGATGATTCCGGCCGTGGAGTACATCCAGGCCAACCGTGCGCGGGCGATGTATCAGGTGCAACTCGCCGAGGCCTGGCGCGACGTTGATGTTGTGGTGGCGCCGTCGTACAGGCTGGGCATCCTCGGCGCTACGAACCTCACGGGCCAACCGTGCGTGGTGGTGCCGAACGGCTTCCGCGACGATGACACTCCGGTGAGCATCTCGTTCCTCGGCAACCTCTACCGGGACGCCGAGGCACTGCAAGTAGCGCATGCGTACCAGCAGGCCACGGACTTTCACCTGCGGCGGCCGCCGTTGGTTTAGCGACAACGTCCTGGCTTCGGCCGATCGCGTAGAATCAGGGTAATGAGCCCGACCGACCGCGACATGCGGACCATCACGATCTGCCTGATTCTCCTCACCGTCTTCACCACGGGGGGAGTGCTGTACGTGCTCCGCGCGGTCCTGGTGCCGTTCGTCCTGGCGCTGTTCATCACCATGGGGCTGACGCCGCTCATCGATGTCCAGATGCGGCGGCTGCGCTTTCCGCGAGGCATAGCGGTTGTGACCTCCGTGATGATCGCTGTGCTCGTACTCGCGCTGGCGGGCATCATCACCTCGGTGTCAGTCGCCCGCGTGATCCAGAACGCGGGACAGTACCAGCAGCAGATCAGCGTGTTTGTGGTCAGCACGGTGGATCGGCTGCCCTTCGATGAGTACGGGATCGATACCAGCCAGTTCATCGGTCAACTGACAGCCCAGTTCGGAGGTGTGGTCGTCGGCATCGGCAACGCCGTGATCGACATCCTTTCGAACGGCATTCTGGTCACCGTATTCGTGGTCTTCCTGCTGATCGGTCGCAGTGCAGCCCGCCCGCACGGCAGCGTATGGGCCGAGGTGGAGAGCCGGGTGCAGCGTTACCTGGGAATCAAGTTTCTCGTGTCGCTCGTTACAGGGTTCTCGGTAGGGATGGTCCTGCAGTTACTCGGGGTGCAGTACGCGCTGATGTTCGGTCTGCTCTCATTCCTGCTGAACTTCATCCCGTCGGTGGGCTCGATCGTCGCCACGCTCCTTCCGCTGCCGGTCGTTGTGGTCGATCCGTCGCTCAGCACTACCGCCGCGGTGCTGGCGATCGCGCTGCCGGGCGCCATTCAGATGACGATGGGCAACTTCATCGAGCCCAAGATCTACGGTGAGTCGCTCGATGTTCACCCCATCGTCACGCTGATGTCGTTAGTCCTCTGGGGCACGCTCTGGGGCGTCGTGGGCCTGTTTCTGGCGGCGCCCCTCGCGGCGGTCGTTCGCATTCTCTTCGGACGCCTGGAGTACACGCGGCCGTTCGCTGAAGCCATGGCAGGTCGCCTCGACCCGTTGTTCGGAGAGGATTGATCGTATGCGCCTGTACGACAACGCCGTTTCGGGGAATGCCTACAAGGTTCGGTTGCTGTTGGCCATGCGAAGCATCGACTATGAGCGCATCCAGCTGAGCGTTGTCGATCGCAGCGATCGCGAGGAGGTCCTCGGAGGCAAGAACCCGGCGCTGCGCATCCCCGTGCTCGAACTCGATGACGGCACCACGCTGGCCGAGTCGAATGCGATTCTCTGCTATCTCGCCGAGGGTACGCCCTACATGCCGACCGACCCCCTGGCTCGCGCTCGGGTTCTGCAGTGGATGTTCTTCGAGCAGTACGACCACGAGCCCAACATCGCGGTGGCTCGCTACCTGCTGCACTATGCGGAGGACCCCGACCGGGAGCTGATTGCGGCCAAGCAAGCCGGCGGCGAGAAGGCGCTGGGCGCGATGGAACGTCATCTGAGCGAACATGACTTCCTGGTTGGCGACACGTGCACCGTCGCCGATATCGCGTTGTACGGCTACACCCATGTCGCCGATGAGGCGGGCCTCAGTCTGGATGACTATCCTGGCGTGGCGCGCTGGATTGAACGCGTGGCGGCGCAGCCCGGTCACGTGACCATCGATCACTAGCGGCCCTCATCACCGACGGGGAGTCGCAGCTGCGGTTGTGCGACCTGCCCGCGAGGCGCTAGATTCCCGCCCGACTCCCGCGCTGCTCGGCGGCGTCCCCTGCTCCAAGGAGGTAGAGATGGTCTCTCTCACCGCGCTCTGGCTGCCCATCGTGCTGTCGGCCGTCGCTGTGTTTATCGCCAGTTCGCTGATCCACATGGTCATCGGTTGGCACAACGGTGATTACGTCAAGTTACCCAACGAGGACGATGTCATTGATGCCCTGCGCACGGCCGGGGCCGGCCCAGGGGAGTATGTCTTCCCATGCGCCGACAATCCCGCTGACAACATGAAGTCGCCGGAGATCCAGGAGAAGTGGGCCAAAGGGCCGGCGGGCAAGTTGACGGTGTTCCCCACGGGCCCGATGAACATGGGCAAGACGCTCACACACTGGTTCTTCTACTG
The DNA here is from genome assembly GCA_029263295.1 of Acidobacteriota bacterium. GTDB lineage: Bacteria > Acidobacteriota > UBA890 > UBA890 > WLXD01 > WLXD01. Next base: position 18,481 of record JAJCXT010000049.1, on the reverse strand, counting down.
TGTGGTGATTGGCCTCTTCTCGGGCTACGTCGGTAGTGCCACGCTGGGACCAGGTACCGACTACCTGCACGTGTTTCAGGTTGTCGGAGCAGCCGCGTTCTTGGGCTATTCCGGCGGCGTGTGGCAGGAAGTGATCTGGATGGGAGCAAAGCCATCGTCGGCTCTGAAGTCCATCATCGACGGGCTCATCTACTCGTTGGTCACCGCTGGAGTATTCGGCTGGCTGTGGCCCTAGTCGCCACGTAGCGATTCGACGGGGTCGGCTCTGGAGGCCCTCCAGGCCGGCCCCAGACTCGCCGCTAGGAGGAGGGGCCGGTGCCGGTGCCGTTCTCGGCGGCGCGTTCGCGCAGCTTTTCGATCTCGATGAACAGATCGCGCCCACGGACGTTCATGGCGCGCACGCGGCCGTCCTGGTCGAGCAGGAAGTTCGTTGGCAGCCGGTCGATGCGGAAGGCGCGCGCCAGGTCGGCGCGGAAGCTCCGGCGGGCATGGATCTGAGCCCATTTCACCCCTTCCTGGGTCATCCAGTCGCGCAGTTCGCCGCGACTGAACGTGTCGAAGCTGATGCCGAGGATCTGGAACTCGTCGCCGTAGAGTTCTCTCGCGCGCTTCAGGAAGGGTAACTCGCGGCGGCAGGGTGCGCACCATGTGGCCCAGAAATCCACCAGGGTGATGCGGCCACGCAGATCGGCGTGGGTCCAGACTTGGCCGTCGAGATCCTCGGCCTGCAATGCGAGCAGGGCGCGGGTGAGGACCGCGTCGTCCTGCGACTGCGCGACGGCGGAATCGGCGGTGCTGATGCACACGAGCATCGCAGCGAGTGCCAGGCACGGCGCGGTAAGGCGGCGCATCAGAACTCGGCGCCTATTCCCAGGTGACTTGCGGGCGTGTCGAACCATGCGCGTAGCTTGCGCTGTGGCTGGACGCACGTCGAGGCCGGGCGCACGGGTGCCGGCCAGATGCGGACAGGTCGGGCCACCGGCGGCGCGGTGCCGGCCAGGCTACCCCAGACGTCAATCGATCAGACGACGTCTTTGAGCTGCAGGCCGTTCTTCTTGAGGGTGCGGAGCAGACCGTCACGATCGATCGCCTTGAGGGTCTTGGTCGACACCTTCAGACGGACATGACGGCCGAGCTCGTCTACCCAGATTCGCTTGGTCACCAGGTTGGGATGGAACCACCGCTTGGTGCGGTTGTTCGCGTGCGAGACATTGTTGCCCGAACGCGGTCCCTTGCCGGTGATGGCGCACTTTCTGGCCATGATCAAACTCGCTGTTGCGTGAAAGCCGTGTGGGGCCTCGTGTAGGCGGCGGACTCGAGCCGCGGAGATCCACGAGGCAGCGGCGAAGACCGCTAAGAATAGCACAGCACTGGCGCCAGTCACGCCCCTTCGCGGCCGGCGCCCGGTTCGCTTGCCGCAGGTCCCCGTGCCCGCCAGAGCGTAGAATCACGCGATGCACGATGGTACGACGGCCGACGACCTCACCGCTCAGCGGGCGCGCCGTGAACTCGTCAAGCGCGGACTCTTTCTGACCTGGCTGACGCTGCTGTACAACGTCGGCGAGGCAGGCTTGTCGCTGACCGCATCGGTCATGGCGGGCAGTGTGGCGCTGATGGCGTTCGGCGTTGATAGCACCATCGAGATGCTGGCCTCGGTCGCCGCGTTGTGGCGGCTCTACTCGGACGCGGATCACGCGCGACGAGAGCACAGTGAACGGGTGGCATTACGGATCATTGGCTTCAGTTTTCTGGCGCTTGCCGCATATGTCGGCTACCAGTCGCTCCGGGTCCTCTGGCAGGCGGCAGCCCCCGAGGAGAGCATGCTGGGTATTGCCGTCGCGGCGGCAGCGGTGATCGTGATGCCGATTCTGGCTCGCGCCAAGACGCGAGTGGCGCTCGGGATGCGTTCGGGAGCACTGCATGCGGAGGCGCAGCAGACCATGCTGTGCACCTACTTGTCGGCGATTCTCTTGGGCGGGTTGGTGCTGAATGCCACGCTGGGTTGGTGGTGGGCAGATCCGCTCGCCGCGCTGGCGATGGTCCCGATCATCGCGCGCGAAGGATGGGACGCTTTTCGTGGTCGCCAATGCGCTTGTTGCTCGGGATAGATAGTTCGAGCGAAGCGGTCGGGAAACTTGAGCCAGGAGACAGTTCGTGAAACGTGCAGAAGTCATTGCCGGTGTGATCCTCGCCGCCGTTGTGTTGCAGGCTGCCTGTGGGCCTCCGGCTGAGCGGATTGCCGAGCCTGAGGGCGAGGCCGCGGACGCCGACGAAATCGTGGCCGCCGAAGCGCGGCCGCCGATTAACGCCGCGAACGCCTTCTACTACTACGCCGATGTCGAAGCGGCCTGGCGTTTCTATACCGACGTCATGGGCTTCGAAACCGCGGCCGACTACGGCTTCGCCAAGATCATGCGGGTCGCGCCGGCCTCGTACCTGACACTGGTCAATGCGGCTGACGGCATGCACACGGCCGACGAGCCGAAGACGGTGACGTTGGCAATCGTGACCGACGAGGTGGAGGGCTGGTATGAGTACCTGACCACCGCTGGCGTACCGATGCAGGCGGATCTGGGCGCCGTGGATCCCGCGGCCGCTCATGTCGGATTCGTGGCCGTGGATCCCGAGGGCTACTACCTCGAGTTTGAGCGCTTTCAGCGGCACCCGGAGAATGAACGGCTGTTGCCGGTGCTCGCGGCCATCGAACCGCTTTACCCAGGCGCGGGCGCGGGTACCGCGCGGCCTGCCGAACTCGGTGTGCGCGCCACGGTGCAGTGGCTGTACTTTGACGACACGGCTGCGACCAACAGCTTCTACGAGCGCCTGCTAGGAACCGGACCAATCGTCGACCAGGGGTGGGCCTGGGCCTATCCGTTGTCCGAGTCGGGGTTCCTCGGTGTGGTCGACGGCAAGCGCGGGCTGCACCAGGTCACCGCCGACAAAGGGGTCACACTGTCGCTGATCGTCGACGACATCGAGGCCTGGTACGAGTTACTGCGGAGCGATGAAGAGTTTGAGTGGCGAAGCGACGAGATTGGCGACGAGAGCGGTCGCGTCCGGACGTTCGTCGGCTATGACCCGGAGGGTTACTACCTCGAATGGGATGAGTTCCTTGATGTCGAGGGTAACGAAGAAATGACGCGCCAGCTGGGCGCCCGCTGACCAGGAGATCAGGTGTCTATGTCCATCCGTGAGCTTAGTGGTGTCGTTGTCGTTCTCACGCTGCTCGGCGGAGTGGCCGTCGCTGTTCCTGCTCCACTGGCTGCGCAAGACAAGCCCACCGTTCCATCTGCCGACTACGGCAAGTGGGAATCTCTCGCCGCGGCTTCGCTGTCCAATGACGGCACATGGATCGCCTACGGCATTCGTCGCGTAGACGAGAACCGTGAGCTCAGGCTCCATTCCGTTGGCACCGATGCGGCAGAGAGGGTAATCGAACTCGGCGAACGTCCCGACTTCTCAGAGGATGGTCGGTGGCTGGCGTGGCGTATCGGCGTTGCGCCGGAAGAGTCCGAGCGTCTGCGCGAAGCGGGGGAGCCGGTTCGCCTCGGTGCCGGTCTGTTGGAGCTCGGCGCTGAGGCTGAGCGCACCTTCGATGGTGTGGCTACGAGTGGATTCGACGCCACAGGACGTTACTTCGCGCTGCTCGGCTACGCCCCGAAGGAGCCGCGCGGCAAGGGCGCCGATTTGCGCGTTCTCGACCTTCACGCGGACACCACGATGACGTTTGGCAACGTGTCGGAGTATTCCTGGAGCGAGACGGAAGCCTACCTGGCGATCGTCGTGGCAACGGGCAGCGACGAGGCCAACGGGGTACAGCTGTACGACGCTGGCACCGGCGTTCTCTTGCCGCTTGCCTCCTCGGGCTCCGCATATGAAGGGCTCGCGTGGCGCGAGGACGGGCTGGACTTGGCCGTCTATCGCAGCGCCGAGGTGGCGAGCGCGGACGCCAGCGGTTACGACGTGCTTGCGTGGCGGGCGCTGGATGCTGGCGCAGGGGCGCCGGTAGCGCTGGCCGCGCACGGCGAGTCCCTACCGGATGGCATGGAAGTCGTCCAGCATCGCGCGCTCGAGTGGTCCGACAAGGGGACCCGCCTGGCACTGGGACTACGCCCCGCCGAGGCGGTGGAAGACGAGGAGGCAGTCGATACCGATGATGCCGGCGACGACCCGGACAGTGAAGAGGCCGTAGGCGCGAGCGAGGATGCCGAGACTGAGGGCGAGGACGAAGCAGAGAAGGAGACAGAAAAGGAGCCCGATCTGCCCGAAATGCAGATCTGGCACACCTCCGACGTTCGTCTCTATCCCGCCCAGAAGGTCTCCGAACAGCGCGATGCGCGTCGAACACTGCTCTCAGTCTGGGACCTTGAGAGCGGCACGGTCGTTCAGATCGGCTCCGATCTGATGGAACGATCCGAATTGCTTTCAGGTTGGGAATTCGGGGTCGAGCGCATTGCCGGGCCCTACCCGAAGGGCACCATGTTCGGTCGCCCCTACCACGACGTGTGGCTGGTCGACGTGGCGACGGGGGAGCGCGAGCAGCTTCTCGAACACGTCCGGTACTCATGGTCAGGTGGCGGCGGCACGTATATCGCCAGCTTCGATGGCAAGGACTACTGGTCGCACCGTGTCGCGGATGGCGCTCGGGTGAACCTCACGGATGGGATCGACGTCGACTTCCACAACGAGGAGTGGGACACCCCGACCGACATGCTGCCGCCGTACGGGTTTGGCCCGGGCGGCTGGCTCGAAGATGATGCGGCGATCTTCCTGAACGACGAGTTCGACGTCTGGCGCGTGGCCCTGGACGGATCGACGGCCGCGCGTGTTAGCAGCGGCCGCGACGAGGAGATGATCTACCGGTTGGTGCGTGTGGACCCGGAAGCCGGTTTCTTCAGCAACGAACCGTTCGACCCCGCTGCGCCGATCTTCATGAGCTTGCGCAACGAGGCGACCGAGCAGCGTGGCTATGCCAGCCTGGGCGTGGGCGCTGAACTCGCCGAGCAGCTCATCCTCGATGACAAGCGGTTCTCCGGACTGCAGCAGGCGGGCGACAGCGACGTCTACGCCTACATGGTGCAGGCCCGGGACGATTCGCCCGACTACTTCGTTGGTGACGCCGGGCTCGCGGCGGCCGCACAGGTGTCGAACACGAACCCATTCCAGGACGACTACGCCTGGACTCACTCCGAATTGGTCGACTTTACGAGCGAATCCGGCCGCGCCTTGCAGGCGGGCTTGTTGTATCCGGCCGGCTACGATCCTGCCCAGCGCTACCCGATGATCGTGTACACCTACGAGATTCTGGCTCCGCAGATTCACTCGTATCAGGTGCCCAGCGAGCGCAGCTACTACAACTTCACCGCATGGACACAGCAGGGCTATTTCGTGCTCATGCCCGACATCGTCTACACCTGGCGCGAGCCGGGTCCCAGCGCCATCGAGTCGGTGCGCGCGGCAGTACAGACGGTCGTCGATCGAGGTCTCGTGGATGCTGAGCGAGTAGGTCTCATCGGTCACTCTTGGGGTGGCTGGCAGGCGGCCTACCTGCCGACCCGTATCGACACGTTTGCAGCCTCGGTGGCGGGCGCGCCGCTCACCGACTTCGTGAGCTTCATGGGCCAGCTACACTGGAATCAGGGCGCCGCTGAACTCAGCCACTGGGAGACGGGCCAGGCGCGCATGGAGGTGCCCTACTGGGAGGATCCCGAGGCGCACCATCGCAGCTCGCCGATCCACAAGGTGCAGGACATGGAGACTCCGTTGCTGATGGCGTTCGGCAACGAAGACGGCGTGGTCGACTGGGATCAGGGCACCGAGTTCTACAACTTCGCTCGCCGCGCAGGAAAACAGATGGTGCTGCTCGTCTACGAGGGTGAGGATCACGGCTTCCGCGACAAGGCCAACCAGATTGACTACCACCGCCGAATTCTCGAATGGTTCGCGCACTACCTGAAGGGTGATCCCGCGCCAAAGTGGATAACCGATGGGGTGCCGCTTGATACCCTTGAGGAAGAGAAGCGACGCGTCGCGACGCGTCCTGCCGTCGACCAGTAACCGCCCGCGCATCGACCGAACGAGTCAGGCGAAGTCATGACACACGACAAAACTGACAGCTCCAACCCTCGCTTCCTCAACGGCCTGCTCGCATGTGCGCTGATCGGGCTAGCCTTCAGCTCGCTGCTGCTCGGTGAGTACAGTTCGGGTGGACTCCTCTGCTCTACGGGTGGCGGTTGCGACGTTGTCCGGGCGTCGGCCTATTCGTCGATTGCGGGCGTGTCCGTGCCGGTGCTGGGGGTGATCTATTTCCTCGCGCTCCTGGCCGCGGCGGCCATGCCCCAACTGCGCGCCGCGCTCCTGCCTCTTGCGGCGGTCGGGGTGCTTGGCGGTGCTGCCTTCATCGGTATCCAGGCACTGGTGATCGGCGCGTTCTGCCCGCTGTGCCTGGTGGTGGACTTCTCCGCGATCGCTGCTGGGATGGCGGCGTGGATGTCTCGTGAGGACGCGACGCCTCCGTTGACCTCGCAGAGGGCCATGCGGCTCGCTGGCGTTGCGGTGGTAGCGCTCAGCCTGGGCGCTATCAGCCAGTGGCTCGCGCCGCCGGCAACCACGGTCGTGGAGCAGAGCCCATCGCAACTGCCAGGCGCGGTAGCTCGCGAGCAGAAGGCAGCCGGCCCCGTCACGGTAGTCGAGTATCTGGACTTCGAGTGCCCCGCGTGCCGGTTTCAGCACGAGGTGTTCAAGGAGGTCCTCGCCGAGGTCGATTACGAGGTGCGCGTGGTCTACATGCATTCGCCGCTGGACATGCATCCCAGCGCCGATGGCGCGGCGCGAGCCTACATCTGTGTCGAAGCGAACGAGAACAAGGATGTGGCCAAGGCCATGGCAGACAGGCTCTTCACGAGAGAGGACATCTCGCTGGCTGCCATCGAGGGGATGGCCGAGGAACTCGGGATCGATCAGGGCGAACTGCGCCGGTGCATGTCCTCCGATGTCACCAGCGCCCATCTGGAGCGCGATTTGAAGCTGGCGCAGCAGGTGAATGTACGCTCGCTACCGACGTTCTGGATCGGTCGGCAGAAGTTCGTTGGCACGTCTGACCCCGCCACGGTGCGGCAAGCCCTGGATCGCTGGGTGCGCGTCCCGGAAGATTCTCAATAGCAGGAGTTCAGTCGTGCCAAGAACGCCGGTCACGAGCACGACCGCTGCGGCGGTCGGCCCCTACTCGCACGCAATTGATGACGGCCACCACGTGTTTCTGTCGGGCCAAACTCCGATCGACCCCTCTACGGGGGCGCTGCACACGGGCGATGTGGGAGCACAGACTAGCCAGTGTTTCGACAACCTCTTCGACGTTCTGAAGGCGGCTGGACTCGGCCCCGCAGACGTCGTTCAGGTGCGCGTCTACCTCACCGACATGGACGACTTCGCAGCGATGAACGCGGCCTATGCCGCCCGATTCGAAGAGCCCTTCCCGGCTCGCACCACGATCGGCGTAGCCAGCCTTCCGCTCGGCGCGCAGGTGGAGATCGATCTGGTTGCCACGCGCAGCAAGAGCACGCACTGAGGGAGGATCCCGTGCAACGAGCAATGCTGGTCTTCGGGTTGGCCGCGACGGTTTCACTGGTGCTCGCGCCCGAGGCGTTCGCTCAACGCTTTGAATACCCACCCGAGGATTTCGGTCTGCGCCGGAAGGCGGTGTGCGACTCGGTGGAGCGTGACGGGATGGTGCTGATCTTCGGCAAGACCCGCGTTCAGCCCGGTGTGCGTTTTCGCCAGGACAACGATTTCTTCTACTTGACCGGCAACGAGAATCTGAACGCGATCCTGCTGATGGACGCGGCAAGCTGCGACGCCCACCTGTTCCTGCCGCCGCAGACGGAGCGCGAGGCGAGTCGTGATGGCTGGAACTGGCTCTATGACGAGAGTGCGCCGGACGAGCGTGGTTTCACGGCGATCCAGCCGATCTACACCCTCGAGGAAGTTCTGGCGCGGCGGCGGACCGGTGGTGAGCAGACGCTGCACGTGCGCTTGTCGGAGCGAACCGAGGTCGACCAGTCGCGCGGTGACGTGGCGATCTTCATGGCGCGCCGCTTCATGAGCCCTTGGGCCACGCAGGAATCGGAGGACGCGTGGCGGGTGGAGAAGCTACGGCAGCGCTACCCCTACTACCAACTGAAGGACATCAGCCCGCACATCGATGCCCTGCGCATGATCAAGACGGAGGGTGAGGCGGAGGCGCTGCGGCGCAACGGCTGGATCAGCGCGGAGGCGCATCGCCAGGCGATCGCGATCACCAAGGTGGGGATCTACGAGTACGAGATCGAGGCCGAGGCCGCGTACGTCATGCTCAAGCACGGGGCCGAAGGCAACGGCTATCCTGCCATCGTCGGTTCGGGGCCCAACGGCAATGTCTGGCACTACCAGGAGAACAGCCGGCAGCTCGAGGACGGCGACCTGATCGTCATGGACTACGGGGCTTCGTACGGTTACCAGACCATCGATATCACTCGCACGTGGCCCGCGTCGGGCAAGTTCACCGAACTGCAGGAGCGCGCCTATCGGTGCGTGCTCGAGGCCCAGAAGGCGATCATCGCGGCGATGGTGCCCGGTGTGACGCGCGCGGAAACGCGTGAGATTGCGCGCGCGATCTACGCCAAGTGGGGCTTTGATGACCGCTACGCTGGCGGTGCCGGCCACTTCACCGGGATGAGCGTGCACGACGTGGGCGACTACAGCGCCCCGCTACAGGCCGGCATGGTGATCGCGGTCGAGCCGATCATCGAGATCAAGGAAGAGAACCTGCACATTCGTATCGAGGACACGATTCTCATCACCGACGACGGTCCCGTCGTGCTGAGTGCCCACGTGCCGAAGGAAGTAGACGAGATTCTGGCGCTAGTGGGCAGCAGACAACGGTGAGGTCGCAGCAGTGACGCTGATAGCGGTGGCGGTCGCCGTGCTGACGCTCAATGTGCCGTTCGGGTACTGGCGGGCGGGGTGCGAGAAGTTCTCGGCTCGTTGGATTATCGCGGTGCACGCGCCGGTGCCAATGGTCCTGGCGCTCCGCATCAGTTCGGGTCTGGGGTGGCAGCTCTCCACCTTCCCAGTGATGATCGCGGCATACTTCGCCGGCCAGTACCTCGGCGGCGTGTTGCGATCGCGATGATTGTGGTCACCACTCCTTGAAGCGGCACGAATCACTTGCGGAGGCTACATCGGACGCGCTAGCTGACGATCAGGTGTTGCTGGTGCGGATCGCTCTCGATCGCTACCGCGGCGACCCGGACGTTCTGAGTGCCGCCGAGTCGGCCCGTTTTCGCCGCATGCGATCCGTCGGCAAACGGCGTGAGTTTCTCGCTGGGCGCAGCGCGATGCGCCGCGTCTTGGCTCCGCTGATCGATGCGGACCCGCGCGACGTGCCAATCGAGCACGGCGGGCACGGCAAGCCAGAGATCGGCGACCACGAAGGGCTGCACTTCAACTTGAGCCACTCCGGAGATCAGGGGTTGCTGGCAGTCGGCCGGCGCGGCCCGATTGGCGTCGACATCGAGCTGGCCCGACCCGGCCGTCCATTCCGGCGGCTCGCCAGGCGCTTCTTTGCCGTGCCGGAGTTCGACTGGCTCGACGGGCTGCCCGCCGCGGACCTCGCGGATGGTTTCTATCGACTGTGGACGCTGAAGGAGGCCTATCTAAAGGCAATCGGTACCGGGCTGACGGTGTCCTCGCGCGCGTTCCGGTTCGACCCGGAGATCGACCCTCCACTGCTGGTGCGCACACCGAAGGGCCACGAGGCCCCGGAGTGCTGGGCCATGCACGTTCTGCCCGCCGACCCCGGATACCATGCGGCGCTCTGTATGCCGGCCGGCCGGTTCGATTATCGCCAGGTGTCGCTTCCCGGCGTCTAGTCGCTAGGGGAATCGGGCGAAGACCTCGGCGAGCTCGCTCATGATCTCGCGCGGGGCCTCAACCTTGCAGTCGGGCTCGACCCGCCAGTGTTCGTCGTCGATGTGCGGCGCGTACAGCGCTCCGACGCTGACGACGCGCAGGTCCACCCCCGCCTGTTCGAAGTGGGCATTAGCGTTGTGGGCGCACTCGACATCGGTCTCGTGGTCACCGACAGAGACAACGTAGCCGGGTTCGCCGCCGGTCAGGCTCTCGATGCAGCGCAGAAGCGCATCAGGATGCGGCTTTTGGAATCCGGGCTGCACGCATTCCGCGCCATAGACCCTGTGGAAGTGGTGGGCCAACTCGAGCTGTTCGAGGAACCGCAGGATGTTGGCCTTGATGTTCAGCGAGACGATGCCCTGTGGCAGATGCGCGAAAGCGGCCAGCACCTCGTGGATACCATCGTAGGTTTCGGTCGCGGTCTCGTCTGCCAGCTGGAAGGCAAGCCAGTTGTCCTGAGTGCGATCGATGTCCGAGTCCTGCATGCCCAGTTCGACGCGGTAGAAGTCGCGCCAGTGACGATGCCGATGAAGGGCGCGCTCGTACCCGGGCATCGAGCGTAGAGCAGGGAATTCGTCGGCCGAACGGCCCGTGATGTTCTCCACGAGCGCGCGTGCGACGTTCATGTTCTTGCGGCGCGTATCGACCAGGGTTCCGTCGAAATCCCAGACGATTGCGGTAAGTTTCTCGTGCATGTCGGCAGCGTAGCATGGTGCCTCGCGATCCGATCTGCTAAACATGAGAGCAGGAATCCCCGGTGCGAACCTGATGATCGAGACAATGGCTGCATGGGTCGAGGCCTCCGGGCCGGCCGTCTACGCCTTCGCGCCGCTGTTCACCGTAATGGTGGCGGTGCTCCCGATCCCTGCTGAGATTCCGGCCATGCTGAATGGGATGGTATTCGGCCCGATCTGGGGCACGTTGGTCACCTGGGTGAGCGCGCTGGTAGGGGCACAGATCAGTTTCGAGCTGGCCCGTCGTTTCGGGCGGCCGGTCACCGAGCGTGTCCTGCCTGAGGCCATCGTGAGTCGCGCCGATGGGTTGTGCACAAACGCCGGCTGGCCCCTGTTGCTCGGGCTGCGCCTTCTGCCGACGGTCGCATTCACTGCCATCAACTGGGCCGCCGGTCTGACGCGGATGCGGCGCAGCACGTTCGTCTGGACCACCGCGGTGGGGATCCTACCCGGCGCCATTGTGTTCACCACCACCGGGGCCGGTCTTGGCGCGCTCCTGACCAACCTGGGCGGTCAGACGCTGACGCTCGCCGTGACGGTTGTGACGCTGGTGGCGATGATTGGCATGACGATCTGGCTGTGCCGTCCGCGATCCGAAGCGGAATAGCGCATCCGGGGCCGAGCTGGCTTCAATCCTGTCGCAGCGCGTCCATCGGATCGACCGCCGCCGCCCTGCGCGCGGGGACGTAGCAGGCCACCGTCGCGACGAGAATGAGAATCCCGGCGACCGCAGCGTACGTGACCATGTCGAAGCCACCGACCTCGAACAGCAGATTGCTGAGCGTCTGACGTAGGAAGTAGGCGCCGACAACCCCCAGCACAACACCGACCAGCGTCGTCCGCGTGCCCTGCGATATCACCATTGTCAGCACCGAGCGGCGGGTGGCGCCGAGAGCCTGTCGTAGACCGATTTCGCGAGTGCGGCACTCCACGCTATAGGCCATCATCCCGTAGATTCCGATCGCTCCGAGGGCTAGCGCCACACCGGCGAACACCAGCAGCAGCGACATCGTGAATCTCCGGCCACCCTGGCTGCCTGAGATCAACTCGTCGAAACGGTTCACGCCGTACACCGGCAGGTCGGCATCCAGTTCCGTCACGATCCGCCGGATCTCGGGAATCGTGTCGAGAGGATCGCCGCTGGCGCGAATCGTGAGCGCGAGGCTCGATTGACCCGCCTGCGTGTACGCGAAGTAGATGGTCGGGGGCACCACCTGGTCGGGACCATGCTCGAGGATGTCTTCCACGACACCAACGATCTCCCAGCCGTCGTTGTTCACGGCTCCCGTGATGAACTCGCCGACCGGGCTGGTATCGGCGAACAACTGACGTACCAGTTCATCGTTGACCAGCACCACGCCAGGTCCATCGGAGACATCCGTGGACTCGAAACCGCGCCCCAGACGGATCCGAAGGCCGAGAGTGTCGAAGAAGCCGGTATCGGCCACGCGGGCTTCGACGAAGGTGGCCGTGGTGTCGGGATCGGTGACTGGCCAGATACGGCTGAAGTTGCTGTGGCTGCCGTCGAAAGGCACGTTGCTGGCGAGTCCCACTTCCTCGATGGCCGGTAGCCGCCGCAGGCGCTGGGTGAGCGCATCGTAAAAGCCGATACGGTCGACCGCCTCGGGGTAGCGCGCCTGCGGCAACGAGACGCGCGCAGTGACTAGACGGCCCGGGTCCACGCCGACATCCACCTGACTCAGGCGCCAGAAGCTCTTGAGCATCAGACCCGCGCCGATGACGAGAATCAGTGCCATCGCGACCTCGAGAACGACGAGGCCCTCGCGCAGTCGACGCTGTCCGCCCACCTGGCCGCGTGTGCTCTCCGTGAGCGCAGTGGCGAGATCACCCGATCGATGCCACAGCGCCGGGAACAGACCCACGGCGATGCCCGTGCCAACGGAGATCAGGAGGCTGAACAGCAACACGGACGTGTCGATGCTCACGCCGCCAGACCGCGGAATGGCGTCGGCGAACGCGTCGAGCAGCAGTTGTAGGCCGCCGTAGGCGCACAGTACGCCGACGGCGCCGCCTAGCAGTGAGATCGCAAGCGATTCAGTAAGGAAGTGCCGCAGAATCTGGCCGCGCGTGGCGCCAAGCGCCGACCGCACCGCGAGCTCCCGATGGCGAGACTCCGCGCGGGCGAGCATCAGGTTCACAACGTTGGCGCAGGCCACGAGGAGCACCATGCCCACCGCACCCCACAGCATGAACAACGGAGCGCGGTCTCCCGCTCGCACTGTCGTCTCGGTGAGAGGCGTGACATCGATGCCCTCGTTGCTGATCTCGTCCGGGTACATTTCGATGATCGCGGCGTACAACGTTCGAAGTTCGGCGAGAGCGCTCTCGGGCGTTGCCCCTGGAGCAAGCCTCGCGAGCGTGGCGTTCGAATTCGAATTACGTCCTGGCAGGTTGTCGGTGTCCCAGGCGAAAGGCACATACAGCTGGGTCGCGCGGCCCTCGCGGAAGTCTCGCGGAGCGACACCGATGATGGCGTGAGGGACCGAATCGATGGTGATCGCTTGGCCGACCACACCGGGGTCGCCAGCGTAGCGATCGCGCCAGAGACGGTCGGAGATCACCACCACGGGTTCGCTGCCGAACTGGTCCTCTGCCGGGCCAATCAGCCGGCCAGCCTGCGGTAAGGCGCCCAGCATCTCGAAGTACCCCTGGGTCACGTACAGACCGCTCATGCGGACGGGCTCGCCGCTGCCCGAAACCGCGAACATGGCGCCGCCCTGGGCCACCATGTCATCGATCTGGCTCACCTGGGCCCGTAGATCCAGAAAGTTCGGCGTGGAAATCGGGCAGCACGTGCGGCCTTCGAACTGCGAGTTGATCACCACCAGGCGTTCGGGGTCCGGGTAGGGCAAGGGTCGCAGGATGACGGCGTTGACGACCGAAAAGATCGCGGCGTTGGCACCGATCCCCAGAGCGAGGGTGATGATCGCCACGACGGCGAACAATGGCTTCCGGCGTAGTGATCGCATCGAGTAGCGGAGATCGTCGAACAGGTTTTGCATCAGGCTCGCTCGGGGGGTGGAGTTACGGGTGAGTGCCCAGGAAGTGATCGCAGCCAGCGCGGCCCGCGTCGCGGTGCGGGTTTCTCCGGCGGCGGGTGCGGAACTGGCGGTCGCTGCGAGCTCGAGTTGGTCAAGGAACTGCCGGGCATTGTTCGGGCGCCGCTCGCGATCGGGTGACATGGCGGCGCCGATTACCGACACGATCGCGGATGGCACACGCGGTGCCACGAGGCCGAGGTCGGGCGGAACGCTGTCGAAACGACGCTTGACGATCTCCGTCGTGCTGCCGCCGCTGAACGGCGCTTGTCCCGACAGCATCTCGAATACGACACAGGCCAGCGAGTAGACGTCGGATCGGCGGTCCAGATGTAGCTGCGCGCGCGCCTGTTCCGGGCTGACGTACGCGGGGGTGCCGGCGCCGATGTCCACTTCTGGTGGGCGGCCCCACTCACGCAGAGCTTCCAGGTGCACGGCACGGGAGAGGCCGAAGTCGGCGACGTAGGCGTGTTCCCCGGTCAGCAGCACGTTCTCCGGCTTCACGTCGCAGTGCAGTACTTCCTGGCCGTGTGCGTAGTCGAGTGCGGCGACGATGCTGCGCACGATCGGTAGCGCATCTTTGACATTCAGTGCGCCCCGCCGCGCGAGCAGATCGCGGAGCGATCCTCCCGCGACATACGGCATTACGTAGTACGGACACCCGTCGACCTCGCCGGCGTCGAACAGCGGCAGGATATTGGGGTGCTGCAGACGCGCCGTGTTGCGAACCTCGGTGACGAAGCGCTCATCAAGCCCGCCCACGGCTTCGGGGAAGACGATCTTGATGGCGACCTGACGGCCGAACTGGATGTCGCGGGCGAGATAGACAACGCCCATGGCGCCTTCGCCGATTACCCGGTCGATGATGTAGCGCCGCGCGAGGGAGGCCTGCAGGGCAGTGTCGGGTTCGGTGTTGGCCGACTCGATCTCGAACAGCTCTTCGAACGGCACCCCGAAGGCATCGAGCATCTGCTCGCGCGTTTTCGGTGAGGGGTACGGGTGTTTGCCGTTGACCAGGTCCGACCAGTGCCCACGCGACACTCCCACTCGGATCGCCCAGGCGTTCTGGCTACGCGCACTCCGTGCCAGAAGCTCGGTCAGATGCTGTGTTCGGAGTCGTACGCGCATGGTTCGTCAGAGGTCGAGGAGAGACAGTCTGACAAGAAGGATGCACTACGACGCGGTCTGGTTTGCGGCCGATCGAACACACGGCGAACAAAGTGTTCGGAGGTGTTCGGAGTTGTCGTGACGGTGTCACGATCCTGACCAGCAGCCCGTTCTACGAGCTGGCGTCGGCCCGCAGCTTGTGGCCGCGGTTGCGGTACAGCTGCTTGTCCACGACCGATGCCATGGCGGCAGTGTCCAGCTCGTGATCGAGGAATGCGTCGACCTTGCGGACGAAGTCTTCGGGCTCGGCAAGTGCCTCGCCATAGTTGACCTCGATCAGGTCGATATGCGCGCGGTTGCGGACAAGAAAACGAACCTGCACCAGGTGGCGCAGGTAGTAGTCCTTGGTCGCCTTGTCATCGAGCGTGTTCTCTTCGCCACGCCGCTCGAGCATCTTGTTCTGTGAGGCGACGACTTCGTCGAGGTCACGGCGCATGAAGATGACCTGGTAGTAGTTCTCGTCGGGCAGGTCTTTGAGGAGGTGCGAGATGACCTTCAGTACCTTGCCTCGCGCGTCGCGAACCCAGCTCTTGTCGGACTCTTTCTCGAGGTCCTTGACCCTCTCGTACTCGTAGTAGCCCTTCGGGTTGTCCTCGTCGGCGGTGCGCTCCTGGTCGGTCATCATCGAGAGACCGGCCGAGTCGAGCATGCGCATCATCATCGAGGTGCCCGAGCGCGGTAGCCCCGAAACAACAATCACGGGCTCGCCATACTTACGGCGCCGCTGGGCGCGTTTCCAGACCTTCAGCAACAGACTTCTCCCACGGACGAAAAAAAGCGGTGCGCGCATTGTAGCAACGTGTGCCCCTGCGTGACTGCCGGTTGCCGGTCAACCCCCGCGCGGCTGCGACGGCCGACTTAGCACCATGGGAGCGGGTTACACTCGCTTCATGAAGTGGGCATCGTTCGTATCCGAAGAACCCGACCTCGAAGTCGCGACCATCCAGGCCTCGCAGGAGGTGCTCGAGCAACTCGCCGGGCGGCCGGCTGATCTCCTGCTCGTATTCGTTTCGGCGCACCATGAAGAGGACTATCCGGCGGTTCCCGGTGAACTGCGGCGGTTCTTCCCGGACTCGGTGATCGTGGGTTGCTCGGGAGGTGGGGTTGTCGGCGGCGGCCGCGAGGTCGAATACGGTCCGGCGCTGTCGTTGACAGCGGCGTGGTTGCCCGGCGTGAGGGTCGAGCCTTTCCATCTGGAGCCCGCCGATGCCGATGCGCTCGCGCTGCGGCCGGAGGGTTGGTACGAACGACTGGGCATCGTTGGCAAGGACCCGGCGCAGTTCATTCTGATGCCCGATCCCTACAGCTGCGATGCCGGCGGTCTGCTGGGCTCTCTCGACAACGCTTTTCCCGACAGCTCCAAGATCGGCGGGCTCGCCTCGGGCGCATCACGACCTGGCGAGAACGCCCTGTTTGTAGGCGATTCCGTATATCCAGACGGCGCCGCCGGAGTGCTACTCGATGGCAACATCGACATGGATACCATTGTCGCGCAGGGGTGCCGGCCGGTGGGTTCGCCCGTCTTTGTCACGGGTGCGGTGCGCAACCGCATCCTGGAGCTCGATGGTCGCAGGCCCACAGAGGTGATGGCGGAGCTGTTCCATGAACTCGACCCGGGAGACCGTGACCTGTTCCGCCGTGCGCTCTTCGTGGGCATGGTGATGACGGAGGGGCGATCGGAGTACTCGCACGGCGACTTTCTCATCCGCAACGTAGTGGGCGTCGATCCGGAGACGGGCACCTTGACCGTGGCCGAGGTCGTGCACCCCGGGCAGGTCATGCAGTTCCATGTGCGCGACGCGTTGACGTCGGCGACGGATCTGGAGGGCTGGTTGAAGCGCTACACGACGGAGCAGCCTGTGACCCCGGCCGGCATCCTTCTGTTCTCGTGCCTGGGTCGCGGCGAGACGCTGTACGGCGAGCCGGACCACGACTCGCGCATGATCGCGGGTCATCTCGGGCCGACACCGATCGGGGGGTTCTTCTGCAACGGCGAGATCGGCCCGGTCGACAGTCGCACCTTCCTGCACGGCTACACGAGCTCGATCGGCGTCTTCCGTCCGCGGCGCCAGAGCGAGCCGGAAGACTAGCTGCTACGGGCCACCAACGGCGGTCGCCTGACCTTGCTACCAGCTCCCGAAGAACTTCCGGATGCGCGCGGCGTTCGCGCCGAGGTCACTCCGACCGACGCGTGATGTCGAGCGCACGTCCACATGGACGCATCCGCCATTCGGGCTGTGCACGCGGATCACGACATCATCAACGAAGCGGAAGATCCGGCTTGTCGCTTCCGCCTCGATCACCATGTCGGCGGCGTTCACCGAGGTGATGGTCCAGTCCATGGTCTCGGCGGCGGCCAGTGCGAGGTCCCAGAACTCTCGATGGTCCACGTCGCACCCAACGGGGAGGTTCTCAGCGAGGTCCGGGTAGTACCGGCGCTGAATCTCCGCCGAATCCGGATCACCGTGCGGGTAGCTGAGGTCACGGCCAGCATTGTCAGGATGGGTGGCCGCTACCGTGAACTGCGGTGGGTCATCGAGATCAGTGCTGATGTCATGGATGGGCGCCAGATTCGCCTGCCAAGCGACGAGAAACAGCGCCCCGGCCAGCACCGCTCCGAGAGCAAGCGCCCACCACGCCAGTGGCCGCACGTCGGGCTTGAAGGCGCCAATCACGCCGGACAACAGGCCGGACCCCGCGCCCACGACCCAGGCACCCATCGCCGCACCGAAGCCACTCAGTGGTGACATCAGCCCCGCCCAGACCAGCAGCGGGATGCCGAGCATCATCGCTGCCATCAGAAATGGCGTGAACAGAAGAAGTTGAATCATCGGGGTGCTTTCCCTCAGAGGCACTGACGATCTACCGTAGTGTCTATGCCAGACCGCCCAGAACTCATTGCCATCGTAGCCGCGATGGAGGAAGAGGTCGCCCCTCTCCGTGAACGCCTCGAGGATGTCGAGGAGATCAAAGACGGGCCGCGCCGCTACTACGTGGGGAATCTGGGCGGCGTGCGGGTGGCGGTAGCCGCCACCGGCGACGGCAAGCGCAACGCCGATCTCGGCATACGCCGCGTCATCCAGAAGCTGGAGCCCACGCGGGTGCTTGCGCTTGGCATCGCTGGTGCGCTGTCGGACGGTCTGGTCGTCGGGGACCTGCTCATCTCGAGCGAGGTGATGGAGGGTGATCGCACCCTCGCCTGGCCCGACCTGCAGTGGCTCGAGGATGCGCAGATGAGCGTGCAGTACGAACTCGGGCGCCTTGTCACGGTCGATGAGATTCTGTCGACGCCCGAGAGCAAGAAGATCCTATGGGGCAAGACCTGGCGAGATCAGCCGGCGGCGGCGGACATGGAATCGGCCTGCTTTGCGCGCGTGGCGATCGCCTACAACCTGCCGTATCTGGTGGCGCGTGCGATCAGCGACGATGCCGCCGAAACGCTGCCCGACTTTCTCGAGGACTGTCGCGCCCAGGACGGCAGCCTCGATCAACGGCAGGTCATGTGGAAGGCGTTCTGGCGACCCAAGTCGTGGCTCCCCTTGGCCCGTCTGCGGCGCCGGATGCATGCGTCCG
>JAJCXT010000048.1 GCA_029263295.1 Acidobacteriota bacterium | reverse complement strand
CATCATCTTGCTCGTTCTGGTGATCCTCTCCACAATCATGCTGCCGCAGCTGGGTAACTTTAACCGCCTGGCTCGGTTCGTTGTCGTCAAGGAAGACGTTGGCGCGATCTGCGCTACGTTGAAGAAGTTCCTTGATGAGGTCATGCTCCCGGCTCCCTTCGGGATCCCGGGTGGTAGCACGACGTCGCCCGCGGAGAAGACAGGTCTTCTCTTCGGCCCCGGCACGATTCCTGACACGACGGCTCTTGGATCCGCCTACAACTCGACCAGCGACATCTGGGACGAGGCTCAGGATGCTACCTTCACCGTGACCGGCGACGGCGCGGGCTCGACGCCTGTGACGTTCTACGCGGACAATCTCATCTACCACCTGCAGGTCAACGCGCCGCGTCCGGTTAACGCCGGTGCCGCTATTGATCGGTACAAGAACGTGATTGACGATCCTAGCGTCGGCCCGTTCTTTGGCTGGCGTGGTCCGTACTTCAACGAGATCAACTCTGATCCGTGGGGTACCCGCTACTCGGTGAACACTTTCGGTCTGCACGGTGGAAACACCAACGCGACCGATGACGTGTTCTGGACTGCCGTGATCTGCATTTCGTTCGGCCCCAACAAGGCAGCCGACACGGAAGCGAACATGCCTGGTCCGCCTTCGGCGGGTCCTGCGTATGCGATCGGTGGCGATGACATCGCTGCGATCCTGAGCGCGGCAGGTCCCTTCTAGGGATTGTCGCCAAGCGATTGAGGTGCCCCGGTCGCGTGAGCGGCCGGGGCATCTAGATTCTGCGAGTTGGCGAGCTACTCGCCGGGCAACATCCCGGTCGAGGCTCCGGCGCCAGGGTGGCGCCAAGATACCGTCGTCCGTGCTTCTCCCAGGCTCCACGGACGGCGGTTTTTCTTATGCTCGGCGACCCTGCTCAGCGACCCTGCTCAGCAGGCACATCCGACCAGCGCGAAAGCTAGCGGATGCCTCCGGCGCCAGCGAGCACGACGGTGAGGTCATCACCGCCTGTGTACCAACCAGCCGGCTGGTCGAACGGGGTCTCGATGGATCCGTTCGGACCGGCGGAATAACAGACCGTGGCGGAGCCGAACTGCGCCACGTAGCGGGCCTGCGCGTAGCCGTAGCCCCCGCGACCATACCCGCCCGCCGTGGAGCCATGGGCTCCCACGCCAGAGGGCACATGCAGGGCGAACGAGTTCACCATGTACCGGTTGCCCCAGGGGTCGGCGATGATCTCATCCGCGATGTAGGGGCCGCGCCAGCGGAACATCATGCTGTGCACGCCGCCGGTGCCGTAGCCGTACCCGCTGCCACTGGCGTAACCGTAGTAGGTGGGGTTGTGGTGGATGAGCTGGTTGCCCAGCGACCCGATCCAGAAGTTCACCGGCAGGGGGTTATAGCCGATGGTCGAGCGCGCGAACGTGGCGCCCGGCTCGAGTTGCCACTCGGTCCAGCCGATGGCGCTTGCCGGTACGCGGCCCATGCCTACCATGAGGCCGAGCGGCCGAGCGTAGGTGCCGCCGTAGCCGTAGGGTCCGGAATAGGATGAGTATCCGACCCTGGTCGATCCGCCGGTGACGACTCGCTGCCCGGGCGTGGTGCTGTATGTCTGGGTGGTCACGGGCACCATGATGGTGGCCTCGGGGGTGCCGCAGGCAGGGCCACAGTCGTCGCGGCAGTCGTAGCCCTCCTCACAATCGTCGTCGGCGCAAACGCCGCACTCGGACGCGGGCATCTCACAGTTCACGCACCACTCCATCATCTCGGTGCTTTCTGTGAGCTCCGTTTCGCCGCCGATGATCGTCGAGGACCCAGAACTCGAAAAGCCGGTCACGGAAGTGCGCCCGTAGGCTCCCTGCCCCCAGTAGGCACTGAGCCCGAGATCGTCGAGCATCACCTTCAGTGACGAGCAGATAGCGCCCAGGTCCTCACGGACACGCACGCTGCGCGCCAGAGAGTTGAAGCGTCCGATGTTGGGGACCAGCACGGCCACGAGTACGCCGAGCGCAAGCAGGACGCCTGCGACCTCGACCAGCGTGAACCCTGTCTGGCCCGCGTGCCGCAGTCGGCGGCTGCGAATTTGGTTGAGCATCTCGGCCTCCTTGCAGGAGCGGGCACGTTGCCCGCGGATGGGTCGTCGACCGGTCGAGGCCCTGTGGCACATTGGTCGCTGCCGTCTCCCGCGGCGTGCGGCCTATCGATCAAGGAACCGGGCACCAGGGTGGCTTGGTTAGTAGCGACCACAGGACCTTGACCTGACCTAGGTAGTGTTGGCCGCGCGAGTCCGCCAAACAACCGTGCCAGAGCGCTCCTGTCCGCATCTGGCCGCTCCTGTCCGCAGGAATTCCGCCGAGGCCCCTGCGGGCCTCCAATGTCCTGACGGCGGACGGTGGACTTCGCTCCCGCGGCCCAGTTCGGGCGCGCGTTTCTTCGAAAAGTCACTCAAAGATATGCATGGCTATTAATGGCCGGATATGACCGGCATAACACTGATAAGGCTCTTCATGGACTCAAAATGTGGCAAGCAGACCCGAAAATACTGTTGGAGTCATTATTGGCTAGCACCGGACGGTCCAAATCCGTGATCATCTGGCTGTCGGAGGACGGTCCTTGTCCGCCCGACGCCGCTATTTGTGTCTCCTGTCCCGCGGAAGGTACGGATGATCCACGTAGAGAATCTTGTTAAGCGCTTCGGCTCCATAGCCGCAGTCGACAACATCTCGTTCGACGTTGCCCCTGGAGAAGTTGTGGGCTTGCTCGGCCCGAACGGAGCCGGCAAGTCGACCACCATGCGAATCCTCACCGGCGCCATGCCGCCTACGGAGGGGATCGTGCAGGTGGCCGGACACGACGTCGCGACTGCGCCGCTAGAGGTCAAAGCCCGCGTCGGCTACTTGCCAGAGGTGCCGCCGCTCTATCCAGAGATGAAGGTGCGGAGTTACTTGCGTTTCGTGGCGGAGCTAAAGCGCGTGCCAAGGAAGGAACGTGCTGGCCGGGTCGAGAGCGCGCTGTCGCGTTGCTGGCTCGAGGAGCGCGCCGACCAACCGATTGAACAGCTCTCCAAGGGTTACAAGCAGCGTGTAGGGCTCGCGCAGGCGATTCTGCACGATCCAGACTTGCTCATTCTCGACGAGCCGACATCCGGGCTGGATCCCCGCCAGATCATCGAGGTGCGGCAGCTCATCCACGAGTTGGCTGGCGACCATACGGTGGTGCTATCGAGCCACATTCTCAGCGAGATCGCGGCTTCAGTGCAACGCATCGTCGTCATCAATAAGGGACGGGTCGTGGCCGCGGACTCGGTGGACCGGCTGGCACAGCGATTCAGTGGTGGCGAGCACGTCACAGCGCAGGTACGCGGGGATGTTGATGCCCTGCGTCGGCTGCTGCCCAACGTGGCCGGCGTCGCCGATGCCACCGTCGTGGACGATCCCGAGGCGGGCGTCTGGCGCTGCGATCTGCTGGCCACCCCCGACATCGACATCCGCGCCGGCGCTGCCGCCGCGATAGTGAACGCGGGCTTCGAGCTCGTCGGGATGTCACGGAGCGAAATGGGTCTGGAAGAGATCTTCCTACGCCTGACCGAAGAAGGAAATCACGACCATGCCAAGTCCGACGACCAAGCGGCCTGAGGAGGAACGATGAAAGCCTTCCGCGGTGCCTGGCCCATCTGCAAGCGTGAGTTGCACAGCTACTTTGTTTCACCTGTCGCGTACGCGCTGACGGCGATCTTCTGGCTCGCCGAGGGCGTGTTCTTCGTCAGCATCTTGAACTACTGGGCAGCGCAGGGGCGTAACGCCGATGCGAGGGCGCAGGAGTTTGGCGCCGACGGCAACGTCCTCAACGTGCCGGCCATGGTCGCCGGCAGCTTCCTCGACGTGACCGTCCTGATGCTGCTGTTCGTAATCCCGATCATCGCGATGGGGCTGCTGTCCGAGGAGAAGCGTCGCGGCACGATGGAGCTGTTGCTTACCTCACCGGTCGCCAACGGCGGCATCCTGATGGGCAAGTTCCTGGGTGCATTCGCCTTTCTGCTGTTCATGTTGGCGCCGACCTACTTCTTCCAGTTCGTCATGTCCTACTACGGCGATAACGAACCCGGCATGTTCACGACGGGGTACACCGGCATCGTGTTGATGGCGGCGGCGATGCTGGCCGCCACGTTGTGGGTCTCGTCGGTCACCAAGAACCAGATCGTCTCGGCCTTCGGCGGCTACGGCATCTTGATGATCTTCTGGTTCATCGACGCGCCGGCCAACCTCTTGCCCTCGGTCTGGCAGGACCTCGTGCGCTGGATGTCGCTCAACGACCACTTTGGTGATTTCCGGGTCGGCGTGCTGAGCCTGCGCGACTTCAATTTCTACTTCTGGTTTGCCCTCTTCTTCCTGTTCCTGGCCCACACCGTGCTTGGATCGATCCGCTGGCGTGGAGTGCGAAGCTCATGAGTAATGCGACAGGCAGCAAGGAGAATCGTGGCCCGAGGCAGTTCATTCGCAGCAGCCGCCGGGTGACGCGCTGGACGTTTGCCTCGATCCAGTTCGTGCTCTTCCTGGCCTGCGGGATGCTGATCACCTGGGTGGTCAACTACAACCCGGCATCCTGGGACCTGACCGAAGAACAGCTCTTCAGTCTGTCGGCGCAGAGCCGCTCGGTGCTCCAGACGCTGGATGCACCGGTCGAGATCACGGCATTCGTGGAGAATGGCAAGAACCCCGGTGTGGACCGACTGCTGTTGGCCTACGAGGAAGCCTCGTCGCAGATCAGCTACCGTCTGGTGAATCCAGAAGCGGAGCCGGCACTGGCGGCCTCGTTGAACTTCCGTGCTTATGGCGATCTCTTCGTCAGCGCGGGTGGCGACCCGCAACGCGCGCCGACGATCGATGAGCCGAGCATCACCAACGCCGTCCTGGCCGCTACCCGCGGTGAGGCGGTGCCCGTGTGCTTCACGATAGGCCACGGCGAACGTGGTGTGACCGACACGGAGAGGACGGGGTTGTCCGCCGCGTCGATCGCCTTGACCCAGACCAACTATCGGCTCGACCTGATCAACCTGTCGGCTGCCGGGATTCCCGAGACGTGCCGGGTAGTAGTTATCGCCGGGCCGCAGTCAGACTTCCTGCCTGAGGAACGCGTCGCCCTCGAGGCATATCTCGACAACGGCGGGCGCGCGTTGGTTCTGTTCGAGAGCCGTACGGATGTGCCCGAGTTGACCACGGTCATCGCCCGGTACGGCTTGCAGGTCAATGATGACTTCGTAATCGACACCGCCAAGAACGGACAGTCGTTCGGTCTGGGTCTGCAGACGCCCCTCGTGGACGTCTATGAGGCACACCCCATCACCGAGAACTTCAGACTGATGTCGATGTTCACTATGCCGCGTTCGATCACGTTCGCGGAAGTCACAGGTGAGCTCACCACGACCGCCATCGCGGTCGCCTCCACGTCGCAAGGGTCATGGGGCGAGACGGGCGCGGCGACCGGTGATGTGTACAGCTACGACGATGGCAGCGAGCAGCGCGGACCGTTGCCGCTGTTGATTGCGGTCGCCGAGGCCGTCGAAGAGACACCGCGTACGTACCGCGACCGGATGCGCGATGGCGGGCCGCCGCCGCTGGGCGATCCGATTCTCGTCGCGACGGGCGACGCTGACTTTGTCAGCAATGGCTTCTTCGGCTGGCAGGGGAACGGTGACCTGTTCCTGAACTCGATCAACTGGTTGACCGGTCAGGCCGAGTTGATCTCGATCCGCCCGAAGGAGATCGCCAACAAGCGCGTGCTGTTCACCAGCGAGAACCGCGCCGCGACTTTTTTCCTCCTGGTGGTCCTGTTGCCGATGCTGCCGGCCGTGACAGGTGCGGTCATCATGTTCCGGAAAGTGAAATAGGGCTTTTTAGAGAGTTTTTAGCTGCTACAGTGACTAACACTGACTATTAGAGTCCAATTGCGGCCACGGGGCCGAAGAAAGGGTCCATCCTATGTATCAGGGTGACAATGAGGGTAATGTGCCGACTTACGGGCACGAGAACGGGCACTCCGGGAACGGACACGCCGGTCCGGGGATCGGTCCGGTGCGTCTCGGGGACTACCTGGTTCAACACGGCATTCTCTCTGCCGACCAACTCGCTGACGTCCTCGACCAGCAGCGAGCCCGTGGGGGAGCGCTGCTAGGCCAGATGCTCGTGCACCAGGGCGTCCTGACGGAGGAGTCGCTTGCCGGCGCCCTCGCAGAGATAGCCGGCGTGCCGTTCCGGGCGCTGCGGCTGCCGATGGTGCAGGAATCCGCGCTTCAGGCGATGCCTCGGGACATCCCTCCGCGTCACGGTGTGGTGCCACTGGCGGTAGTAGGCAACACGCTGGAGGTCGCCACCGCGGACCCATTCAACATCCTCGCGATCGACGAAATCGAGCGTCGCACGGGCCTGCGCGTACAGCAGACCTGCACCACAGAGACCGATATTCGCAACGCGGTGGATCACTTCTACGGCGGCGCGGGTGTGCTCGAGAATCTGGTCACGGAGACCATCGACCGGCACGACGCCGAGGCGCAGCGCGCCAGGAGCAGTAGCTTCCTTGTTGCCGACGAGACGATTACGGCCAATGAGCCGATCGTCCGCCTCGTTGATGAGGTCATTGAACAGGCCGTGCGCCGGCGTGCGACGGATGTCCACATCGACCCGGAAGAGGAGTCGTTGCGCATCCGCTACCGCGTCGATGGATTGCTGCAGCCCGGGCCCGTGTTGCCGAAGAAGCTGCACCACTCGATCATCTCGCGTCTCAAGGTCATCGCTTCCCTGGACATCGCCGAGCAGCGGTTGCCGCAGGAAGGGCACATCACCTATCGGACCGGCAGTCGCGAAGTCGATCTTCGTGTTTCGTGTTTTCCAACGGTGTTCGGCGAGAAGATGGCCGTTCGCGTACTCGAGCGGCACATGCTGTTCGGTGGCCTGACTGAACTCGGCATCGAAGCGGAAACGCTGGCCAAGCTCGAAGACTCGATGGCGCGCACCAAGGGCATCGTATTGCTTACGGGTCCGACCGGGTCCGGTAAGACGACGACCCTGTACACCATGCTGTCGAACCTCGACACGGTGGCCAACAACATCGTGACTCTTGAGGATCCGGTCGAGTACCGTCTGCCGCAGATTCGCCAGAGTCAGATCAACAACAAGGCAGGCTTCACTTTCGCGGCCGGCATTCGGTCGATGTTGCGACAGGATCCCGACGTCATCCTTCTGGGTGAGATTCGTGATCCTGAGACCGCGGGTCTGGCCATGCGCGCTGCGCTGACCGGCATCCTAGTGCTGTCCACGCTACACACAAACGAAGCCGCCGGCACCTTCCCGCGTCTCATCGACATGGGCCTGGAGCCGTATCTGATCGGCTCGACGGTGATCTCGGCGGTCGCCGAGCGACTCGTGCGCAAGGTCTGCCACCAC
The DNA here is from genome assembly GCA_029263295.1 of Acidobacteriota bacterium. Lineage (GTDB taxonomy): Bacteria > Acidobacteriota > UBA890 > UBA890 > WLXD01 > WLXD01. The sequence continues at coordinate 21,259 of JAJCXT010000048.1, read as the reverse complement.
TGCGGCGAGCCCACGGAACCCGATGCCCACCTGCTCGAACGGCTGGGACTCGAGGACGAGGACCTTGATGGTAACTGGCTGAGCGGTCGCGGCTGTCGCCACTGCCAGGAGACCGGGTACCTGGGTCGCACCGGCGTTTTCGAGATTCTGATGGTCAGCGATCCGATTCGGGAAGCAATGAAGGACCAGGCCGATACCCGCGCGATCCGCCGTGTGGCGGTGCAGGAAGGTATGCAGACCCTGATGCAACACGGACTCGAACGTGTCCGGCGCGGCGAAACCACCCTCGAAGAACTGGCGCGCGTGGCGCGCGAATAGGTCAGAGATGCCTCGTTTTAGCTACGTAGCCAAGAGCGACAACGGCGCCACCGTAAAGGGCGTCGAGTCGGCAGTGACCCGCGACACTCTCGCGGATCAACTGGCGAATCGTGGTCTGTACCTGGTGCAGGCCAGCAGTAGCAGCATGTCCGGCATCCACATCGAGTTCCTGACCCGCCGTGATCTGGTGGTGTTCACTTCGCAGTTGCTACCGATCGTGGCCACCGGCGTGCCGCTACTTACCGGTCTGGAGGACCTCGAGGAATCAGTCGACAAGCAGAAGCTGAAGAACGTCGTGCGTGGCCTTCGTGCCGGGCTCGAGCGCGGCAGCAGCCTGTCCGAGTCGATGGCGCGTTACCCGAGCGTCTTCACTGACGTCTATGTGAACACGGTTCGCGCTGGCGAGGAGTCGGGCAAGCTCGAGGATGCACTGGTCGAGCTACGTGACTTCCTGGAGTGGCAACTCGACCTGCGCGAGCAGGTGCGCAACATCTTGGCGTACCCGGTCATGGTTGTCGGCGCACTGATCGCGCTGAACGTTGTCATCGTCACGTTCGCCATTCCGCGCTTCCAGAGTGTCTACGCGAACCTGCAGAACAGTGGCGACTTCGAACTGCCTCTGCCTACGCGTTTCGTGCTGGCGTACAGCTCGCTCTTTACCGACTACCTACCGGCGTTCACGCTTTTCCTGCTGGGTACGACGATCCTCTTCCTGCTTTGGGTAGGCACGCCTGGTGGGCGGGTACGCTGGGACCGATTCAAACTGCGCCTGCCCGTGTTCGGGGAACTGCTGCGCAAGGTCTCATTCTCTCGTTTCGCGCATCATTTCGGCACGATGTACGCCTCGGGCGTCAGTGTTACCCACTGTCTCGACGTGGTGAAGGGCGCGGTGGGCAACGAGTACATCGCGCGGGTTGTCGAGTATGTAAACCGTCGGGTTCGCAGCGGTCAGCCTCTGGCCCTGGCCATGCGTGAGACGGGCGAATTCCCCAGCGTCGTCGTTCAGATGGTGGGAACTGCCGAGCGCACCGGTCGGATGGAGGAGGCGCTAGCCGGCGTCATCCGCTTCTTCGACCGCGAGGTCGACACCACCGTCCGCCGCGTGACCACCTACATGGGTCCGATTCTCCTCGTCTTCCTGGCCGGCGTTCTGGTTCTCATGGGCACCGCGTTCTACTTGCCGCTCTTCCGCCTGATCAACACGATCCAATGACCTACCTACCGCACACACATTCAAACCGGCTCGGTACCGGTGAGCGCGGCATCACCATGCTCGAGGTGACGTTGCTTCTGGGCGCGCTCGTGATCCTCTCGGCCGCGGTAGCGCCAGCGTTGTTGCGCACCGTTGACGAACTCAATGCGGGCAACGTGCTCGAGGAGATGGAGGCGTTGCACCTGTCTATCATGGGCGACCCCGTTGCCGGAACATTCGGCTACGTCGGCGAGCTCGGCCGCTTCCCTTACTTCATGGACGAGCTGGTATTGCAGCTCGACGCGCCGCTCTTTGTCCGCTCCGAATTGTCGGGCATTGGCTACGGGTGGAATGGCCCGTACGTTGTGCGCGGACGCGACGCCAATGATTTCCGCCTCGATCCCTGGGGCAACGAGTACGACATCGGCGAGGTTGGCCCAGGCCAGCTGCGCAGCGCCGGACCGAATGGCATCTACGACGACGAGGACGACGTCATCTATCCGCCGTACCCGGTGGATCTGTATGGCTCCCTCGTGGTCACGGTGCGTGGACACAGCGGTGACGTGGTCACGAACGACCCGGAGGGCTGTGCCGTGGCGTTGGTCTTCTCCGCCGAAGGCGAGGCCGACGCGGTTCTCGATGAGGTGGCGCCGTTCTCGTTCGAGGTCGTTCATCGCGGCTTGCATGAAATCGAGGTGGCCTGCCCGACAGTTTCCGGTGAACTGGTGACCGAGGTAGGTGTTGCGAGCATTCGCGGTGGTGGCGCACAGCAGGTTATCGAACTGCATGTGGAACTTGGCGAGGAACTTCCTGACGCGAGCGACGGAGCCTCCGCCGAAACGGAATCTGCCGGTCAGTCCGATGTCGAGTCGGCTGGGACAGAGGTGAGCAAATGAGTTTGATGAGTAGTCTGCGTGGATTCGGACGCGGCGCCCTGGGTATCGAGTTGGGCCGCGCTGTGGCAGCGGCTCAGGTCAAGGGCGACCAGCATCCCGCGATCCAGGCTTCCGGACAGAGTGCCCATGCCGGGTTCGAAGGCGAAGAGCTGGGTGCCTGGCTTCGCAAGTGGCTGGAAACGATCGACAGCAGCGCCAAGTCGGCTCACACCGTGCTGGTCGACGAGGAGGTCTACCACTACCTGGTCACGATGCCGGAAATGTCCGACAGCGACCGACATCTGGCGGCTGGAGCCGAGGTGCGCAAGCTCGCCCCGGTACCCGCCGGTCAGCTCGCCTACTCGCATGTGGGTGTTGGCGCGGTGCAGGAAGACGGTCTTGCAAAGCAGCGTGTGCTGATTTCCGCGGTAGATCGTGCCGCTGTAGGCCGCGCGCGCTCCGTGGCCGAAGCTGCCGGGCTCACCGCCGATGTCGTGACCACAGTTCCGGCGGCGCTGATCAAGGCGCACGAGTTCCTGCCGCCGTCGGCGGGTGGAACGGCCATCGCGTATCTGAGTGCCGGCCGATCGCACCTCGTCGTCTTCCAGGACGGTGTTGTGGAGTTGGTCCGCGACTTTGTTCTGCGCAGCGACGATCGTGATTTCGATCCGCAAGCCATGACGGAGTTGATTACCTCCGAGCTAAGGCGCTCCTTCCTGTATTTCGGCCAGCGCGCACAAGGCGCCACTGTCGATCGCCTCGTGCTGACTGGCCCGATGGCCAACATGTCAGATGTCGCCGCGCGTCTGCGCGAAGGCCTCGGCCTGGCAGTTGAGTTGTTTGACGCCTCCGGCCGGATCGATCTCGGCGTTACCGACATCTTCGATCAGCCGGCGCTCGCAGCTGCCCTGGGTGCCGCCACGATGAGCGCCAACGCTGGCGGTAGCCTCATCGCACCAGAAGAAATCAGCGAGAACAGGGCCCGCCGTGCCATCTCCTCTGGCAGGTGGGCGGCCGCAGCGGTCCTCGTGGTTCTGCTAGGCCTCGCATTGCTTGCCCTCCTCAACGGGACAGTCGAGCAGCGGCAGCTGAGCGCTATCCAGGGCCGGATCGCAGACCGTCAGCCTGAGCTCCGCGCAGCGCAGGGCCGGTCGCGCGAACGCGTCGGCCACGGCGTACGTGTTCAGTTGCTGGAGCAGCGAGCGCTGGAATCGACGCTTGTCGGTGCCATGCTGCAGCGCATCGGTCAGCGTGTGCCCGAACAGCTGGCGATCGACGTCATGAGTTTGCGGCCGGTGGCCGGCCCGGCGGGTTCGTCCTACTGGGACATAGAGCTCAGCGGCCTGGTCTTCGGAGCCACGCGCTCCGAGTCACAGGCGGTATTCAGCCGTTTCTACGCTCTGCTGGAAAGCGATCCGCTGGTTGACGCGGCCCACCTGACAGAGAGTCTGCAGGTTGGCGACGCCACGGCGCGCGAAACAACGACCTTCGAGTCATCCACCGGACGGGCGCCTGCACGCCGCCGTCAGACGAGCGGCGCGACAGCCGGCCGCTCGGGCCTGGTCCCTGACAACTGGGTGGCGGTCAGTCGCAACCCGTGGCTGGTCAACCTGCCGAACAACGGCCGTGGCCGTACCTTCGGCGGTTCCGGCTTCGCAGTCGGCGACCGCATGCCTGGGGCCAACGACGGCGCATCTGGATTCGTGAGTACGATCGACCAGTTGCCTCCCTTCGCACCGACAGCAACGTCTGTGGGCTTCACCGTCGTGCTACAGCTCAAAGCCATCGCGACCGGAGACAATCGATGAATTGGTCAGACCTTCAGCCTGGCGTTCGCGTCGCGATCATGACGCTGGCCTTCGTGGTCGTCGCAGTGCTGGTGTGGGTGTTCGTGGTCGCGCCTCTGCGTGCGAGCGAAGCCAATACCTCCAGCCAGATTGCCAGCGCCGAGAGCCAGCTAGAGCAGCTAGAGCGGCAGATCGAGGCGGTGCCTCCGGCAAGCGATGCTGAGCTCACCGCGTGGCAGAGTTCGCGCGACGCGCTCCTCGGGCAACTCGGTCCGGAATCGGAACTACCTCTCTTCGTCGAGGCGCTGGTGCGACTTTCCGAGGCGCAAGGTGTCGACGCGTTCGTCGAGACCACCGACGTTACCTCCGTTGGTGCTGCCAGCGGCCAGGGCCAGCTTCCGTCGCAGGTGGAGCAGGTCATCGGCGCCATACGCGGCGCCCGGCGTGTTTCGTTGAGAGTGGATGCTTTCGGTGACTACGGCGCGATCAGCCGATTCGTAGCCCAGATTGGTCGGCTCGGCTGGGTCACGGAACTCGGCGCTGTTGAAATGCAGCGCGCGTTCCCCGAGGTGGCGGCGCAGATCGGCGTAGTTGTCTATTTCCGCGCCGCGGGCGCGAACGGCCCCGACGGCGGTGCTCAGCAGCGACCTGCTGCGGGACAGCCTATGGGCGCGCAGGGAGGTGGCAGCCATGGGTAATCGCAACGTTCTCGTTGTCCTGGCAGTCGTCTTCGTGATGGTCCTTGCCTGGAACGTCCTGTACTTCACGGGCGTGGTGGGCGAGTTCGCCGGCGATTCATCGCCGCTCGGGTCCACTCAGCCGCAGCCGAACTCGCAATTCGCCGTGCCCAACATGCCGGGCACCAACAGTAACCAGCGGCCGCTTGTTTCGGGGACCCCGACTGGTCGCCAGGCTGTCGCCGGGCCCGCGGAACCGCGCGCCTCCGTGACAGCAGCAGATATTTCGGTCGGTTCCAACTGGGGCCGCAATCCTTTCCTTACGCCCCGCGAAATCTGGGCGGTGGAGAACTACTCGGTTGCGCCGATCGCCATCGAGAACCCAATCCCCGCTGGGGGGCTACAGCTGTCGGCCGTTCTGGGCGATAGCGGTGGTCGCCGCATGGCGGTTATCAACGACAACGTCGTCGGTATCGGCGACGTAATTGCTGGCATGGAGATCATCGACGTCTGGGATGACGCCGTGGTGTTCATGGTTGGCACTGAACGACATGTACTCCGAATGAATGACGCCGCCGTCAGGTTGACGGTTCGTGGCGACGAAGCAGGGAGGCAATGATGCTCGAGCTGCGAATTCTTCGGCCAGAGAGGGCTATGAAAATGAAACGATCGAGGCGCGACTACCATTTCGGTTGGATTGCGGCACTGGTCCTCGCGATCGGCATCTTGCCGGCGTGTGCCTCGGGCGGTTCCAGCCCGGAGGCCAGCACGACCTCGCCGCCAGCCAGCCCTCCTTCATGGAACGCGCCGCAGGCCTCCGCCTGGAGTGCCGCGCCGGCAATGACGGAGGCCCCTGCCCTGGCTCTCGAGGAGTCGCTCGATGAGTCGGGCTACGATCCCAACGAGACCTACGAGTTGACGGTGCGCGACACTGACGTGCGGGCCGTACTGCTGGCCATCGCACGCGAATCGGACCTGTCGATCGTGATCGAACCCGATGTCACCGGGTCCGTGACCCACGACATCAAGGGCGTGAGCCTGCCCGTCCTGCTCGATAGCCTGCTCGAGCCGCTCGACCTCGAGTACCGGGTCGAGGCTGGCGTGATCAAGATTCGCGGCCGAACGATGGAAACGCGACTGTTCTTCCTCGACATCGTCCAGACGGACCGCACGGGATCGCGCAATATCGGCGTGAACACCGGCGGTAACCAGGGCAACCAACTCGGTGGCCTCGGTGGCGCTGGCGGTGGTGCCGCTGGTGGGCAGGCCGGTGGCCAGAACGGCGGTTCGGCCTCCGTGCAGTCGACCGACCCGAGCTTCATGTGGGACTTCATCGCCGAAGGCGTGGGCTTCCTCATGGGCAACGGCTTCGGCGGTGGGGGCGGCGGCGTCGGCGGCTTCGATCAGAACGACCCGTTGAATCGCAACCGCCTGCGCGGCGGCCTCGGTGGTTTCGGCGGCGGCGGTGGCGGCTTCGGGACCGAAGGCCCCGCGCTGCACGTGAACCGTGCGGCCGGCACGATCATGGTGCGCCACTACACCGATGTCCTCGACGAGATTGGCGAGTACCTTGATTCCATCGAGAAGATCGCGCAGCGCCAGGTTCTGATCGAGGCGCAGATCGTCGAGGTAGTCATGCACGACAACTACTCGGCGGGGGTTGACTGGAACGTCGTGTTCGAGGATCTGGGTGTTGGGCTGGGTCAGACGGTCGGTGCCGGCGGCATCAACGTCTTCCAGGCGGCAATCTCGCGTGGCAACTTCAACGCGGTGATCGGCGCTTTCGCGAATCAAGGCGAGGTGAACGTGTTGTCGTCGCCGTCAGTCGTGACGTTGAACAACCAGATGGCACTGCTATCGGTGGGCACCCAGGAGGTGTTCTTCACGACCACGACCGTGTTCAACGGCCAGGGCAACTTGGCGCAGACGATCACCACGCCGGGCACCGTAACCAACGGTGTCATTCTGTCGGTGACGCCGCAGATCGCCGCCGACGGCTACGTGACGATGAGCATTCAGCCGGCCGTCACCAACCTGGCCGGCTTCGAGACTTCTCCGAACGGCGATCGGTTCCCGCGCATGGATGTCCGTGTTAGCGATCACGTGATCCGCGTGCCCGAGGGCGAGACGATCTTCATCGGCGGACTCCTCGAAGACGTGATCTCGAATGACGAGACCAAGACGCCTCTGCTCGGTGATATTCCGATTCTGGGAAGTCTGTTCAAGCGCGTGGACAAGGAATCTCGCAAGGCGGATCTGATCGTGATGATCACGCCCACGATCCTCAACGAGGACCGTATCCGGGAGTTCGCGCGGGACAACCTGCAACGGCTCGAAATGCGGCGTCGCTCGCAGGCCGGCCGCCGCGCGGGACAGTAGGAAACAGGTAAGGGAGAAGGTTCGATGTATCGGGACTATTACGGGCTGATCGAGAAGCCTTTCAGGCTCACGCCGGATCCGAAGTTCTTCTTCGGGCAGGCGGGGCATGCCGAGGCGCGCGATCTACTGCGCTACGGCATCCGCGAGCGCGAAGGCTTCATGTGCTTCATCGGCGCTGCCGGCACCGGCAAGACGACGATGTTGCGTACCGCTCTGGAAGGTCTCGGTAGTGATGTGGTCACCGCGATGGTCTTCAATCCGCAGATCACGGAAGAAGATCTCCTGCGCATCATCCTGGTCGACTTCGGCATTATCCCGCAGGCGCATCTCGACTCCGAGGTGGCACATCAGCTCGGCCAGCAGGAAATGCTCGAGTATCTCAACGGATTCCTGTTGGAACTCTCAATGCAGGGGCGCACGGCGGTGCTCGTGATCGACGAGGCGCAGAACCTGCCGTTGGCGATCATGGAGCAGATCCGTCTGTTGTCGAACCTGGAGACGAACAAACAGAAGCTCTTGCAGATCGTGCTGGCGGGTCAACTGGGTCTGCGCCGGTTGCTCGAGACGCCGGAGTTGAGCCAACTCGCGCAGCGAGTATCGGTCCGCTACACCATGGCGCCGCTGAGCGTCGAGGATACCGCCCGCTATGTCGAGCATCGCCTACGTGTCGCGGGCTGCGGCGGTGATGTGAGTTTCGAACCCGGTGCCTATGAGTGCATCCATCGCTACAGCGAGGGTGTGCCGCGTCTCGTCAACCTGCTGGCCGATCGCGCCTTACTGGCCGGCTACGCGCAGCAGAGGCGGACGATTACGGCGGCGCTGGTCGAGGATGCAGCTGTGACGCTGGAGATCGGCGGCCATCGTGACCTGCCGGTTGAGCGCGACGACGCTATCGCTCCAGTGCCCAGTCCCGCGGCCAAGCCAGCGCCGTCTGCTACGACGATTCCTCCACAGATCGAACCGGAGCCGCGGCCCATCACGCCGCCGCCAACTAGCGTGGTGTCCGTTGCCAAGTCGGACAACGGCTTCCGGCCGTGGCAAGCAGCAGTCGGCGTGGCCATGGCGGCGGTCATTACCGTCGGCGGCTATGCCACCTGGCAGCGCCAGCAGATACCGCAGCTACGAGCGTTTGCCGAGGCGCGCGCCGAAGGCGGCTCCGAGCACTTCAATGGCGGCGCGGCGGAGCTCGAACGACCGCAGGCCGCGTTCACCATCTATCTCAGTTCGCATCGTAGTACGACGGACGCGACGCTCACTTCACAGCGGCGACACATCGAAGCCGCCGGATATCACAGCTTTCTCGTTGCCGCGAAAGTTGCCGGCCAGGGAACCCTTTATCGTTTGACCGTCGGTGAGTATGCCGATCGGGCCTCAGCTGCCAACGCGGCAGCGGGGCTTCGTGACGCACTCGGCCTGGCTCACGCCGAGGCCGTGTCTGTAACCGATGTGGATGGGAGTTAACCGCCATGAGCGTCATCCTTGATGCGCTGAAGCGCGTGCAAGACGAGAACCGTCGGCGTGGGATGGACCCCGAGGACGCCTACGATCACGAGCCCGCTCGCGATGCCGACGCGATGGTCGAGCGCCTGAGTACGCCCGCGCCGCAGCCCGTGATCGAGCCCGAACCTCGCCGCCTCTCTCCGGTGGCCTGGGTAGGCATCATCACGTTGTGCTCGGTGGCGGTGATCGCGACCGCCTTGTGGTGGTTCGAACCCGACTTTACCGGCGCACAGGCCAACGGCGGACGGCCGCTTCTCGCCGACCTGCGCGGCAATGGGAGCGAGGCGCAGCAGTCCGGCGTACGCCCGGCAGCGAGCCCCGCGGCAACTGCAGCCACGGCGATGAGCGCTGGTGATCAGGCGCGTGCTCAGGAGGCGGGCCGAACGATGCCGACGCCGATCGACGGGCAAGAGGTTGCGGGCGACGACATGAGCGATCTGTCCGGAGCCTTGCCGCCCGAGTCACCTGCGAACCAACCCGCGGTTCGGGACCAACCGCCGGCTATCGACCTGCGCGTACGGGAGCGGCAGCCTGCGACCGAGAGGTCACAGCCGAGCGGTTCGCAGAGCGGGGGTACATTCAGTCTGAGTTCAAGTTCTTCGTCCGAGCGCGCGTCCATCTCGACCGCCGGAAGGACAGCTGAGCCTGCCGATTGGGAACGCTCTGCGGGTGCCGCGGGCAACCCGTTCGCCGCGCGCGAACCCGAGCCCGAGAGCAACGGGCCAGCCGAACGGACGTTGCTCGACCCGAGCGTTCGGGCTGGCTTCGAACGTGGGCTGCAGCTGCAGAAGGCCGGCGACCTGGCGGGAGCCGAGGACGCCTATCTGAGGGCTTTAAAGAGCGATCCGAACAATGCTCAAATCAACGCCAACCTGGCCGTTCTCTACGAGACGACAGGCCGATTCCAGCTGGCCGAAAGCCATCTGCGCCAGGCGATCAACGTCGCGCCGAAGAACCCTTCGGCACACAATAATCTCGGCGTCGTGCTTTACCGCATGGGCAACTATGACGGGGCGCTGATCGAGTTCAATCGAGCGCTAGCACTGGATTCGACTCAATTCGATGCCTACACCAACAAGGGCCTGATCTTCATGCGCTGGGGCCGCTACGATGATGCTCGGCGCGCGTTCGCGCAGGTCCTGGTGGTGGATCCCAACAACGCGTTGGCGCACTACAATCTCGGCCTCGTCTACGAGGAACTGCAGGAGTGGAGCAGGGCGATCGACAGCTACTACCGTTTTCTTGATACCGGCGGTTCGACATATCCCGACGTCGTGCAGTACGTGAGCGAACGGATGTCGTGGGTCGAGTCGCGACTGGGCAACCAGTGAAGTTGATCGGTGCGCATGCGCGCCGTCATAGCGTGATGCTCGCGGTCCTCGTACTAGGGGCGGCGTGGGCAGATCGCGTGGACGCGCAGACGACTGCACCCTGCGTCTATACGACGGTCGACGGAAGCGTCGTGATCACCGATGACGATAGCGACCCGAATTGTGAGAAGCGCGAACGGTCGGCCACAACGACGTTCAGGGCGCCCGGCCGACTCCGTGTCGGCGTCGAGGTCGCGGAGGTAATTGCGCTCGCGCATAGCGCGGCGGTGCGCCACCGGGTCGACCATCGTCTGGTGGAGTCGCTTATCGAGATGGAGTCTTCGTTCAATCCGAGTGCCGTCTCGCACGCTGGCGCGATGGGACTCATGCAACTAATGCCCGCCGTGGCACGCCGGTACGGCGTGCGGGATCCGCTTGACGCGGCGCAGAATGTCGACGCTGGCGTGCGGCACCTGCGCGGCCTACTGCTGCGCTACGGCGGGGATATCGAACGAGCGCTGGGCGCATACAACGCGGGCGCTGGAGCGGTGGATCGTTACAAGGGCGTACCGCCCTATCCGGAGACCCGCCAGTACGTGCTGCGGGTGCTGTACCGCTATCGACAGCGAGTCGACGGTCGACCGCTGCACTAGCACCGTGGTTAGACTCTGATGGGCCTCGCGGTTACTTTGCGATTGCCTCAGGGCGACCTAGGCTCGCGCCTTCCATGATTGCGGGCACCATCTCGTAGCGCTTGAACGGCGGCATCAGGTAGATGCCAGAGACCATCGACTTGGCCGCCTCCACCAACTCGACAGCCACCGCGACCCCGGTATCGGTCTGCGCCCGCTTGGCAGCAGCGACGGCCTGTTCATCGCCATTCTCGCCAGCGGCCGCGGCGATCATACGGGCACGAATCTCGTCCGGGATATCGATTCCAGGCACTTCGTTGTGCAGGAACTCAGCGTGACGAGCCGTTCTCAGCGGCAGGACGCCCAACGCCACCGGCAGATGCAGGTCCGCGATCCGTTCGAGGAACTGTTCGAGGGTTGCGAGCTCGAAGATCGGCTGCGTGTACACACAGTGCGCCCCGGCGTCGGCCTTACGGCGCAACCGTTCGATCTCCTCGTCCATGTTCTGGGCCATGGCGTTGGCGCCGACAGCTATGTAGAAGGAGGTGGGGCGGCCGATGAGGTTGCCGGCCATGTCGCGACCAGCATTCATACCGGTGACGATTCGGGTCAGGCCGCTGGAGTCGACCTCGAACACCGAAGTGGCCTTGGGGTAGTCGCCGATGGCGGTCGGGTCGCCTGAGACGATTAGCAGGTTCCGTAGTCCCAGGGCGGCCGCGCCGAGGATCTCCGACTGCATGCCAAGCACGTTCCGGTCACGACAGGCGTAGTGCATGATCGTTTCGATGCCCACTTCCTGTTCGATCTGGTGACAGATCACCATCGGGTGCAGCCGCAGCCGCGCACGTGCCCCATCGGTGATATTGACGGCGTCAACGCCGTGATCCTTCAAGTAACGTGAGCCCTCGACCAAAGCGCTCATGTCGTGGCCGCGCGGGATGTCCATCTCCACGGTCACCACCAGGTCGTGCCCCATCCGGCGCGAGAACTCAGAGCGTTCGGTCAACTCCTGCGGCTCGCGCGCCGACTCGATGCGCGTCACGCGATGGATCGAGTCGGGTTCCGTCGGGTCGTTGGCGGCATGCTGGGCGAGTGATTCGGCTACGGCCTTGATATGAGCGGGCGTGAAGCCGCAGCAGCCGCCAATCAGCCGGACACCGATTTGAGCGAAGCGGACCGCGTGCTGTGCTAGGTATCGTGGCGAGGCCTCGTAGCGCACGCTGTTGCGGTCGCGCACGGGCACACCGGCGGTAGGGAATACCGACAGCGGCAGGCCTGCTACCAAAGCCATCCGTTCGAGAATCGCGGTGTATGCGTGCGGCCCGAGCGAACAGTTCGCACCGACCACGTCGACGCCCATCTCGGTTAGCGCCTGCACGACCTCCCCGGGAAACTGCCCCATCAAGGTCATGCCGTCTTCGGTGAATGTCTTCTGGGCGATCAGCGGTAGATCGCAGGCGGCACGTACGCCGGCCACCGCGGCTTCCATCTCGGCCATGTCCGAGATCGTCTCGATAACGATGGCATCTACCCCACCCTCCGCGAGGAATTGCGCCTGTTCCTCGAAAACAGCGCGCGCCTGCTCGAGCGTTACTCTCCCCACCGGTGCGAGTGGTCGCCCGAGGGGGCCGATACAACCGAGGATCCAGGCGCGGTGTTCGCTCGCCTGCCGCGCGAGTCGAGCGCCATGGATATTGATCTTGCGGACGCTGTCGGCGAGACCGTGCTGGGCGAGGGCGATCCGATGCGCGCCGTAGGTGTTGGTTCGCAGCACATGGCTGCCGGCCGCGAAGTATTCGGCGTGGATGCTCTCCACCAGTCGTGGATCGGAGAGGTTCTGCTCCGGGAAGCACCTGTCGAGGGGTAACCCCGAGCGTTCGTGCAGGTAGGTCCCCATGGCGCCGTCACCGACCAGGACTCTGGCCTCGAGCGCGCTCAGAAAGTCTGTGTCACGTGCGTCCATGGCGCCATCGTAGCAGGGGTTCGGCCGGGGGCGATTACTTTCGGGACGGCGGCCCGAAGGCTGGCGGAGCGGGCGAGTTCCCGCTAATCAGATGCGCGTGCGCCTCAGCCGGAGGGCGTTGCCAACTACCGTGAGCGATGACAGCGCCATCGCGAGTTCAGCGATAACGGGATGCAGCAGGCCGAGCATTGCGAGCGGGATTGTCACGACGTTGTAAAAGAACGCCCAGAAGAGATTCTGTCGGATCGAGGTCAACGTAGCCCGTGCGAGCCTTACGGCCTTGACGGCGCCGTCCAGTTCGCCACGCACGAGGGTGACATCAGCGGCCTCGATAGCGATATCGGTGCCGGTGCCGATCGCGATGCCCACGTTTGCCTGTGCCAACGAAGGGGCATCGTTAATGCCGTCACCGACCATCACGACCTCGTGTCCCGCCTCCTGGAGCCGTCGGATGTGGGCCAGTTTCTCGTCGGGCAGCAGGCCGGCTTCGACCCGCTCGATACCGACTGCTGCCGCGATGGCTGCGGCGGTACGCTCGTTGTCTCCAGTGAGCATGATTGGCTGAAGGCCGAGTCGGCGCAGTTCGGCCACGGCGTCTGCGCTCCCGTCCGCCAGGGGGTCGCTCACGGCCAGTACCCCGATCACGGCGCCATCCGCCGCTACCCCGACTACCGTCTGCGCCGCGTCCTCGGCCTGTTCGGCGGCGTCCTGCACCGCCGACGTGTCGCAGCCGCGTTCCTCCAGGAAGCGAATGCTGCCCACCAGTACGAGGGTCCCCCCCACAGTCGCTTCGATACCACGGCCGGTGACCGCTGACATCTCGGTCAGTGCCGGAAGTTCGAGGCCGGAGTCGGCCGCCGCACCGACGATCGCCGCCGCCAACGGGTGCTCGGAGCCCACCTCAGCGGCCGCGGCCAAGCGCAGCACCTCGATCTCGTCATTGCCCGGGGCGCCGTGGATCGTCGCCACGGTGGGACGACCGGCGGTCAAGGTGCCGGTCTTGTCAAAGGCTACGATGTCGGCCCCGACCAGAGTCTGCAATGCAGCGCCGCTACGGAAGAGAACGCCATTCTCGGCGGCGCGGCCTGTGCCAACCATCAACGCTGTCGGTGTCGCCAACCCGAGGGCGCAGGGGCAGGCGATCACCAGCACCGCCACGGCAGCGAATACTGCCATCGAGAGCCGTCCGAGGTCGTTGCCGACCCAGGGAATGACCTCCACGAGGGCGTTGGCAGCGGCTCCCATCACTTCGGGTGCGAGCAGCCATGCAAGGAAAGTGACCGCCGCGATGGCGAGCGCGGTAGGCACGAAGATCGCCGTAACGCGGTCGGCCAGCAGTTGCACCGGCACCTTGGTGGTTTGGCAATCCTCGACAAGGCGAACAACCTGCGCGAGGAACGTATCGGCGCCGACTCGTGTCGCTTGCACCAGGAGGCGTCCCTGTTGGTTCACAGTGGCGCCGATCACCTCGTCGCCAGGGCCCTTGGTTGATGGCACCGGTTCTCCCGTGGCCATCGACTCGTCCACCGAACTGGTGCCTTCCACCACGAGACCGTCGGTGGGGATCTTCTCGCCGGGTCGGACGACCATCACGTCGCCGCTCTGAACCGTTTCGATGGGAACTTCTGTTTCCACACCATCGACAACCAATCGAGCCGTCTTGGCGCCGAGTTCGATGAGCTTCCGGATTGCCTCGGATGCTCGTCCTTTGGCGCGGGCCTCCATGTACCTGCCGGTCATATGGAAAGCCATGATCATCGCGGCGATGCCGGCGAAGCTGGTGAGCGAACTGAATAGAGCGAACACCCCGGTCGAGTACGCGGCCAATGTGCCGAGTGCGATCAGGACGTCCATGTTCGGGAGGCGTCGCCTGACGGCCGCGGTAGCGCCAGCCAGTGTCTCGCTACCCACGACGAAGACGACCGGAGACGCGAGAATCAGCATCAGCAACTGGTGCAGGAACGGACTCGGCCACGGACTACCAAAAGCCCAGCTTCCAGCCATGATCAGCATGATCGGGAGGGTGAACAGCCAGGCGAAGAAGACGCGCCCCTGCGCCTCCCGCACGGCAGCCTGGTCGTTCTGCGGCTGCGGCACGTCGCCCGACGCGGCGACCGGGGGCACCAACTCGAAGCCGATGGCCTGCACCGCTCCTACCAGGGTCCGGACCGGTACTTCGTCGCCTTCGAACTCGACGCGGACCTGCTCCGTGGCGAGGTTAACGTTGGCGTTGGCGACTCCTGGAACTTCGGCCAGGGCCCGCGAGACGTTCGTTGCACACGACGCGCAGTGCATTCCGCGCACGGCCATCTTCTGGCTACTCATCGATTCTCTCTCCGGAGCGGCCTACGACTCAATGGCCGCGGTGCGTGACGCTGCCTCGGGCCCGTCGAGCCTATCGCGCCGGCTTCTAGACAGTTGCCGAGACGCTCGTATCGATGCTTTGGAACCGCCTGAAGACCTCGGCCTCTTCCTCCGCGCTCAAACAGTGTTCGGCGACCAGGAAAAGGATCTGGTCTTCCTTGAGCAGATGCTCCAGGACTAGGTGCACGATGTACAGGCCGTAGCCGCGCAGCATCTGAGCTGCGAACAGATCGGCATCATCGGCGCGGCACTCGTCGATGGCGGTCTGGAACTTGCCGCTCATGATCCTGAGATCTTCGTGGTCGGCGATGCGGCCGTCCAGGTTCAGGTGGCGGTCGAGGTAGGGGGTCAGTACCGGAAAGAGACCCTCTTCTTCCTTGCGGTGATGGACGGCCATCTCGCGGTCGATATGCGACGCGGTTTCCTCGATTCGGTCCAGTACGGAATTCTCGGCGCCGCGCTCACCGAGCAACTCGAGCGCGGCGCTCAGCGTGCCCAGACGTTCCTCGAGCCGCCGATGCTCGTGCTTGAGCACGTCGGTGGGTCGCAACGGTCGCGGATGTTGTGCGGCGGCGGGGGGCATTGTCAGTCGGGCTCTGGATTGCCTCAGACGCGAAACCTGAAAGTCTTGTCCAGTATAAGCAGGGCTCGGGTACCGTGCAAACGGCGCCACATCGGTTGCCAAGCACCGGTGTGTGCAGGTAGTTTGAGCGATGTTGTGGGTGTTGCTTTGCGTTCAGTTCGTGGGGGCGAACATGTCGCTATGGCGCGTCGATCAGGCTGCCGACTACCTCGGAATACGCCCGAAGACCCTCTACGAGTGGGTGCGGACGGGGCGCGTACCACACCGCAAACTCGGTTTTAATGTTCGCTTTGACCCGACCGAACTCGAAAGTTGGGTCGGGGAGCATCGACCGGCGGAGCCTCACGGGGATGCACCGGACCTCGAAGCCGCAGCGCACGAAGCGGCGCGTCAGCTACTTCGCCTCGAAGCGGATCTCGGCGAGCACCTCAGCTTTCTACAGCGCCGGGAGTTGCGAGAACTCGCGGCGCGGCTCGAACGGGCGGCGGCCAAGGAGTAGTCGCCGATGCTGTTGGCTACTCCCCATCTAGTTTCGACAGAATGGCTTCCATGTGCCACTGGACCACGCGGTCGTAGTGCTGTTTGATGTGCTCCATGCGGAGATGTCTGGTGTCGGGGTCAGTGGCTTCGCGGTACTGGTGGATCGAATCCCGCAATTCGTCCCCGAGTGTGTCCACTCCGGTGACGATCTCCGGGCGATTCGAAACTGACCAGTCGCGAAATTCCTGCCAGCGCGTAACGTAGTTGTCGAGCTTCATAGGCCTCCCTTCAGAGAGCAATAATATCACTGGATCCCGTCTCCGAAGAAGAGGCCAGACAGCGGTCATTTTGCTGTGCGCCGCGGTGCTCGTTGGCACCGCGGCGGGAACCTCGTGTGCCAGGCCTGTCTCGGGAGTCAATAGCTCCACGCTGGCGACCGAACGTCGCATCCTGGGAGCGTTGCGCGAGGGCCGCATTGTCGAGGCTCGGGACGTTGCCGTGGAGTACGAGCGTCGTGTTCCCGGGCCGCAGTCGTGGTCACTCCTGGGCAGGGCGTTGTGGCGCCTGGGCGAGATGGCGCAGGCCGAGGAGTTCCTCCGCAGAGCGGCCGGAGACGGCCATCCCGAAGGGCTGCTTGGCTTGGCGCGCGTGCTCGCCGCACGCGGCGAGTACGCGGACGCACTGGAGCGGGCGCGACCAACAGTTCAGGTCGCGGGCATGTCAGAAAGGGCCGCGCGGTTCGTCGGAGGACTGTACTGGAGGGTCGGCGAAACGGAATCCGCAGCCGACACTTTCGAACGCGGCGCTGCCGCGGCGAGCGGCGAGAGCGCGGCCCAGTTGGCATCCCTGGCGGCCGCGGTGCGCCGCGTCGGGAATGGCGTCAGGTCGATTCGCTGGACGGGCCGGGCGAGTGCCGCTTCCACCGAGGTGGCGGGCGGCGTCACCTGGGTGCAGGCTGAAATCGGTGGGGTATCGGCACGGCTTCGCTTCGATCCCTTGCGCTGGCGTTCGAGTATCACGCCGCAGTTCGCGGCTCGCGTTGGCGCAGAAATCGCCACTCGCGAGGTAGCGAGGCCGGTGTCGGTGGCCGGTGTGGCGGCTGCGATGGTGCCTCTGGCAGTACTCGATACCGAGGAAGGAGACGGTGTGCTGGGCTTCGATCTGCTGGTCGATCTGCGTTGGCGCTGGGTGCCGGCGTCAGGGGAGCTATTGGTAGGTGCCGCCCACAACAGAGACGAGGTGTCGAGGTTTCAGCGCGCACTGGCGAATACGCACTGGGTGAGTGTGCGAACGGTCCTGGATGGATTGGCGGTGCAGCTCGTGCTTGTCCCACGTGTCGGCGATCGCCCAGTACTAGCTTCGATCGCCCACGACGGTATCGCAGCGATCTCGCGCACCGCGGCGCGGCGCCTGGCTCACGACACAGTGCCCGAGGTCGGCGCGGATCTGCGCTTGTTGACCCGCGTCGGAGGCTGGCAGGACGAGTTCGACTACCGGGTGGTGCCCGAAACGGGTGCGATGAGCCAGGTCCCACTGCCGGTGCCGGTGATCCTCGGCGCGGAGTTCGCTCGTAGATGGGCCTGGCGATGGTCGCCGGGAAGCCGGCAGATGGCCCTGATCGAATTGCCTGATATCGGAGCGGAGGGCAGCTAGCGGCCCTCCACGGATCGTCGTCGCGGGTCAGTCCTGCGGATCGCCGATCTGGTACTTGTGGATCTTGTGATAGAGCGACGTGCGCGGGATACCCAGGGCCTCGGCGGCTTTGCTCTTGTTGCCGTCGACTGCGGCCAGCACGCGTTGGATGTGGCCTGCTATCACGCCGTCGAGGTTCACCTCGGTGAGGTCGATCTCAGCAGTGGGCTCTGGGGCAGGCGGTGGCATTGCGTTGGCGCTGCGGATGATGGTCGGCGGCAGGTCCTGCACGCTGATCCGATCACCGTCGCACAGCACCGCAGCTCGTCGAATCGCGTTGCGGAGTTCACGGACGTTGCCTGGCCAGCGGTGCCGGCGCAGCACATCCATGGCGCCGTCGGTGAAGTCGGTCGGCCCGCTGTCGTTCTCGTCACGAAAGCGACCGAGGAAGTAGGTTGCCAACAGGGATACGTCCTCGCTTCGTTCGCGCAACGCGGGAACGCGGATTCCGAACACGTTGAAGCGATAGTAGAGATCTTCCCTGAACGTCCCCTGGCTGACCAGTTCGCGCAGGTCCTGATTACTCGCCGCGACAATACGTACGTCCACCCGGTGTGCCGAGCGGTCTTCGCCGACCTTCTGTAGCTCTCCATACTCGAGCGCGCGCAGGAGCATGACCTGCAGGCGAGGGCTCATGGCTTCGACTTCGTCTAGGAAGAGCGTGCCCCCATCGGCTAGCTGCATCTTGCCGGGCTTATCGCGGTGAGCTCCGGTGAAGGATCCCTTCACATGGCCGAACAACTCGGAGGCGAGTAGTTCGTCGGCGAACGCTCCGCAGTTGACGATCATCATCTCGTTGTCGCGGCGCGGAGAGAAGTAGTGGATCGCGTGCGCCAGCAGTTCCTTGCCTACGCCGCTCTCACCTGTGAGTAGAACGGGTTCGCGGGTAGGGGCGACGCGTTTGACCATTTCTTCGATACCGCGAATCTCTCCCGAGACGCCGATGATCTCGACGTTGTAGCCGCGCTGCCGCGAGTACTGGGTCAACCAGAGTCTCGCGATCACGAGCGAGATCGCCTCCGCGAAGTCCTCCAATCGGGCCCGGTGTTCCTCGGTGTAGTGATCGCGCGTGCGGCTTTCCACGGAGAGAACGCCGATCGGCTTGCCCTGCATGCGAATGGGAACGATGAGATCGGCGGCGACGTCCTTGAAGGCCGGGAAGTAGTACGGGTCCTGGCTGACGTCGTTCGACATGTAGGTTTCGTTGTTGTGATAGACCCACGTGAAGATTCCCGGCGACTCGGTGTCGAGTTGCAGCAGGTTGGGAAGTTCGTCGAGCAGTTCGCCCTCTTCGCGGTGCGCGACGATGCGCACTTCGTCATCCTCGCGCTCCATGACGAAGATCGAACCGTAGTCGCTGTCGGTGATTGTCTTCGCGATGTCGACGAAGTCCGCGAGCACGGGTTCAAGAACCTGCTCGCTACCGGGGTACGCGCCGAGACAGACTTTCTGGAGGATGTCGCGAGAGAGAATGGTGTCATCGAGCATGTTGCTATTGTGTCCGTATATCGACGGCGTCCGCAAGCCGTCGACCGCGCCAGGTCAATAGAAGGCGAAAGAGTACAACAGAGGCCGGTAGTGAGGCCTGCCAGGTGTCCCACCGCGCCGGACCTACAACAATTCGGGCGCGGCCAAGCTCTTGTCCTGCATGGGGTTGCGGCAGGTTCGCAGTAGCAGGGGCCGTTTGCACTGCGCTTCCGGGCCGGGTTGGCATCAGGTTTGCTTTATCTGAGGGCAGTCCGGTCGGACGTCGACCGGGCTGGCTCATTGAACCGGGGTTACGTCGGACGAAAGGGGAAACAGGGGACCCTCGCTCTGAACCCGGTGAGCTAGCCCGGTAGGCGCCCGACCGGATTCTTGTGTGCCGGACGAACGGGCGCTAGCGGTCGAAACGCGGTCGTGGCTCGCGCGACGATGCGGCGGCTAGCGGCTCAGAACCGGAACATCAGGATGCCGCCGATCCGCCGCATCGAGTGGAGCTTGTCAAAGAAGCTCCCTTCGGATGTCGTGATGGCCCGCATCTCCCGGTAGTCGGCGCGGAACGACATCTTCTCGTTCAGGTAGTAGCGCATGCCGAACCCGAAGGCGATCAGGCCGCCCGTCTCCGTCCCTTCCACGGGTACGATGCCGAACTCCGGTAGCACGTCGCGCACGGAGTCGCGCAAGTTCTCTTTGGCGTGGAACATGCCGCCACCGATCGCCAGGTAGGGAACCATGCGGGTGGCGCGCGAGCCCGATTGAAGGATCAGGCTGAGCAGGCTGTGATAAACCGATCCATCCGGTCCGCGCGTGAACGCACCTTCGAGCTCGAAACCTACGTTGGACGTCGATTGCTTGAACCATGCCAGCGTTACGCCGAACTGGCCCGAGGCGGAGCCACGCAATTGCACGCCTGCGAGGAGCCCCACGGCGAACCCGCCAACAGGGTCGCGCTCCGGTGCCTCCGGGCTGACGCCGCCTTGTGATTGCCGCGGGCTGAGATCGAGGAACGTTCCCGCTGTGCCCACCGCCGACGCATCGACAGCGCCAGCGATCTCCTGCGCAAGCAGCGTTCCCGGTACCAGTAGCACCAGCGCCACGAGGCTCAATCTTGAGAGTAGACGACTCGACATTGGCATCAGTAGAGGACGGCTCGTCCCTTGGGGAACGAGGCAGCGAAGTTAGTGAAGCCGACGATTTCGCCACCGACCAGCCCGGTCGGGAGCACGGCTTCGAGAACGATTAACTGCGATTGTCGCGCGAAGTCGTTGACCCGACCTTCGAGGCTGATACGTACGATGGCGCCCGAAATGTCGATCGGAAACACCAGCCCTTCGGTCGGGTTGAGAAGCAAATCGTCGCCAGGCCGCTCCGGCTGGGGGAACTCCTCGAAATCGGCGCAGAAACGGCAGAAATCATCGCGCTTGTCGACGACGTCGAAGCGACCAAGATTCAGGTTCTGCCCGCCGATCTCTATGAAAGTCTCGAATTGCAGCGCGGCGGTCGTGTCGGGCATGTTGAGTGACGGCTCGCCGGCATCATCGACCATCCACAGACCTGAGCTCTCGTTCGTGTCCGGGCCGTCGGTCGGCGTGAACACGCGCAGTGTGCCGGTGGCCGAGGTGATGCCGCTCGAAATCGGTACGGTGAGTTCGGCAACGCGGTCGATGAACGTGCCCGAGATGACCTGCATCCCTGTCGGTGAGTCGGTGTCAGGGTTGACCTCGATCGTCACCAGGATGCCCTGCAGCGTGCGTAAGGCGACCTCGTCCGTGGTGAACGTGTCGATTGGGGCACCGTTCGCGTCAACGACGACGCCCGTCGTGGGGTCGATGAAGAACTCGGCTAGCCTCTGCGCCTGATTCCGCTCGCCCAGTCCCCAGAGGATGTAGGTACCCTCGGTATTCGACTCGAGCGGCGCCAGAGACTCCATGCTGACCCGGACGGCCTGTACTTCGCCTAGCGCACGAGGCAGCGGCGTGATCTCAGTTGGCGTTTGGTTACATGCGCCGACGAGGATCAGGCTCA
>JAJCXT010000047.1 GCA_029263295.1 Acidobacteriota bacterium | reverse complement strand
CCGCCGATGACGGCCACCGCAAGCGGGCGCTGCAGTTCGGCGCCCGCGCCGAGGCCGAAGGCAAGCGGAATGAGCGCGCAGATCGTGGTTACGGTGGTCATGAGGATGGGACGCAGCCGCAGCGCGGACCCCTCGAGAATCGCTTGGCGTTGCGGTACGCCTTCGAGACGTAGTCGGTTGATCGTATCGATCTTTACGATGCCGTCGTTGACGACGATGCCCGTGAGTACCACCGCTCCGATCAGCGCGACGACATTGATCGTGAGACCCAGCAGCCACAGGCCCGTGACGACGCCGACCCACCCGAGTGGAAGTGTGAGGAGGATCACGAATGGGTGCAGAAGCGACTCGAACTGCGCTGCCATGACCATGTAGACGAGTGCCGCCGCCAGGGCGAGCGCCCATGCGAGGCTATTGAAGGAAGCCTCGACTTCTTCGCGTTCGCCGCCAACGCGCCAGCGATAACCCGTTGGCCAATCGACTTCCCGCATGGCGGCCTCGGCCCCCGCTACAGCGTCGGACAGGCTGATTCCAGACAGCGTTGCGGTGATCGGCACTTCGCGTACGCGATCGCGGCGCTGAATCTCCTGCGGGCCTTCCGCCCGCTCGTACTCCACCAACTCGCGGAACGGCACCGGGCCGATCTGCGTCTGGTAGGGCTGGTTCATCAGCGCGTCGACGGTCTGCTCCTCGGCGAGCGCAACCACGCGGATATCGATGCGGCGGTCGAACTCGATGAACTGGGTCGGGATGACACCCTGCAACGCCGCCTGCAGTGCCCGCGTCACATCCTGCACGGAAACGCCATAGAGCGCGGCGACATCCCGGCGGACGCGAAGTCGAATCTCCGGGTTGCCACGGGTGGTGCGGGAACTGATGTCCTCGAGCCCGGGGACGCCTGCCAGGCGTTCAGCGCCCTGGTCGGCCAGCGCCTGCAGCGTCGCCAGGTCATCACCACGAACGAGCACCTGGAAGCCGGATTCGCTGAGTCCAAGGCTCCGTTGCAGAGGGTTGGACTGGGCATCGATGACCACCGCGACACCACGGATGGCCTCGGCCGTTGCGCGCACACGAGCCATGGCTGCTTCCAGAGCGGGCACCATGGCGCGCGATCGTTCCCCAGCCATGATCACCGAAAGCCGGGCACGGGTTGGGGCCAGCTCGAGCGCTCCTGCCGCGGAAGAAGTGATTGCGCCGGTCTCGGCGCCCAGCGTGGCGAAGGTCCGTGCGACACCGTCGCCGGCGCGGGCCGCAGCCTCGGTCTCCCGGACAATCTGCTCGAGCCGCACGAACGGTGTTCCCGGGGGTACGTCGATCGTAACCTCGAAGCGACCCGTGTTCACTTGCGGCATCAGCTCCCAAGGCAGGCGTTGGCCGATCGCCGCGCCCCACGCGAGGAGGGCCGCGATCCCCACCAGGGTGAGCGCCTTGTGCCCGAGCGCGAAGAGCAGAATGCTGTGGTAAATCCGCGCTAACCCATCGTAGATGGCCGCGAATGCTTCGAGCATAGGTGATACGACCCACGCCACCGCACGCAGCAACATGCGGATCCAGAACAGCACCACCGTCAGAAGCCAGTCGACAACCCGACCGGGCAAGCGCCCGAACCAAGTACCAAGGCGACGCAGGGCGCGGAACCGTTGGGGCTCGGTGCTGGTTCCAGTGTCATCCGTCTCGGCGGTATCGGTGGGGTCTGCCGCCGACTCGAGACGCATGAATCTTGCGGCGAGCATGGGGAGCACCGTCAGCGAGACGGCAAGGGAGGCGAGGAGCGAGAACGTGACGGTCCATGCCTGGGCCGCGAAGAGCTCGCCCGCGACGCCATGGACATAGGCGATGGGCAGGAACACGGCGATGGTCGTGAAGGTTGCCGCGGCAACCGCCATGGCAACCTCTTCCGCGCCGCGCCGCGCGGCGGTTTCCGGCGGTTCGCCAGCCTGTCGGTGACGGAAGATGTTCTCTAGCACGACGATCGAGTTGTCCACCAGCAGCCCGGCCCCTAGAGCGAGGCCTCCTAGGGTCATGATGTTGAGGCTGATGTCAGCGAAGTAGAGCAGCACGAACGTCGCTACGATCGAGACCGGAATTGCCAGGCCGATCAGGACGGGATTGCGCGGATCGCGCAGGAACAGGAACAGGATCCCGAATGCGAAGATGCTGCCGATCGCGATGTTCTGGACTACTGAATCGATCGCCTCGGAAATGAACGAGGCGTTCTCGAAGGCAACCTCGAGCGTCAGTTCGGGGTACTGGCCGCGCAGTTCCTCGAGAGCCGTATCGGCCGCGGCGACGGCCTCGATCGTGTTGCTGCCGGCTTCCTTGTACAGCAGTACTCCGATCGCCTGCCGGCCGTTGAGCAGAGCACCCGCTGTGCGCGGTTTGATGCCCTCAGCGATCTCTCCGACATCGCTCAGCCGCACCATCGATCTGCGCGGATTGGACCCGACGAGCACGTCGCCGATTTCCGCGACGGAGGCGAACTCGCCCATCGCTCTCACCTGATACCGCAGCGCCCCTTGCAGCACGTTGCCGCTTTGCAGGCTGACGTTCGAGCGCTCGAGCGCCGATTCGATGTTGGCTATGGTCAGCCCGTAAAGGGCGAGCTTGTCGGGATCGAGGTTGACCTGGATCTCGCGCTGGGCCCCACCAGTGACCTGGGCTCCGGCGATTCCCTGCACCTGTTCCATGCGCGGCACGACGACGGCTTCCACCATTTCGCGCAAGGCGCCGAGGCTGCCGCCACCCGCGACCGCCAGGCCCATCACCGGCTCGCTGCCGGGATCCCAGCGCAACACCGCCGGCCGCTCGACGCCGTCGGGGAGGTTCTGCCGCACCTTGTCGACGGCCTCGCGGATATGCAGCGTGGCGATGTCGAGGTTTGTGCCCCACGGGAACTCCACGGTGATCACCGACATGCCTTCGCGCGAGGTCGAAGTGACGCGGCGCACACCCGAGACGGTTTGCACCTGGTTCTCTAGCGGCGCCGTGACCAGCCGCTCCACCTCCTGCGGCGCCAGCGCACTCGTGTCAGCGGTCGTGAGCAGGGTGACGCGTGGCGTGCCGATATCCGGCAGCAGGTCAACGCTAAGACCACCGAACGATACGGAGCCGAGCAGCAGCACTGCCACGCAGGCCATCAGAACCGTTACCGGGCGCTGGATTGCCACGCCCGGCAGCGACGTACCCCGTCGCGGGATGTTACTGGGATTCAGCGTCGGCCTCCGCATCCACCACCCGAACCGCGGCGTCGTGAGCCAGACTGTAATGACCCGAGACGATCACCTCGTCGCCCGGCTCG
>JAJCXT010000046.1 GCA_029263295.1 Acidobacteriota bacterium | reverse complement strand
GAATGGTACGCCGACGACCTTGTGGGCTGGACACTGCGCGACGGCACCGGGGCCCTGGTGGGAGTCGTGTCCGCCGTACTGCCCGGTCCTGTCCACGACTACCTGCAGATTGGCACGGACGAACCCCGACTCGTGCCCATGGTGCGCGAGTGGCTCGCGGAGATTGACCCGAAGGTGCGCACGATCGTGATGAGCCTGCCCAGCGGACTGCTCGACCAGGACGCTAAGTGATGCGGTTCGACGTGATTACGATCTTCCCCGAGTTGTTCCCGGGCCCGCTTGCTCAGGGCGTCATCGGGCGCGCGTTGCAGCGCGATCTGGTGCGGGTACATGCCCATGATCTGCGCGAGCATGCGGAGCCGCCGCACTGGAAGGTCGACGATGAGCCGTTCGGCGGTGGGGCTGGCATGGTTTACACGCCGAAACCGCTCGCGGGCGCAATCGACGCCGTGAAGGCCGAGGCTGCGCTGACGGGCCCGGTCGTTTTCCTGACGCCACAGGGTGAGCGGCTGACTCACGCGGTGGCGCAGGAGCTTGCCTACGAAGAACAGATCACGCTCGTCTGCGGTCGGTACGAAGGCATCGACCACCGCATTCGCGAGCAGATGATCGATCGTGAGATCTCGATTGGCGACTATGTTCTGACCGGTGGAGAACTGCCAGCCATGGTGTTGATCGAAACGGTGGCTCGCCTCGTGCCCGAGGCGCTGGGGGACCCGGATTCCGCGCGCTTCGATTCCTTCGTGGACGGGTTGTTGGATCACCCCCAATACACGCGGCCCGCAGAGTTTCGTGACTGGGTCGTCCCCGAGGTACTTCGTTCCGGAGACCACGCTCGCGTCAGGGCGTGGCGTCGTCGTGAGGCGCTACGCATGACGGCGCAGAGGCGTCCCGACCTGCTGGCATGCCTGGACCTGGACAGCGACGAGAAAGCGTTCGTCGCGGACTGCCTGAGAGGGCAAAAAAGCGACCGCGAAGATGACGTACCTGGGGTAGACTAGCTGGTCTGCCCGCCGACACCCCAAGGCCTCATTCTCGACCGTCCGGCGGGAGGAGTACGAACAATGAATTTGCTTCAAGAAGTTGCTGCCGAGTATCTGCGTGACGATATCCCCGAATTCGCCTCAGGTGACACCGTCCAGGTGCATCTCCGCGTCATCGAAGGGAGCAAGGAGCGCGTCCAGGTATTCGAGGGCTTGGTGATCGGACGTCGCGGAGGTAAGGAGAACGCATCCTTCACCGTTCGCAAGATCTCCTCGGGTATGGGAGTCGAGCGGGTATTCCCGTTGCACTCTCCGAACATCGAGAAGATCCAGGTGACGCGCCGAGGCAAGGTCAGACGCGCCAAGCTCAACTACCTGCGCAACCTGCGCGGTAAGGCCGCCCGGATCGAGGAAAAGCGCACGATCTAGCCGTGGAGCCGTTCGAGCAGGAGCTCCGAGAGCGTGGGATACACCGGGTAGCCGGCCTCGACGAAGTCGGGCGCGGTGCGTTGTTCGGCCCCGTTCTCGCGGGCGCCGTGATTCTCGACCCGGCGCGACCGATCGAGGGACTCAACGACTCCAAGAAGCTGAGTCGTGCTCAGCGCGACACCGCGTTCAGCGCGATCGATGCCCAGGCACTCGACTGGTCCGTCGGCTTGGCCTCCGCACCGGAGATCGATCGGATCAACATCCTCAAGGCGACCCACCTGGCGATGCGGCGCGCGTTGGCGGCGCTGCGGGTGACGCCCGAGCACCTACTGGTGGACGCGCTCGTGGTCGAAGAGGTGGACTACGCGCAGACTGCGATCATCCGGGGCGATGCTCGCTGCGAGTCGATAGCGGCAGCATCTATTATGGCCAAGTGCGCCCGCGACGCGTTGATGGAGGGGTACGGTCGCACTGTTCGTGGCTACGGATTGGCGCGCAACATGGGATACGGAACCGAGCAGCACCGGAGCGCGATCCTTCGCATGGGTTTCTCGGATCTTCACCGCAAGACCTTTCGAGTTCAGGGCTCTCTGCCGTTCTAAACTGCCGCAACTCGGATCAACGAGGCCCTTGATGGGGCCGCCTCGGCTGCCAGGAGCAACGCTCACGTGATGCAAGAGATACGAAGGCAGATTGCCGCAGAGATCCAGCATGCACTGGAGGAGATCACCGGTGAGGCCGTCGATCTGCCGCGCGTAGAGGATCCGCCGCGCAGAGAGATGGGCGATCTGGCCTGCACCGCAGCACTACAGGTGGCAAAACGGCTGGGTCGCAACCCGCGTGAGTTGGGGCAAGCGGTTGCCAGCAGGCTCAGCGAGCAGGGGGTCGAGGGCGTGCTCGAGTTCTCGATCGCCGGGCCAGGGTTCCTGAACATGACGCTCGACCGCGCGGCGGTCCTGGCCCGCCTGCTCGACGGTTTTGACTCGGGCAACCCGGATCTCGGGATGAAGTTGCTGATCGAGCACACGAGCATCAACCCGAACAAGGCCGCCCACATCGGGCACTTGCGCAACGCCTGCATGGGCGACACGTTCGCCCGCATTCACCGGGAGCTAGGCTACGCGGTCGAGGTCCACAACTACATCGACGACACCGGAGTTCAGGTAGCCGATGTGGTGATCGGTTTCCTCGACCTGCGCGGCGAGAGCCCGCAGGAGGTGCGCGACCTGCCCGAGCCCTTCGATTACCTGTGCTGGGATGTATACACCGATATCAGTGAGCGGATGGCGGAGGACACCACGTTGCAGGAGCGCCGCCGCGATGTATTGCTCGCGCTGGAGCATGGCGAAGGCGTTGTGGCGGAGATGGGAACTGTAGTCGTCGAGCGTATTGTTGCTCGGCACATCCGCACGATGGCGCGCCTCGATATCGCGTACGACCTGCTGGTCAAGGAAGGCGACATTCTCAGACTCGACCTGTGGTCCGAGGCGTTCGAGCGGCTCAAGGCCAGTGACCAGGTGCGCCTGGTCACGGAAGGCAAGCATGAGGGTTGCTGGGTGATGCACCTCTCCGGGGTCAAGGGCTTCGAGAATCTCGAAGAGGCCGACAAGGTGCTCGTCAGATCGAACGGCGTCGCCACCTACGTTGCCAAAGACATCGCCTACCACTTCTGGAAGTACGGCCTGTTGGAACGGGACTTCACGTACCGACGTTTGCGCGGACTGGAGGATGCGATCGCGGCGGCACCCTACGAATCTGCTGGCGCGAGCGGCGAGCGAATGGAGTTCGGCCATGCCGACCGGGCCGTCACCGTAATTGACGTTCGACAGGCCTATCTGCAAGCGGTTGTTGCCCAGGCGTTCGAGGTGATCGGTGAGCACGAAGCATGCAGGAGCCTGACTCACTTCGCGTACGAAATGGTCGCATTGACTCCGGCAACCGCTGAAGCGCTCGGCATCCCGGTCGATGAGGCCTCGGCGGGACGTAGTTTTGTCGAGATGTCCGGACGCCGAGGCTACGGAGTCAAGGCAGATGATTTGATCAGCGAGTTGGGACAGCGCGCGAGCGCCGAGGTGGCGACGCGCAATCCGGAAATGGGCGCGGAGGAGTGCGCCAGCACCGGCGCGCAACTCGCGGTGGCGGCCGTGCGCTACTTTCTTCTCAAGTACACGCGCAACGCCGTGATCGCTTTCGACATGGACGATGCCCTGAGCTTCGAGGGAGAGACCGGCCCCTACATCCAGTACGCGGCGGTGCGTGCCGCACGCATCTTCGACAAGCTCAGCGAGGAACTGGGGCGTGATGTGGCCGGCGCGGTGGAAGGAGCGCTCGCCGAGGGCGGCGACGATCCCCTGGGCATCCGATCGCCGGGGGTTGGAGAACGCCTGGCGAGTGACGATGGCGAATTGTGGGACTTGATCCTCGCGTTGGGGCGTTACCAGGAAGCGATACAGTTGGCGGCGGACTCTCTCGAGATCGCCGTTCTTGCGAAGTACGGTTTCCAGCTAGCCCAGCAGTTCAACCGTTTCTATCACAGCTATCCCATCCTCCAGGCAGCGGACGGGGCGGACCGAGCCCTGCGCGTACTGGTCGCCTACGCGTTCCAGCAGCGTCTGCGGGACGTGCTGTCGCTGCTGGGTATCCCGATCCCCGATCGTATGTAGCGGCTAGCCTGCGGCCCACCGCGGCCGTTAGCATGAGCCACTGCAGTCAACGCAATTCCCCGCCAAGACAAAGCATGTCAGTTGTATCGCGCGTCACGCGGTTTGTCTGCGTGGCCGTAGCGCTCGCGTCACTCGGTGCCGCGACGGACGGAGTGGTCGCCCAATCCGCCGAAATCATGCCGCTGTCTGAAGTGCGCGTGGGACAGACCGGGGTCGGGTACACGGTGGTGCGCGGCACGGAACCCGAAGAGTTTCGGGTCGAGGTCCTGGGCATCCTGAAGGACTCTTTCCCGGGCCTGGACCTGATCGTTGGTCGGCTCAACGGTCTCGGCCTGGAGCAGTCGGGAGTTGTGGCCGGGATGAGTGGCAGTCCCGTGTACGTGGGCGGGCGCCTGGTGGGAGCGGTGGCCTATCGTCTGGTCGACTTCGGCTATGAGGCGATCGCGGGCATTGTGCCGATCGAGGCCATGCTGGAACTAGGCGACAGAGAAACGCCGGACTCGCTGGATGCCGGCGATGTGGGTGAGTTGCTCGATGCGGCCAGTCTGCTGCTGCGCGGGGATGGCGAGCCGCCTTCGTTGACGTTCGCGGCCGGCGCGGCGCCCCCTGGCGGCATTCAGCGCATCGCGACCCCGCTCGGGCTGTCGGGTTTCGATCCCCGACTCGCGGCCAGGATGGGTCCGCTGTTCGCGCAACTCGGCTGGGCGCCGATGGCTGCCGGGACTGGAGGCGCCGCGCTCCAGGAACTGTCCGGGTTGGTGCCCGGGGGCGCTGTTGCTGTGCAGTTGGTCAGGGGAGACATGAACATCACCGCGACCGGCACGATTACGCATGTCGAAGGCGATCGCGTCTTCGCGTTCGGACACCCGTTCATGCAGGGCGGTGGCGTCGGTTTTCCGATGGTTGCCGCCGAAGTCATCACGGTGCTGAGCAGCCAGGCCGCGTCGACGAAACTGACAGCTGTCGGCAGCGAGGTGATCGGCGCGGTTACCCAGGATCGTCTGCCGGGGATCATGGGCGTGCTCGGCCAGGTCCCTGCGATGATTCCGGTGTCACTGCAACTCGGGGGTGCCAGCAGCGGCAAACAGATCAGTTTCGAGGTGGTCGATGATCCCGTGTTGACCCCGCTCTATCTCTTCTTCGGCCTGATGAATGTGGTCCAGGGTTTCGAGGATGCCTACGGCGAGGGAACGATCGACTTTCGTGCCCGGATGCGTCTCGGAACTGGTCGCGAGGACGTCGAGTTGCGTGGGCTGTTTGCCAGTCGCAGCCAGGCAGTGGTCTCTGTCGCCGGTTGGTTGAGCAGTTTGTTCGGAGCGGTACAGTCGAACGCCTTTGAACCCGTCCACGTGGAGGGTATCGAGGCAGAGGCAGTCTTCATGGACGGAGTGCGCACGGCCGAAGTGCAGAGACTCTGGTATGCGCAGCGCGAAGTCCGCGCAGGCGAAACAGTCCGGCTGCGCGCGGTTCTTCGTCAGCATCGTGGCGAGCCCCTGACGCGGGAGATCGACGTGCCCATCCCGGCCGACACGCCGGCGGGCACGCTCAGGATCACAGTCGGTGCTGCGGCGGCGTATCTGACGGAGCTCGAAGCGGCCGGCGCGGGCGGCTCTGAGCCCACGAATCTGGCCGACCTAGTGCAGAGGCTGAACGCGGCGCCAAGAGGAGATGTGCTGTATGTGGTCGCGACCGCTGCGGCCGCCGGCGCAACCGTTTCAGGCGCCCCGATGCCCACGCTCCCTCCGTCGGTGATGGAGATGTTGGCCTCGGGGGCGAGTACCGGCGATGTGGGCCGGCTGGAACGCCGTTTGGTTTATCGGGAAGGGATCGAGATGACGCATGTCATCAGTGGATCTGGAAGTGTCGAAATCGAGGTAGTGCGGCGGTAGATTCCTGCCGCTCGTGCTGTGGAGGCATGGTGAGGAACAGGCAAACGGGCATTCTGATCATCGCGTCGCTTTGCGCCGCGACGGCCGCGTACGCCTCGGCGGCGCGTGTTTGGATAGTCCAGGGCGGCGAGGAGTTCATGCAGGCGACCCTGGACGGAGTGTCAGTGAGCGCCGCTGGAGAGCTGGAACTGGCGCCGAGCGTGGTAACGCGCTTCAGTGGGGGCAATCCGCGCATATGGGCTGCGGCGGCAGGGCCAGACGACGTTGTGTACCTGGCGACCGGTGAGGAAGGCACAGTGCTTCGGCTCGATGCGGCGGACGCCGTTACCGCGCACTTCGAGGTGACAGGCGGGGTCGTCCAGGCTCTCGCGGTGGGGCCGGACAGCGCGCTCTATGTGGGCGTGTCGCAGCCGGCCCGCGTCTACAGGCTCAGCCCGGGCGCGGAGACTCCGAGCGAACCTTGGGTCGAGTTCGACGCCAGCTACGTTTGGGATATGGAGATCGATAGCGACGGCTCGCTATGGGTCGGAACGGGTGAACACGGTGCGCTCTGGAGGGTCGATCCCGCGGGCCAGGCAGAGTCCGTCTACGCCGGTTCGGATGCTCATGTGCGCACCGTCACGCTGGCTCCAGGTGGCGGGGTCTATGTCGGTACATCGGGGCAGGGACTGGTGGTACGTGTGGACGCGACGGGTTCGGCGTTCGTGCTCCTGGACAGCGACTTCGAGGAAGTCACGGGACTTGGCGTGCTCGGGGATGAACTCTGGGTGGCGGCCAACGCGGGTGCTACCCCGGTGGCCAATGGGGCCGGCAATGGTGGTGGCGCGAACGGAGCGTCAGGGCCGAAGGGTGGTGTCTATCGAATCGACGCTGCCGGAGTGTCGGAACTGATGTGGCGAAGCGCCGAGTCCGGGCTGCACTCTCTCGCTGTCGTTGGTAGCGATGTGCTGGTAGGGACGGGTGTCGAAGGCAGAATTCTCAACGTCACCGCCCAGCGGTCGGCGGGGCTACTGGTGGAGTTGGAGTCTGAGCAGATCGTCGATATCGTCGCACTTGCCGAGGGCGCGCTCGCCGTAGGCACCAATGGTGCTGCCGTGTACAGGCTATTGCCCGCCACGCGCGATACAGGAAGACTGCTGACGGCGGTGCGTGACGCGGGCACCGCGGCGACGTGGGGCGAACTCCGGTACGAGGCCAGCACGGCAGCGGCGACGAACGTGCAACTCTATGTTCGTACTGGTAACACGGGTACACCCGATGGCACCTGGAGCACCTGGGCCGGCCCCTATACGCGGAGCGGAGCGGCGATTGACGTGCCGGCCGCGCGATTCGCTCAGATGCGGGTCGACTTGGCTGGCCCAGCGGACAACCCGCGGCTGCGGCGGCTCGAGTTGGTCTACGTGCCACGCAATTCACGGCCCGAGATCCAGGATCTGAGGGCGCACCCGGCCGGCGTCGTGTATCGACAGAACGCGAGTTTCGAAGACGGACTGCCCTTCGCGCAGGTGCCCGCCGTGGTGGCCGCGCAGCTACGAGAACAGGAGCAGGGCGGCACGGGGGCGGCGGTCGGCGGCTCGTCGTTCAGAGGTAGGCCGCTCTTCATTCCAGGCCGCCGTACATTCACGTGGGACGCGAGTGATCCCGATGGGGATGATCTGCAGCAGCATCTCGCGTTTCGTGCCGAGGGCGCGGGGCGGTGGCACCCGCTCGCGGCCGCGATTGCGGGAGATAGCTACGTTCTTGATACGACGCGCGTGCCGGATGGAAGGTACGAGGTGCAGCTGACAGTAGGTGACGCCGCAGACAACGCTGCAGCCAGCGTGCTTACCGCCTCGGCGATAAGTTCTACCTTCCTCGTCGACAACACACCGCCGAGCGTTACCGGCTTGTCCGCGTTGGAAGAACAGGACACAGTTGTGCGCGTGGCCGGCCGCGCGAGCGACGCGACGTCGATCGTGCTGCGCATTCGGTATTCCGTCAATGGCGGTGAATGGCGTACAGTATTGCCCGCTGATGGGGCGGCTGATTCGGCGGCGGAGGCTTTCGAGTTCACCGTGTCCATAACGGATCCCGGGGAGCACATCGTCGTCGTGCAGGCTACGGATAGTGCGTTGAATCGGGGGGCCGGGCAAGTGACGCTGCAACGGTGAATGCTGCTAGGAGATCGACCATGGGGGCCAACGCACAGCAACTTGCGGTAAGCGTGAGCTGCGGCAGCAGGCGCGAGTGGATCGACGCCATGCAGGCCCTTGCGGAACGCGTGTTCGCTCTCGCTGGAATCGATGATGAACAGGCGTACTGGCCTGTTCTCGCGGTCCGTGAGGCTGTGATGAACGCGGTCCTCCATGGCAACAAGGAACGCGAGGGCACCACGGTCGTAGTGGAGTACAGCGTCGACGCCGCCCGCATCGAGGTCTGTGTCCAGGATCAGGGCGAAGGCTTTGACCCTACGTCGCTGGCGGACCCGCTCTCGCAGGAGAACCTTCTCGCCGAAGGCGGCCGCGGCGTGTACTTGATCCGTCAACTGATGGACGAAGTGAACTACACGTTCCCGGCGGCCGGGGGTACCAGGGTTTGCATGATCAAAGCGCTCCCGACGTCCTCAGCGGAAGGCTAGAGACTGTCGACGTAGGCGCTGTCGACTAGGACCCTGCGCGGCTTCGAGCCCTGTGGTGGGCCAACAATGCCCTCAGACTCCATCATGTCCATGATCCGTCCAGCGCGCGCGTAGCCGAGGCTGAGTTTGCGCTGGATGTTGGACACGGAGGCCTCTCCGGCTGTTACAACCACGCGCACTGCATCGGCGAAGTACTCGTCGCGGTTCTTCTCCGCTGCCGCGCTCTTGGGCGGTTCCGGCGGAGCTTTGACGACCTCTTCGGTAAAGGCTGGCCGGGCCTGGTCGCGCCAGAAGCGCACCACGCCCTTCACCTCGTCCTCGTCCACATAGGCGCCGTGGACACGGCTGATCCTCGAGGTGCCGGGTGCCAGGAACAGCATGTCGCCCTTGCCAAGGAGCGTCTCTGCTCCCTGCGTGTCGAGGATGACCCGCGAGTCGACCTTCGAGGCAACCCGGAAGCTCATCCGGGCCGGGAGGTTGTTCTTGATCACTCCGGTCAAGACATCGACCGAGGGGCGCTGTGTGGCGAGGATGAGGTGGATTCCAACAGCGCGCGCCATCTGCGAGAGCCGCACGATGGCCTCTTCAACGACATTGGACGCGGTCATCATCAGGTCGGCAAGCTCGTCGATAACGACGACGATGTATGGCAAGGGCTTGATCTCGCCAGCGTCGACCATGTCGTCGAGTTCCTCGCCACCGCGCTTGAGAATGAGGTTGAACTGGTCGATATTGCGGACGCCGTACTCGGCCAGCAGTTTGTAGCGGTTCTCCATCTCACGAACCGCCCACGCGAGCGCGTTGGCAGCAAGCTTGGGCTCGACGACGACCGGCGTGAGCAGGTGAGGGATATCCTCGTAGAGCCCGAACTCGAGTCGTTTCGGATCGATGAGAACCAGCTTCACCTCGTCCGGCGTCGCCTTGTACAGCAGGCTCAGCAGCATGCTGTTGAGGGCAACACTCTTGCCGGACCCCGTGGTTCCCGCGATCAGCAGATGCGGCATTCGCGCCAGGTCGGTGATGATGGTCTCGCCATGGATCTGCTTGCCCACGGCGAGGGCGAGTTTGGACTTGTGGTTGGCGAACTCGACGGACTCTACGATGTCGCGGAAGGCGATCGTCAGCCGTTCGTTGTTGGGCACTTCGATCCCGACGGTAGCCTTGCCGGGCAACCTCGCGATACGAATCGACTCGGCCTTGAGGGCAAGGCTCAGGTCGTCCTCCAGGTTCGTTATTCGGCTGTACTTCACGCCCGTGCCGGGACGGAATTCGAAGGTCGTGACAACAGGTCCTGGGTGGATCGCCACGACCTCGCCGGTGACCCGGAACTCCGCGGCCTTCGACGTGATGGCCTTGGCCTTTTCCATCAGTTCCTTCTGATTGATGGCAAGGTCGGCCGGGGGGCTGTGGAGTAAGTCGTAATCGGGAAGCGCATACTCGCCATGCGGTCCGGCAGGCTGCTCGAACGGCAGCGGCTCCGGATCTGCCAGTAACGCCGTAGGCTCGATCACCGGCTCCACCAGTACAGGGTCGGGAGCATCGGGAAGCGGCGCACCAGGCCGCTTGCTCCTGACCGGGACTTTCAGCGTGAGGAGAGATCCAGGCGCATCGAGACCCTTGTCGCTGTCGGCCTCCTCCGCGGGCTGGTCTTTGTTCGGTTTCTTCGCCGTGTACTTCTTGATGACGGCGCGACGCTGCTGGCTCTTGCGTCGTTGCTCACGCCAGCGCGTGACGCTCGTGCGGATGTAGCGGCCGGCAAACACCAGCGAGTTCCAGAGCGAGCGCGCGAGGCGAGCCAGGGAGAGCTTTGTAACCGCGACGAGCGACAAGAGAAATGCCGTGAGCGCGAGCAGGGGACCGCCAAACGGCCCGAAACTGCTCAGCAGGGCTGCGCCACCCGAAGCTCCGAGGAGGCCGCCTGAGGCGGACTGACGGCCTCCGAGGAGGATAGGACCGAAAGCGTAATGAACAAGGATGCAGCCGAAGATCACCAGCGTGGAGCAGCCCACCATCTTGGTAAACGCGGCGGGGATCTCGCGACTACGGAACCTCATCCAGCCCAGCGAGCCACAGGCGATCGCGGTGGCCCATGCGCCTACACCGAGGAGTTGGAAGGCGATCGCGGCAAGGGTAGCGCCGACGCTGCCGCCAAGGTTGGCCGCCGGTGCGTTCGCGAGATTCACGAACAGATCGCTATCAGCGGCGTTGTACGAGTACAGCGAGACGGCGAGGAACGCCGCTGCCGCTAGCAGGACCAGGCCCAACACCTCGTCCCCGCGGCGATTCGAGGTCTTCTTACGTCTGGATGTGTTTTTGCGCGCAGTTTTCCGAGCCACGTCTTGTCCCCTCGACTGACGTTGTCTCGGCCGGCTTTCGCCCCTAACGCGCGGCCTGGATCAATAGGATCGCCGCCAGCCAGCAGTACCACGCGAAGCGGTGCCACCAACCCGTACGGCTAACCCGATGTACGAGCCCGATGCAGTAGTAACCAATCAGGCCAGCCGCAAGCGTAGCAAAAGCAAGATCAATCGACAAGAGCGTGGCGAGTCGATGCTGCGCGAAGAGTTGCACAGTATCGAGCAGCGCTGCCCCAAAGATCGCCGGAATAGACATCAACAGAGAGAATGTCACAGCCTGTGACGCGCGGACATTCGTCAGCATTGCGGCGGTAATCGTCATTCCGGAGCGCGAGACACCGGGGAAGACAGCTATCGACTGGGCCAGTCCGATCAGCACGACGCGGCCCATGCTCAGGTCGCCGTCTGGATGCGGCCGCAGCCGTGATGTCATCAATACGGCGCCGGTGAACGCCAACGCGATGCCGATCCACAGGAGATCGCCAAACGCGGCACGCACGGTGTCCTGGGCGGTTACACCGACGATTGCGATCGGGAGGCTACCGACGACGATGTAGCGCCACCAGTCCAGCCGACGCAGTCCCAGGAGGCTCGGGTCGTCCACGGGGAGCAGGCCGACAACCGCGACTATGAGGCGTCGGTGATAGAGGATGACCGCGAACGCTGTGCCGAGGTGTGTGGCGAGCTCGAGCGTGACTCCCGGGGACGACATGGACGGGAACAACACCTGCACGGCTGCCAGGTGCCCGCTGCTCGAGATCGGGAGGAACTCGGTGACGCCCTGGACGATCCCGAGAAAGACCGCCACCACGATTCCGGGGTGGATCATTCCGGCAACTCCACTAGCCCGGCGAGGGCGGTCCACTCTGCGGGCGAGAGCATCTCGGCGCGGGCGTCGGGCCGGATGTCGAGTTTGGCGAGCGCCGCGCTCACGTCCTCTTTGTGCCACCCCGCCGCGGCGAGGGCGCGTTGCACGGTCTTGCGACGCTGAGCGAATCCGGCGCGAACCAGTCGATTGGCTCCCAGCGGCTGAGCCGCTCGCTCGAGTGGACGGAGCCGAAGGAAAGCTGAACGTACTTTCGGGGGCGGACGGAATGCGCCGGGGGAGAGCCGTTTCAGTATGTCGACCTCGAATTGCCACTGCATCTGAACAGAGAGGGCTCCGTACACACGCGAGCCTTCCGTGGCTGTGATTCGGTCGGCGACTTCCTTCTGCAGCATGAAATGAGCGTCCTTGATGCGTGTGCGGTTGGCGGCGGTCCAACGCAGAATCGGGCCGCTGAGGTTGTAGGGCAGGTTGCCAACAACGTGGACTGGGCGGCTCTGCCACGGCAATTGGTCCGCGTCGATCCGCCGGATATCTCCACGAATGACATCGAGTCTCCGGTCACCCAGTTCGGCCTCTAGGTGGTCGGCGCACCGCGGGTCGACTTCGATGGCGGTCACGTGAACTCCCCGATCCAGTAGCGCGGTGGTCAGTAGTCCAGTCCCCGGGCCGATCTCGATGGCGCGATCCCCGTCGCGCAGATCGATCAACGCGACGAGGTCGTTCGCGAGCTGTTTGCTCGCGAGCCAGTGTTGTCCCCACATCTTTCTTGCCCGGACCATCGGGCGGATTATAGGCCGCGCGAGTCGTCCCGCTATGCCATGAGTGCGTTGACACCTGGGTGGCATCGAGTTTTCATTGGCGAGCCGTTTCCGAAGTTTCTATTTATGGCCGCAATTCAGGCGCACGCCGTACCGGACAACCCATGAACGACAGCAAACCTGCACCCTCCGACGAGGTCATGCCGAAAGGCTTCGAACACGGACCTGTGGAAGAGCGCTGGACGGTGGTCTGGGAGGAACAGACGATCGGGCAGGCCGACAACGAGTCCCAGTCGCCGCCGTTCGCTATGGTCATCCCGCCACCGAACGTGACGGGAGCCCTGCATCTCGGTCACGGTCTGGACCAGACCCTGCAGGACCTGGTCGCGCGGTACAAACGCATGTCGGGGTTCGACGTCCTGTGGTTGCCGGGTACCGATCATGCGGGGATTGCCACACAGAATGTCGTGGAAAAGGCGCTGGCCGCCGAAGGCCTCGATCGCCGGACGATGGGGCGCGAGGCCTTCGTGCGCCGCGTCTGGGAATGGAAAGAGGAGTACGGCGGCAGGATCCTCGAGCAGATGCGGCGCCTGGGCTTGTCTGTCGATTGGTCACGGCTGCGCTTCACGCTCGATCCGGATATGTCCGCGGCCGTGCGGCGCGAGTTCGTCGAGTTGTACGAGCAGGGACTGATTTACCGCGGCGAGTACATGGTCAACTGGTGCCCGAAAGACCAGACGGCGATCTCTGACCTGGAGGTCAAGCACGTCGAGGTCGACGGCAAGCTGTGGAAGATCCGCTATCCGCTGGCGGCCGTGGAAGGGGCAGCAGCCGAATACCTGGAAGTGGAAACAACACGGCCCGAGACCATGCTGGGTGATACGGCTCTGGCGGTGAATCCTGACGACCCGCGATACACGGAGTTCGTGGGCCGCACCGCGATTGTCCCGCTGATGGGTCGCGAGATTCCGGTGATTGCCGATGACTTCGTCGATGCGGAGTTCGGGACGGGGGTCGTGAAAGTGACCCCCGCGCACGACCCCAACGACTATGAGGCGGGCGTGCGCCACGACTTGCCGCGGGTTCAGGTCATCGGGACAGACGGCAGGATGACCGACGCGGCTGGCGACTTCGAAGGGCTCGAGCGCTTCGCGGCCCGCAAGGCTGTGCTCGCGGCGTTGTCGAGCGAGTCGCTGCTGGTGGGGGACCGGCCGCACCGCCACGCTGTTGGTCACAGCGAGAGGTCAGGCGCCATCATCGAGCCCCTGATCTCTACGCAGTGGTTCGTCCGGACCGCTCCGCTGGCGGAGGCCGCCATGGCTGCGGCCGAGAACGGCGACGTGCGGTTCCATCCCGACAACCAGTTCAAGATCTTCCGGGAATGGATGACGAACATTCGTGACTGGTGCATCTCGCGGCAACTCTGGTGGGGGCACCGCATCCCCGCCTGGTACAACGACGAGACCGGAGAGATCTTCGTCAGCGAGGAAGATCCGGATCCTGCTCTCGGATTACGCCAGGATCCTGATGTGCTCGACACATGGTTCTCCTCCGGTCTGTTCCCGTTCTCGACGATGGGTTGGCCGGAAGAGACCAAGGACCTGGAGCGGTACTACCCCACGGGCTTGCTCGTTACCGGATACGACATCCTGTTCTTCTGGGTGGCGCGCATGGTCATGCTGGGGATCCACTTCCGTGGCGAGGTCCCGTTCCACGACGTCTTTCTGCACGGCCTGATCCGGGACGAGCACGGCGTCAAGATGAGCAAGTCGCGTGGCAACGGTGTCGATCCGGTGGAGATGATCGACAAGTACGGGGCGGACGCCCTGCGCTTCATGTTGATCGCCACGGCGACCCCGGGCACCGACCTGATCTTTTCGGAGGAACGTGTTGCCGGGTACCGGGCCTTCGCCAACAAGCTATGGAATGCCACGCGCTTTAGCCTGATGAACCTCGGCGACGACGACGTTGCCTTGCAGGCGTCGGCTGACGCTGCCGATCCGACAGCGCGCTCCGTGGCCGATCGCTGGGTGCTATCTCGTCTGGCGGGTTTGTTGCCTCGAATCGAACGCAACCTGGACAAGTATCGCTT
The DNA here is from genome assembly GCA_029263295.1 of Acidobacteriota bacterium. Lineage (GTDB taxonomy): Bacteria > Acidobacteriota > UBA890 > UBA890 > WLXD01 > WLXD01. The sequence goes on along the minus strand of JAJCXT010000046.1, from coordinate 10,539 downwards.
CGACGAGGCGGCGCAGGATCTCTACCAGTTCATCTGGCACGAGTTCTGTGACTGGTACCTCGAGATGGCGAAAGTGGCGCTCAACTCGGATGACGAAATAGCGCAACGGGAAACGCGCGGGACGCTGCTTGCGGCACTGGAGATCGTGTTGCGGGCGCTTCATCCCATGATGCCCTTCATCACGGAGGACCTCTGGTCGCGGCTGCCGGGTGATCGAGGGCTGTTGGCTCAGACCGCGTGGGCGGCCGCGCAGGAAGAATGGCTCGACGCGGAGGCCGAGTCGTTGGTCAGGCTTCTGCAGGACGTGGCCACTGAGGCGAGGCGGCTACGGGCCGAGGTCGGCGTTGAACCCAGGCGCCAAATCGACCTGGTCCTCGTCTGCAACGACGACCAGCGCCGCGAGGATCTACAGGCGATCGAGCCTGATCTGCGTGCCCTCGTTCGCGCGGGTAGCGTCAGCATCGCTGCGGAGGAACCCGAGATCGGCGAGCGCGTGGCGGGCGTGACCGGTGATGTCGAGGTGCTGATGTCGCTCGAAGGAGTGGTGGACCTCGACAAGGAGCGTGAGCGGCTGCAGAAGCTACTGGCTAGGGCCGAGGGCGAACTGGCCGGACTGGTGACACGGCTCGGCAATGACGGCTTTGTGAACAACGCGCCGGAAGCGGTAGTGCAGAAGGTGAGGAGCCGGCACGCGGAACTCGAGGCCGAATGTGAGCGGCTGCGCAATCAGGTCGCCGCTGTTGGTGCCTGAGTTCCCGCGCGCCGTCGGAGCGAGTGGCTTGGTCGCATCTGACCTGCGCGCCGATTTGGCGCGCTGCAGCCTGGCCCGGCGGGTGGAGCTGCACAAGTGCGTGGGGTCGACGAACGACGAAGCGCGCCGCCTGGGGCGCGTCGGCGGGCAGCACGGAGCGTTGGTGGTGGCCGAGGAACAGACTCGCGGCCGCGGGCGCCGGGAGCGTCGGTGGGACTCTCCCGCCGGTGGGGGTATCTACCTGTCGGTTCTCCTGCGGCCGCCAGCCGATGCCGCGCCCGACTATGCGGCCGGCGTGCAACTGGCGGCTGGAATCGCGATCGCCGAGACGATCACGCCGCTCGTCCCGAATCCGGTTGAGCTCGTCTGGCCGAACGACCTCTTCTGCATCGGCCTCAAGATGGCCGGCGTCCTGGTCGAGGGTGAGACCACCGGGCAGGGCTTCGATTTCCTCGTGTGCGGTATCGGCCTCAACGTGAACCAGGCCCGCGAGGACTTCGATCCCGCGCTCGGTGGGGTCGGGGGCAGTTTGCGTATGATCACGGGTGAGCCGCAGGACCGGCACGCCCTCCTGGTTCGGTTACTCTTCAACCTGGAATCATGGGAACAGGTCGCGCGCGCTGGCGACGGTCAGGCGCTCGCCGAGCGTTTCGTGTCGCTCTCGCCGACCAGCGTCGGGTGCCGTACGCAGGTGCGCACGGTGGAAGGCCTGGTCGAGGGCGAGTCGGTCGGCGTGACAGCGCAGGGCGCGTTGATCCTCAAGACAGCTGCGGGTGTGCGCGAGATCGTCGTAGGCGAACTCGAGCGCGCTTGGAGAAAGCGATGAAAGAGATTCGGGCTATTCGCGGAACGCAGGACATTCTGCCGGGGGAAGTGGAACGCTGGCAGCGCGTGGAAGCGAGCGCCCGCGACGTGTTCGCACGCTACGGATTCCGCGAGATCCGCACCCCGATCTTCGAAGACAGTGAGGTCTTCGTGAAGGGAACGGGCGACACGACGGATGTCGTCGAGAAAGAGATGTACCGGTTTGAGGACCTCGGCGGCAACGACATCACGCTGCGGCCCGAGGGGACGCCGCCGGTTGTCCGCGCGTACCTGCAACATCGACTCGGACAGGGGCGGTCGATAGAACGCTATTTCTACAGCGGGCCCATGTTCCGGTATGAGCGACCACAGAAAGGGCGTTACCGGCAGTTTCACCAGATCGGTGTGGAAGTGCTTGGCGCCGAGTCGCCTCGTGTCGACGCCGAGGTGATCACAATGGCGATGCAGTGGCTGGCGGAGCTTGGAGTGTCATCGCTGGCCCTGAAGCTGAACACCCTGGGAGATGAGGAGACTCGCGTTGCCTACCGTGCCGCGCTGGTCGCCGCGCAGGCTGCGAGGTTGGATGAACTCTGCAGCGACTGTAGACGCAGGCACCTCACCAACCCACTCCGGGTGCTGGACTGCAAGAAGCCCGGTTGCCAGGCGGTGATCGCGGCCATGCCCATGATTCAGGACTCGCTCACCCCCGCGGCCTCGCGGCACTTCGAGCGGGTGCGTGAGACGCTGCTTGATTGGAACGTCGAGGCCGAGATCGACGCGCGTATGGTCCGTGGACTCGATTACTACCGGCAGACCGTTTTCGAGATCACATCGTCAGCCTTGGGGGCGCAGGACAGCCTGCTCGGCGGCGGCCGTTACGACGGCCTTGTCGAACGGATGGGCGGCGAAGACGTGCCGGGAGTGGGCTTTGCATCGGGCGTGGAACGGATACTTCTGGCGATGCCGGACGAGGTGGCCCCTGCGGTGGCCGACGTGTTCGTTATCGCCTTCGACGAGCGCTCGGTGGACACGACACATCGTCTAGTTCACGACCTGCGGCGCGCGGGTGTGCGCGCGCTTACTCATGCCTACGGCGGCCGCAGCAAGCGAGCCCAGACCAAGGCGGCACGTCGTTCCGAGGCGTCGTGGCAGCTGGTCGTCGGGCCGGACGAGATAGCCGCCGACCGTTACACTTTGAAGCACATGGCTGACGGTCGCGAGGAGGTCGTCAGCGGCAGCGAGTTGCCTGCGATCGCCGCCCAACTCGTTCGCGTAACCGCGACGAGTTGAACAGCCGGGCTCTGCTACCCATCGACTCCATTACTATCGGAAGTGCAATGCGTCGTACGCACCGCTGCGGTGAGATCTCGAACGAACAACTCGGCCAGGACGTCTGTCTTCAGGGCTGGCTCTGGCACGAGCGCGACTTTGGCGGCGTGATCTTCCTGGATCTGCGTGATCGCGCGGGTTTCGTGCAGTGTGTCATCGACCCCGACGCGTATCCGGAGGCCCACGCGGCGTCGCGTGGCTGGAGATCGGAGTACGTCGTCGAGATCGAGGGCACCGTGATCGCGCGCGGTCCGGAGAACGTCAACCCGGACTTACCAAACGGCGACATCGAGGTGCGGGTCAGCGCCGCGCGTCTGCTGGCGCCATCGGAGACGCCTCCCTTTGTCATCGAGGATGAGCCGCGAACTTCTGAGGAGACCCGACTGCGCGAGCGCTTCCTTGATCTGCGGCGGGCGCCGCTGCAGAGAGCGCTGGCGCTGCGTCATAGGCTGACACTGGCTACTCGGACGGTCCTTGACGAGGCGGGCTTCTACGAGATCGAGACTCCGATGCTGACGCGGTCCACGCCGGAAGGGGCGCGCGACTACCTGGTCCCTAGCCGCGAGAGCCCCGGCTCCTTCTACGCGTTGCCGCAGAGCCCTCAATTGTTCAAGCAGTTGCTGATGGTCTCGGGATTCGATCGCTACTTCCAGATCGTGCGCTGTTTCCGAGACGAGGACCTGCGTGCGGATCGTCAGCCCGAATTCACTCAGATTGACATCGAGATGAGTTTCGTCGAGATGAGCGACGTACGAGAGGTGACCGAGACTCTCGTGCGCCGTCTGCTCGAGGTCGCGGGGCACGACACCGACGTGGAGTTCGGCCACATGACCTTTCACGAGGCCGTGGATCGCTACGGTTCGGACCGGCCCGATCTTCGGTTCGGCAACGAATTGGTCGACGTGAGCGACATCTTCGCGGAGGCTGGCTTCAACGCGTTCAAGGGCGTAGTTGCCGACGGCGGCGTGGTGAAGGCGCTCCGGGTCCCTGGCGGCGGCGCCTGGAGCAGGTCGCGCTTCGACAAGCTGACCGGCACCGCCCGTGATGCGGGCGCCAAGGGGCTCGTCTGGCTCAAGCTGGTCGATAGTGAGATCACGTCGCCAATCGCGAAGTTTCTCGAGCCGGAAGTGGTCGCTGCTCTGGCGGCCCGGGCGGAACTCTCAGATGGTGATGCTCTGCTGGCGGTCGGCGACGAGTGGGAATCCGCGGCGACGGCAGTGGGCGCGCTGCGATCTTCGCTCGCGCGCAGTGAGGGCTGGGCTGGGCCCGGCATGAAGTTCCTCTGGGTCACCGAGTTTCCGCTTCTCGAACACAACGCGGAGGCGGGTCGAATGGTGGCGCGACACCACCCGTTCACCCGCCCGATGGACGAGGACTTCGAACTGCTTGCGACAGACCCGCTTGCGGTTCGCGCCCAGGCCTACGATCTGGTGCTCAATGGTGTGGAGTTGGGAGGGGGCAGTATTCGTATTCACCAGTCCGATATCCAGGCCCAGGTCTTCGACGCTCTCGGCATCGACGAAGAGGAGGCGAACGAAAAGTTCGGCTTTCTCCTACGGGCTTTGCGCTTCGGGGCACCGCCCCATGGTGGCATTGCCCTGGGGTTGGATCGTATCGTGATGTTGTTAGCGGGGCTCGATAGCCTCCGCGATGTGATCGCCTTCCCCAAGACCACGAGTGCTTCCGACTTGATGACCAACGCTCCGGGCACGGTTTCTTCCACGCAACTCGACGAACTGGGAATCCAGCTTGCGAGTGTGGAGGAGGAAGCCGAGTGACGGGCAAGGTCCGCGAGGCACCCGGTCGTAGAGTCGCGCTCGATCCTGACACGGCCCAGGCGCTGTTCGGTATCAACGACGAGAACCTGCACCTGCTCGAGCATGAGCTAGGCGTCGAGATTTCCGGCCGTGACCAGGAGGTCTTCCTGGAAGGCAGCGAAGAAGACCTCGATGTTGCGGAGCGTATTCTGTTGCAGCTCGGCGCTCTGGCCGGGCAGGGGCATCTCGTCGACGCAGCGAGCGTTCGGACGGCGCTGCAGGTGGCCATAGAGCAGCCTGAGGTCTCGCTGGAGAGGTTCTTTACCGGCACCGAGGTCCGAACGGCAAAGGGCCGCGCGGTTCACCCGAAGGGGCCCAACCAGAAGCGCTATCTGGAGGCCATTCGGAATCACGACCTCGTCTTCGCGGTGGGGCCTGCGGGCACGGGCAAGACGTTCCTTGCGATGGCCATGGCGATTGAAGCGCTCAATTCGCGGCTGGTGCGGCGTATCGTGTTGGCGCGTCCTGCGATCGAGGCGGGCGAGAAGCTGGGGTTTCTTCCGGGCGACATGATCGAGAAGGTCAATCCGTACCTGCGTCCGCTATACGACGCTCTCTATTCCTTGGTCGGGTTCGATCGGGCGACGAGGCTCATCGAGCGCGGGCAAATCGAGATTGCGCCGCTGGCGTTCATGCGTGGCCGAACACTTTCCGAGGCATTCGTCATTCTCGACGAAGCGCAGAATACGACCCCAGATCAGATGAAGATGTTCCTGACTCGCCTCGGCCTGGGATCGAAGGCAATACTCAACGGCGACGTGACTCAGGTCGATCTCGGACCCAAGGCGAAGTCGGGCCTGGTGGACGCGAGCCACATTCTCGCCGACGTGGAGGGGATAGCCCATGTCGAGTTTGACCGCCGCGACGTTGTTCGCCATGAACTCGTGAAAGAGATCGTGCGCGCATACGAGCGCCAGGAACGGGATCGAGACACGGATCGCAGCCGCCCATGAGTGACTCTGGCAGACGGCACTGGCGATCGTCACGCCTGGTAACGCGTCTGCTCGACGAGGAACACCTGTGGTCGCTGCTCGCGCTGGCCGCGATCGTGATGATCGCCGGCACCGAGTTTGGTGTGCGGACGTACGACTATCGCGAGGGTGACATCGTCGACGCCGACGTGGTCGCGCCGATCGAGCTACGGGTTGCGGATCCGGAGGCGACCGAAAGTCGCCGTGCCGAGGCGAGGGCCCTCGTGGTCGATCTCTACGACTTCGACCCGTTTGCATGGCAGGCACCGCTCGCGTCGCTCAACGCCCTCTACGCATGGGGTCGGGGGGAACTCGACGCCGACGAGGTTGTCGCATGGGAGGAGCTGGACCCGAATCCACAGGCGGGCCTGATGGAGGCGGCGGAGAGTACCTTCGGCCTGCCCCTGCCCACAGTATTCATGGCGGCCGCCTGGGCTGAGGGCTTCACGGCCGAGACCGAACTCGAGGCCGAACGGCTGCTACGCAATCAACTGCAGCACTCGCTGATCGGCACGTTGAACCCGCTCGATTTGGGATCTTCCTCGGCCTTGCGGATTCGCGACATCTTTGACCAGCAGGAGCGGCTGGTGGAGGACCCGGGGGCTGTGCGGGACCTAAACGCTTCGCGAGACTGGCTGGCTCGTGCGGTTCAGACCGGCTTCGCGCTCGAGCCGGCCATGGAAGACAGCCTCGGCGAGCTGCTCGGCAAGTTGGTGCATCCGAACCTCAATTTCAACAGTAACGAGACACTAGCGAGGCGCCAGGCTGCCGGTGACGCGGTCGACCAGGTATTCTACGAAGTGCAGCGAGGGCGCACGATCGTTCGCGAGGGCGACCCTGTGACGCCGAAGATTGAACGCGAACTGGCGGCGCTCCGCGAGCAGTGGTCCGGCGGCGGCTCCCAGACGTCGAGCGCCGGCCTGACGGTGGTGGTGGGCCTGGCAATCTTCGGTTTCTGGCGGTTCGTCCGCTACCGACGCAAGAAGATCAGATTCCAGCGCGTGGCTAGGCTGTACCACCTGATGCTCGTCGCGCTGGTCAGTAGTGTGCTGATGACTCGCATGATGGTGTTCATCGGCGACGCGGTCGCGAGTTCGTTTCTCGCACCGCCTTACAACGTCGCGGAGTCCTACCGTTTCGCGATACCGTTCGCCATGGGCTCGCTGGCATTGGTGCTGCTGGCCGACGCGGAAGTGGCCTGGATCTTCGCCGCTCTGCAGACGGTGGTCGTGGGTGCGATCAGCGGCGATGTGGAACTGGCGCTGTTTAGCCTCCTGGGTTCGTTCGCCGTGGTCTTCGGCATGACTCGCTTCGCCGAGCGCACCGAGATGTTTCGTGTGGTCGTAACTCTCGCGGCGGTCAACGCGCTCGCCGTGGTCGGCCTGGCCCTGATGAAGCAGCCGGTACCGCCGTGGTCACTAACCGGATTCCAGGTGGCGCTGGCGGTATTTGGAGCTCTCCAGGCCACGCTGCTCGCCTCGGCGGTACTACCACCGTTCGAGTACATGTTCGACACCCTGACCGACATCAAGCTGCTCGAGTTGTCGAATATGAATCTGCCCTTGCTGAAGCAGCTCGCGGTCAGGGCGCCAGGGACGTATCACCACAGCGTGGTTATTGGCACTCTCACCGAGAAGGCGGCGGAGGAGGTCGGAGCCAATCCGCTGTTCTGTCGGGTGGCATCGTATTACCACGACATTGGCAAGATGAAGCAGCCCGAGTACTTCATCGAGAACCAGAAGGAAGGCGCCAAGAACCCTCACGACCATCTCTCACCTCACATGAGTGCATTGGTCCTGGTGCGACACGTGAAGGAAGGGCTCGCTTACGCCGAGGAGTATCGACTGCCTCGCCCGCTGGCTGATTCCATTCCACAGCACCACGGCACGTCTTTGATTCGCTACTTCCACGCGCAGGCCAAATCATCAGAGGATTCCGAGGCGATTCGCGAGGAAGACTTCCGTTATCCGGGACCCAAGCCGCAGACGAAAGAGGCGGCTCTGATCATGCTCGCGGATGGCGTAGAGGCCCGGTCACGGCTGATTCAGGAGCCGACGCCGCATCTGCTCCAGGAGATGATTCGTGACCAGGTACGCGCCGTGCTCGAAGATGGTCAACTCGACGAGTGTGACATTACCTTGGGGGATCTCGCCAAGGTGGAGGATGCGTTCCTTGATGTTCTGTCGGGCATGCATCACAACCGCATCGAGTATCCAGAGGCCATTGATGGCGACGATGCGCTGCCTGACGGCGCGACACCGGTGGCAAGTTGATCGTCAGTCGTAATCGCCAGTCGCGTCCTGTCATTGGCCAGCAGACGCTGCAGCACGTCGCCCGGGTGGCGTTCGCAGCCACCGGGCGTGCGCCCGGGGCCGTTGGCGTTGCGTTCGTCGACGACGAGCAGATGACCGCTTTTCACAGTGACTTCCTGCAGAAGTCGTCGACTACGGATGTGCTCTCGTTCGCCCACTCAGACGATGACCTCGACGATGAAGATGCCGACTATTGTGGCGACGTGATCGTCTGTACGGATCAGGCGGCGCGCCAGGCCCGGGATCTCGGGATCCCTTACCACGCGGAGCTTGTTGTCCTGGCCCTGCACGGCGTTCTCCACCTCCTCGGCTACGATCACACGTGTGACGGCGGCGACATGACCCGATTGGAAGAGGCGCTGAGGCCAGTCGCGCTGCGCGGAGGGGGCAGGTGATGCAGTTCCCGACGGCCGATCTTGTGGTTCTTGCGACGCTCGCGTTGCTGCTGTGGGGCGCCGCGGCAGTATCCGTGGCAGCGCGTAGCCTGAATCGAGTGCAACGGCGCGCCTGGGCCAACGGGCGCAAAGACGACCCCGTCGAAGAAGGGGGTGCGGATGCTGTGGAGGACGCGTTCATTTCACTCGGCCTCGCGCGTCAGACCCTCCTCGTGTTGCTGGTGGCTCGCCTGGTCTTCACACTGGTCGCTGCTGGAGTGACGACTTTGTCGTCGACCGGCGCCGCCTTCGCGGCGTTTGTGCTCGTCGATAAACTGCTTCCGTACTGGACGGTTGCGCTGGTAGGTCCGGGCCCCGTACTTCGCGTCCTGCACATCCTGTTCGCGACCGCGCGAATGGCCTTCAGTCTCCCTGCCGGACACCTTCAGCGCACAGCCCGTCTCGCCAGGCTGCGCCATCGGGCGGAGAACGGTGACCCCGAGCGCGGCGACCTCGGCACGTTCCTCGACATGGCGGAAGAAGAAGGACTGGTGACTGAGTCCGAAGAGGCCTTGCTGCGTGGAGTGGCCGAGTTTGAGGACACGATCGCGCGGGAGGTCATGACGCCGCGTGTGGATGTCGTGGCCATCGATTCGGACGCGATGCTCCGTGACCTCCAGGCTCTCATCGCGGAGCATCGCTTCTCTCGCATTCCGGTCGTCAGTGCCGATCTCGACCACGTGGTGGGCATTGCCAATCTGAAGGATCTCGTCACCGCGTTGGGTGAGGGCACCAGCGACGAGCCGCTCACCCGGATCGTTCGTCCGGCGCACTTCGTCCCCGAGACCAAGAAAGTGAGCGAGCTCCTTTCGGAGTTCCAGCACCGGCATGAACAGCTCTCGATCGTCGTCGATGAGTATGGTGGTACAGCTGGTCTCGTGACGCTCGAGGACGTGCTGGAGGAGATCGTCGGCGAGATCCAGGACGAGGACGAGAACGAGGAGGCGCTGATCGAGACTGGCGAGGAGGGCATAATCGCCTCCGGCAAGGCTGAGATCGAAGATCTGGCGGAAGCCATCGGTGTAGAAGTGGCCGAGGGCGAGTTCCATACGGTCGGCGGCCTGGTGTTCAGCAAACTGGGCCGAGTGCCGGTTCGGGGTGAGCGTTTCGAGTACAGCGGCCTGCGGTTCGACATCCTCGATGCCGACGAACGCCGGGTACACCGCGTGGGCGTGTGCCGTATCCAACCAGCGGAGCCAGCGGAATGAGCACGATGCAGTCGGATCCCATCGACGGTTTCCGTTCTGGCACGGTGGCGCTCATCGGCCGGCCGAACGCGGGCAAGTCGACGCTCCTGAACCGATTGGTCGGGGTGAAGGTTTCGATCGTCTCGGACAAACCGCAGACGACCCGCCATCGCATCCACGGCGTGGTAACGGAAGATAGGGGGCAGGTGGTCTTCGTCGACACCCCGGGTGTTCATCGGCCGCACTACAGGATGAACCGACGCATGATGGACACCACGCGGCAGGTACTCCATGAGGTCGATATGGTCGGGCTTCTCGTGGACGTCACCGAATCCCGGGGGCGTGGACTTACGTACTTGCTCGAACTGGTGAAGGGACTCGACACCCCGGTCATCCTGCTCTTGAACAAGGTCGACAAGCTGAACAAGCGGGAATTGCTACCGCTGATTGCCTGGTTCTCGGAGCAGGCGACGTTCGCAGAGATCATCCCGATATCGGCGCTCAAAGGGGACAACTGCAACGCGCTGATGACCAGCGCGCTCAAGATCCTCCCGCCGGGCCCGCCGATGTTTCCGGACGATGCTCTGACGGATCGGTCGGAGCGTTTTCTGGCCGCGGAGTTCGTCCGGGAGCAGCTTCTGAACCGCACGCGCGAAGAACTGCCGTACACTACTGCCGTCACCGTTGATCAGTGGGTAGAGCCAGAGGAAGAAGGCGGGTCTGTCGTGATCAACGCGACGATCTACGTGGATCGGCAAACCCAGAAGCCGATCGTGATCGGTAAGGGTGGGAAGATGCTTCGCGCCGTCGGTCAGGCGGCCCGGATGCAGATCGCTGAATTGCTGGGCCGTCCGGTCCATCTCGAACTGTGGGTAAAGGTGAGGCCATCGTGGCGGGAACAGGCCCCAATCTTGGACATGCTGGAGATTCAGTA
>JAJCXT010000045.1 GCA_029263295.1 Acidobacteriota bacterium | reverse complement strand
AGCTTCCCGGCTGCTGGTGCGAAGGAGACACGTGGAGAATGGATACTTCTTCTCACCTCAGCTGGTCGGGTCCCCCTCGGCACAGGCTTGGAGTTTGGGGAGGATGAATCATCGGCACGCTCACTGCCCGCCCGTGGCGTCTGTGCCTAACGCCGTGGCTTCGCAGCAATCGGGGTCTACCGATGACCCGGACAACATCTGTTGCGCGGCGAACAACTCGTCGTCGAGCGCCGCCGCGAGCATCGCGGTTTCTGTCGGATCAAGAAATCCTGGCCACGTGTCTCGCACTACCGCGCCCCCCTCGACAAGGAGCGTGTACGGGACAATCGCCACCTTCACATCGGCCGTAGCCGGGTCCGCGAGCGCCCAGAGGGGAAACTCGACGGAATGTTCGGTGACGTACTGCCGGGTGGCGGCCGCGGTATCGAGCATCACTCCCACGAACGGCACGCCGCGGGCGGCGTACTGCTCGGAGACTTGCGCCCAAACCGGGAGCATTTCCTGGCAGTAGGGACAGGTAGTCGTCAGAAACGCGATCACGCCACCGCGGGTAACCAGCTCACTCAGTGTGGCCGTCTCTCCCGCCGGGCCCACCACAGGCGTGTCCGGAACTGTTTCGCCTTCCGCAAGCGAGAGCTGAAGCGCCGTCGTTTCCTGCAGCGAGTTCCGCTCCGCGTAGAGATCGGTGATCTCCGCATTGAGCTGTCGGTTCTCGGCCGCAAGACTCCAGATCAGGAATGCCGCGCCTGCAGCGATCACGAGAGTGAGCGCACTAGAGGCCCACTCGGGTATTCGGGCACTGGACATGTCCATCGCCTCCCGCCAGTGCGCTGGACACCGACTCGTGATGTTGCAGTCTACTTTGACGCTAGGGTAAGAGTTCTATTGATTAACGCACCGGTCAAGAGTTGTCAATGGGGCCATCGACTGTCGCGCATTGTGCGTGACTGCTTAGGCATCTTTATGAGCGTTTAGCTGTGTTTCAATGCTCTTTCGGGTGATTTGAACCGTATTCAGACGTTTTGCTCTCGATCGTCCAAGCCACGCGAGGCCCTTGGGGTCCTCGATCCCGGTGCTCTCGTCAACACGAGCCAGTCTCCCGGCCGCTCTCCGCGAGGTTGATTCCGAGGAGGAAAGCCGCCAGCATCTCCGGCTATGAAGAAGAACCCTGCGGCTTGCCGTTTTCCGATCCTCGCTGTCATCCTCGCCACGACCGCCGGCTGCGAGCCAGCGACGGAGACCCTGCCGGCTGCCCCCGTAGGCGGCGACCCCGCACCGCTCGAGAATCCCTCGGCTGCGGCCAGCGGCATGCCCGGCCTGTCGGCGGGAACGGACGATCGGGTCCATATGTCCTGGGTGGAGCCCGTCGAAGGCGGCCACCGCGTCGCCACGGCTACCCTGAGCCCCGACGGCACCTGGAGCGCGACGACCACGGCCATCGCTGCCGATGATCTTTTCGTGAACTGGGCAGACTTCCCGTCGGTGATCGAGCTGAGTGACGGCGGCCTTGCCGGCCACTGGTTGCAGAGCCTGGGAGAAGCCGGCCTGGCCTACGGAGTCAAGATTGCGCGCGCCGACGCTCATGGCTCCTGGGGCGAACCCTGGCAAGCCCACGACGACAGCTCCCCCACCGAGCACGGCTTCACCTCGCTCGTGGCCGAGGACGACGGTGGGTTCAGCGCGGTGTGGCTCGACGGGCGCGCGTTCGCCAATAGTGAACTCGATCCGCACAATGGCGGAGCCGACATGAGCCTGCGCGGGCGCCGATGGGCCGCCGATGGAACGCCGGGCCCCGAGGAGGTACTCGACCTGCGCACCTGCGACTGCTGCCAGACGGGCGCCGCTTATCTGGGAGACACCCTGGTGGTCGTCTACCGTGACCGTTCCCCCGACGAGATCCGTGACATCTGGACGGTTCGCCGGACGGCTGACGGCTGGAGCGAACCATCGCCAGTCGCCGCAGATGGATGGATGATCCCCGGGTGTCCGGTAAACGGCCCGGTCGTGGTCTCCACGGGTGGTGCTGCCGGCGCGGTTGTCTGGTTCTCGCTGGTAAACGACGCCCCTGAGATCAAGGTGGCATTCACTGACGACCGGGGCGCGCTGTGGGGCGACCCCATCCTGCTCGAGCGCGGCACGGCCGAGGCGCCCACGCTCGGACGCGTCGGCCTGGCGTCGCTCGGCGACGGCAGCGTGGTGGCGACCTGGTTGAGCCAGGTAGACAGCACTGGCGAGATCCGTTACCGGCGAGTCTCGCCCGACGGCGATGTCGGTCCTGTGCGGCTCCTCGCGCAGACAGGTGCGGCGCGCAGCAGCGGCTTCCCGCGGGTAACCGCAACGTCCACCCGTGTGGTGTTCGCCTGGACTGACACGTTGAACGACGATGCCGTGATCCGCACGGCCTCCCTGCCGATCGCAGATCTGACTGGCGAGGGCAACTAGACATGCTCTCCTCGACCGTGGCGCTGGCCGCGGTTCGGTTCGGCTGCTACCTCGCCCTCCTCCTGCTAGTTGGCAGCGCCGGACTCGCGCTCCGTTTGAGCGCGGACCTGAACGCGACCACCGAACGGCTGCGGGCGAACGCGGTCCGACTCGCGTTGATCGCCGCCCTGGCACTCACGCTCGGCCGCATTGCCAGCCTCTATGGTCAGACCTGGTTGTTCTTCGGCGTGGACGAGGGCGTGGACGCCGAGACGCTCCGCATCATCGCGATGGAAACCACGTGGGGCGCCGGCTGGCGCGTGCAGTTCGCGTCAGCAACGTTCGCCCTCATCGGAGCAGCTCTAGTTCGCACGCATGTGAACACCGGCTGGCCGATCCTGGGCGTCGGCGCGCTCATCGCGGCCGGTTCGCAATCCCTCACCGGTCACGCTGTGGAAGGCGGCTGGCTGAGCCCCGCCGTGTTCGCCCAAAGTGTGCACGTCGCCGGAGCTGCGATCTGGATCGGCTCGCTGCTCGCCATCTTCGCCGTGGTGTTGCGCCGGAAACCCGACAGGACGCTGGTGGCGACCGTGATCGAACGATTCTCCCCCCTCGCTCTGCTAGGCGCAGGCGCACTGTTGTTCACCGGACTGACGACCTCCTACCTGTACCTCTCCTCCCCAGCGGATCTAATCTGGACCGTGTACGGCCGCGTGCTGGTCGCCAAGATCACCGGCTTCGCGATCATCACCACGCTCGGCTATCACAACTGGCAGCGGATCAAGCCACGGCTCGGCGATGTCGCGGCCAACGACGAGCTGCGCCGGGCGGTGGCCGCCGAACTCGCCGTGGCGATAGTGGTTCTCGTAGCCACGGCCTTCCTGGTCGTCCTGCCCCTGCCTGCAGCATCGATGTGACCCCTCTATCGAACCCTGTCGGCTGGCGCGGTCAGTGCATAATGGCGTCATGGGGTCGGGGACGTTCTTAGCTGGGAGTACGCGGTGAAGCTGCCCTTTGCAGCGACCGGGGGTGTCGCCGCCCTCCTGCTGGCGATCCTGGCGTCCGCGCCGGCGGCAGCGATGCCTGCACTCCAGAGTCAGGAGGAGCCGCGCCCCATCAGTTCTCGGCTCGGAGCGATCGGCGGCACCATCGTGGAAACCGACGGCACGCCCATCCCGCACGTGACCGTGAAGCTCGTTGGGCCGGCGCCGCGCCAAACTGAGCATCGTGTCCAGGCCGATACAGAAGGGCGCTTCGAGTTCACCGAACTGCGGCATGGTGACTATCGCCTGGCCGTGGAGCTGCCCGGGCTGCAGGCGCCGAAGGCGGTCTCGGTGGTAATCCTGCCAGGGCAACGCCTCGAGACCGACGTCAGGCTCAGCCTGTTTGCCTACTCGGTCGAGGTGTCGGTCCTGGCGCGCTCCGCGGACACCCCGCAGATCATCGACACCGACTCCACCGCCGACCGCCGCGAGCTCACCAACCGTGAACTGACGCGTCTGCCGCTGCCGGTCGAGCAGGTCCTCGACGCCCTACCCGTGTTCCCTGGAGTGGTTCGCGGCCCCAACGGGCTCATCAGCATAGGCGGCACGCTGCCCGCCGACTCCGTGTACCTGTTCAACAACGCCGATCTCATGGACCCCTTCACGGGCATGTACCGACTGCAGCTGCCGCTCGAAGCGGTCGAGACGATGTCGCTCGAGTCAGGTGTGAGCAGCGCAGCGTACGGCGATCGCCTGGGTGGCGTGGTGAACGTCACCACGGCAGCCGCCGGCACAAACTGGGACACTGGAATCGTCAGCCCGTTCCCGCGGCCGTGGCTGAAAGGCGGCAAGTACCGGGGCATCCGCCGCTTCACTCCGCGCGTACGCTTCAGCGGCTCGCTCTCGCCCGAACTGTCGATGTCGCAGTCGATCGGATTCCGCTTCGAGCGCATGCAGATATTCGACGCGCCCGGCGACCGCGGCGATCACACCATCGTGCAGCAGTGGCAGTCGCTCACCCAGTTCGACTGGAAGCCGGACACCAGGAACGATGTGCGGTTCACGCTTCTCGGTTCGCCCGACGGGCTATCCAGGGCTGGACTTTCTGGACTGACCCCCATCGAGGCCACCAGCGATATCGATCACGGCACCATCGCCGTGGTAGCGAACCACCAGCATCGTTTCGACGAACGCAGCTTCGTCGACACCACCGTGCAGTTCAATCGCCAGTCCGCACGAGTCCAGCCGCAGGCGCTGCCCATCGGTTCCGGGTTCGACATGTTCCCCGATCATAACGACGGCAACGCGTTCAACTCGCAGAGCCGGCGGTCTCTGCACTGGCAGTTGAAGACGGTCTACAACCGTGTCCTGGGTCCCGAGTCGGGCCGTCACCTCCTGCAGGCCGGGTTCGAGGTGCACCAGATGAACCTCGACGGCACGTACACGAACGGCCCGATCCGGATCTACGACAACGAGGGCCGACTGCGACGACTCATCGAGTCGACCAGTTCCTCCTCCGATGCTGTCCAGCAGCAACGAGGCAACAAGTGGGAGGGTGCGCTGTTCGTACAGGATCGCTGGCGCCCGAGCACCCGGTTCTGGCTCGATGTCGGCCTGCGCATATCGCACGACTCAGCGGTGGGCAGTGTGCGTTTTGCCCCTCGCGTCGGCGCAGCATGGGACCTCACCGGCGACGGCAAGACCCTGCTCAAGGGCGCGGTTGGGGTCGTGCATCGCCGGGTCTTCCTGGCAGAGCAGTTCTGGGATTCCTTTCCGACACGGGTGGAGACGACCTGGGACGAAGACGGCAATGGCGAGCGACTGTTCCTGCCGTCGCGTCGAGAGGGGGAACTCGATTCGCCACGCGCGGTCATCTGGACGGTCTCGGCGACACGACGCCTCGGCGCACGTGTCACCGCTCACCTCGCCTATACGCAACGCGATTCCCGCAACCAACTCGTCTTCGACCGTGTCGAGCACGAGCCCATCCCTCTGACTCCGGGCGTGGGCAGTCTGCCGTTCGTGGTTCCCGACGAGGTCGGAATCGTCCTCACCAACGTGGGCCGCTCGTCCTCCAGGCAGGTGGAGATGACTGCCAACATCCGTGTGGGCCAGCAGGATCAGCTGTTCATCTCCTACGTGACCTCGAGCGCTGAAGGCCACCTGAACGACTTCTCGCTGGTTGCCTCAGACATGCCAGCGCCAGTGTTGAGGGGCAACCAGCGAGCCGCCCTGCGGCATGACGTTCCAAACCGTGTCGTGATCTGGGGCACGTTCCACCTGCCGTGGGAACTCATCGTTTCGCCATCGATCGAGTGGCGCAATGGCTTCCCGTGGAGCAGCCTCGACGTCTACCGTGACTACGCGACCACAGGTAACGATCGCCAGTTTCCCGACTATTTGTCGCCCGACGTTCAGGTCACAAAGGGGTTCCGTCTTGCGGGCATTCCGCTGCGCGCCGGGGTTCTGGTAACGAACTTCATCTTCCGCGCGAATCCGCGCGACGTCATCGCCACGGTCGACAGCCCCCGGTTCGGCGAGTTCCTGAACAAGGTTCCCTCGCGCATCTACCTCCGGTTCGCGGCCACGTTCTAGGCGCGCGGTGACGGCGAGCAGCGCGGTATCATGGCGCCGAATCCAGTAGCTACCGAGGTGCGCCATGGGCGATGAACAGGACCTCCCCGAGGTCACGATCAACGAGATCACCGGCCAACTCGACATTGAGTACCCATGCCGCTGGCTGTACAAGGTCATCGGTAGCGATGAAGCGTCGGTTCGCGCGGCAGTACTCGAAGTCATCGACATTGAAGACGTGATGATCGAGTTGTCCAACACCAGCAGTTCAGGGAGCTTTGTGTCGATCAACGTCGAGGTCACCGTTCAGGACCACGGCCAGCGCCAGGGGTTGTTCGAAGCCCTGCGTGGCCATGACGCGGTGCGCATGGTCCTCTGACCCACCGCGCGAATGAGGAACGCACCATGCGCTTCGCCCTGATTAGCGACATCCACGCGAACCTACCCGCGCTGGAAGCGGTACTTGCGGACATTGAGCGGCGCGACGACTGCGACGCCACGTATCACCTGGGTGACCTCGTCGGCTACGCGCCGTGGCCGAACGAGACAGTGACCCTCATCCGCGAGCGCGGCATCGCAGGAGTGGCCGGAAACTACGACTCGACCGTGGCCACCGACCACGAGCATTGTGGCTGCAAGTACGAGGACGCCCATCAGGAACAACTCGCGCACCAGAGCTACGCGTGGACACGGGAGCACGTGAATTCCCGGGCCAAGACCTTCCTTGGCGAGCTCCCTTTCCGGATGGACCTGAGACCACGTGGAGGGCACGCGGGTGGATCGCGGCTGTGTCTGGTGCACGGCACGCCAACGCTCAACACGCTCTATTGGACCGAGGAACGGCCAGACTCCTTCTGCACCAAGATGGCCGATCTCGCGGGCCTGACCGCTGGCGACGTAATTGCCTTCGGGCACACACACAAACCCTGGCATCGCATCGTCGAGGGCGTGCACTTCGTGAACACCGGCTCGGTCGGGCGGCCCAAAGACGGCGACTGGCGCGCCGGCTACGTCCAGCTACACATCGCAGCTGGCACCGATCCTGTCGTCGAGTTTCGCCGCGTCGAGTACGACGTTGAACGAACCGCCGCGGCGATCATGGCCAGTGCGCTACCGGATGAGTTCGCGCCCTATCTACGTACGGGCGGCAAAGCCTAGAAGGCCGCGTCTGCCAGCAGTCCGAGTCTGCTAGCTGGACTCCTCGACCGGTTGCGCGACGTAGTGTGCAATCGCGGATAGCGTTGCAGCGCCCAGCACCATGCCCAACCACCAGGGCATACCGAAGCCCGCGGGCAACGTCCCAAGCAGGACCGCCACCGTGCCGACCGTCAGCGCGTAGGGCAACTGCGTGCGCACATGGGCGATGTGATCGCATCCCGACGCCATCGACGAGAGGATCGTGGTGTCGGATATAGGCGAACAATGATCGCCCATGACCGCCCCGGCGAGAACAGATGCCACAGCCGAGTACATCACCGGCATTGCCACCGCCGGATCGCCGCCCGTGTACGCAACCGCCCAGACGAGCGGCACCACCAGCGGCATGAGAATTCCCATCGTCGACCAACTGGAGCCGGTGGCGAACGCGGTCGCGGCCGAGAGCACGAACACGATGGCCGGCACCACGCCCGGGTTCAGCCAGTCGCCGAGAATCGAAACCAGGTACTCGGCGGTATGCAGTTGGGTCGATACGGCCGCCAGCGACCAGGCCAGCACCAGAATGATCATCGCGAAGAGCATCGACTTCATGCCCGCGTACCAGGCGTCCACAACCTCTTTGGCCGTGAGAATCCGCTGCCCGACGCTCAGCAGTGCCGCGGTCAGCGTGGCGAGCATCGATGCCCACATCAGCGCCTTGTAGGAATCCGCGGTGCCAACGATGTCGCGAATGCTATCCCCGGTACCGGTGAGGTACAGGGAGCCGAGCACGGTGCCCACCAGGACCCCGATCGGCACGATGGCGTTGACCGCCCGCACTGGCTTTTCTTCGTTGACGACGAGTTCCGCGGCTTCCGCACCGGCCGCTTCGTCCACGTCGGCATCGGGCCCGAGAACCTGGCCTGTCGTCCGGGCTCGCCGTTCGGCTGCGAGCATCGGGCCGAAGTCGCGGCCGCGCGCGGCCAAGGTGAACACCATGAACATCGTCAGGATCGGGTAGAAGCTGTAGCCAATCGAGCTGAGAAAGATCGAGTAGGGCGCCTCGGTAATCTCCGGGATGGTGGCGACCGAGCTGCCGATGAGGCCCACCTCATATCCGATCCAGGTCGTTACGAGCGCTACACAGGAGACCGGGGCCGCGGTCGAATCGACGATGTATGCGAGTTTCTCGCGCGAAATCCGCAGCCGGTCGGTTACCTGCCGCATCGTGTTGCCCACGACGAGCGTGTTGGCGTAGTCGTCAAAGAAGATGGCAACGCCCAACACGGCCGTCGAGAGCTGCCCTCGGCGCGGATCCGTTGCCCACTTCACGATGAGATTGACAACGCCCTGCATGCCGCCGTTCTTGATCACGATGCCGACCGTGCCGCCGACCATGAACGAGAACAGGAGGATCTGAGCGTAGGCCACCGTGGTGACCGAGCCGAGCACGTAGACCTGGAAAGAGTCTAGAGCGCCGCGCAGAAGCGCGGTCGGGCCGAATGGAGCGACCACCGAGGAGCCAACGGTCACCACCAGCGCCGCCGCCCCGAGCCACAGGCCCACGAACAGCGCCACGATGACCTGCTTGAACAGCAACGCGAGCGTGATGGCCAGAACGGGCGGCAGCAAGGAAATCCAGCTCGGCAAGACCCTCACCGTATGCGGCTCGCCAACCGCTTGTCGGTCCCACAACTGCATCTCCGCCAGGCCCGTGGAGTCGGCAGTCACGTCCTTGAACACGGCACTGCCATCGTTATCAACGAGGCTCGAGGCGTAGTCGCGCGTGCGCCCGTCCTGGGTTACCCGCAGGGTCACCTGCTCGAGACGGTCAGCCGGCCCCGTGATGGTCACCTGGACCGGGGTGCCGCGCAGGATCACGATCGATCCACTGTCGAAGGCGAAGCCGCTGTCGTCTTGCGCCAGTACTGGCGGTGAGGCGGTTAGCAGGAAGACCAGCGCGACCGTCGCTGCGGCCCCGAGAGTCGGCCGGGCCCAGTGTGAAATGCGGGCGGAAATAGCGAAGGAAATGAGTCTGCCCCCCGGAGTCGGTTACCGTCGTAGGTGCTCAACGAAGGGCGACTATAGCGTATTCCGAACATGCTGAAACCGGATAAAATGGTCTCGATTGAGAAGTAATGACGCGGGACTCGAAGCATTAGGTGCACTGCTCATGTTCAAACGTCGGTCGGTGGGAGTCTTGGTCCTAGTCGCGCTGACCGCGCTGGCGTTCTCGACACGAGCAGCGCGAGGCCAGGCGAGCAACCCCATGCGCGACCTGTTCGCCGCTCTCGTCGAGGTACTCCCTTACAGTTTCGATGAGGCCGCCTGGCAGGACCCGACCAACGCTGAACGCATCGAGGACGGGCTCGCCGACCTGGCTGCCCGCGCCTCGGCGATTCAGCGGCACGGCCTCGGGCTGAACCGCAGCTACGGGGTGGCCCGCGACGCACTGGCGGCCGATGCGCGCGAGGCGCTGAGCGCCTACCGCAACGGCGACCAGCGCATCTCGCGCCATATTGTGCGCAACGTCACGGAAACCTGCTTCGCATGCCACTCGCGCCTGCCCGCCAGCGAGTCCGCTGATCTCGGCAGCGCATTGGCCGACACGATCGACCTCCGCCAACTCGACGAGGTGGGCACGTTACGGTTGCTGGTTGCCACTCGCCAGTTCGGCACCGCCATGTCGGCGGCCGAGGCCATTCTGGTTGACCCGGCGTCGCACGCCGCCGACATCGACCTCATGGGGATCTTCGAGAGTTACCTCAAGGTCGCTGTGCGTGTGAACCGTGACTACGAGCGCCCGCGCGCGGCACTGTGGCGGTTCATGCAGCGCAACGATCTGCCGCTGTACCTGGTCGACCGTGTTGGCGACTGGATCGTCGCGCTGGAGGAACTGAGCGAGGCGGCGCCGCCGGTCGACCTGCAGGTAGCTACAGAATTGCTGCGCGAGGCGAACAGCCGCAACGAGTACCTTCGCGACCGGCGAGGGCTCATCCATGCCATCGTGGCCTCGGGCCTGCTGCACCAGTTCGTGCAGACGGCCCCCGACGACGAACTGGAACTAGCCGAGGCGTACTACCGGCTGGGCATCGCCGAGTCGTCGATATCCAGAACGATCTGGGTCCCGGAGACTGAGTACTTCCTCGAAACGGCGATCCGAATCGCGCCGAAATCCAGCCACGCGAGAAACGCGTACACGTTCCTTGAGCAGTACGTGCTCGCCAGCTATACCGGATCTGCTGGCACGAAGTTGCCGGAAGATGTCTGGAACCGCCTGATGCGGCTACGCGTGCTCATCGACGAAAGCGAGTAGTCCGGAGCCGGCGTCAGAAGCTGATCACGAGCGCGACGGACACCTCGAAGTTGTGCACGGTGACGTCTTGCTCCAGCCCGATTGCTGTCGCGACGTCGGGGTCGAGACCGTCCAGCTTGATCGGCGTGATGTGGTCGCGCAGATCGCCGCGCACGCCGACTTTCCCCAACCCGAATTTGAGTCCGGCACCGATGTAATAACCCAAGCCCCCGTACGAATCCGCGCCTTCGAGACCCCAGCCGATACGGTGATAACCGATACCTCCCGCCAGGAACGGCGCTACCGGCCCGGGAAAGATCTTCACCAACACCCCGCCTTCCGCGTAGGAAAACCGTGCGCTGAATTCTCCTGGCGTCTCGGCCAGCACGCTGGATCCAGCGGTGGTCAGGCTCGCCTCGAATTCCGCGAACAACAGGGCCATCGAGAACCGCGCACCCAATAGCGTCCCGTCGGCGAACCCGACCTCTTCCGGAGGGCCCACGACGGGTATGGAGTCCAGGACGTCATCCCCGAGAAACTTCCCCACAGTAAGGGCCAGTTCCTGCGCCTCAACGGCGCCCGGGTACACCACCACGGCCAGGCCCAGTGCAAGGCCCAGTGAGAGGCACAGCGCCCCACCCTTCTTCAACATACGACCACCTCTTTCGCCGCCGCTCACGGCGAGTGCGCCCCCGTGAAACTCGTTTACCCCACACCATTGTCACCGAGGGAGCGTCTCCCTGTCACGGTCATCGGCTACATTAGCGCGGAATCTCAGCCCGACCCTGGAGACCCGACATGCTCAGTACCCCCAGCCGCGCCCGCCGTTCCCTCGCTGGTTACCTGGCGACGACCGTCCTGCTAAGCACTCAACTTGCGAGCCCGGCCCGGGCGCAGGATGTGCCGCCAGCAGTCGATACCCGCATCTACGATCTTGTCGACGCCGTGTCCGCGGAGCGGATCGGGGCCGACATCCAGACGCTGGTGAACTTCGGCACACGTCACACGATGTCCGAGACCCAGTCGGACACGCGCGGCATCGGCGCCGCCCGGCGCTGGATCAAAGCGCAGTACGAAGAGATCTCGGCTGCGTGCGGCGATTGCTTGGAAGTGTATTTCCAGAGCTACGTGCAGGAGGGCGACGAGAACTCGAGGATCCCCGTCGACACGGAGATCGTGAACGTACTCGCGGTGATCCGCGGCTCGGTGCATCCCAACCGCTACGTGATCATGAGCGGCGATGTCGACTCTCGTGTAAGCGACGGCCTGGACCACGAGTCCGATTCGCCTGGCGCCAATGACAACGCCTCCGGCATGGCCGGGACGATCGAGGCCGCCCGGGTGCTGGCCGGACACGAATTCGGTTCAACCGTCGTACTCGTCGGGCTGTCGGGCGAAGAGCAGGGTCTATTCGGTGGACGTCACATGGCGGAGGTCGCCGAGGCCGAGGGTTGGGATATTGCCGCTGTTCTCAACAACGACATGATCGGCAACATCGAGGGCGTCGACGGCGTCATCCAGAACAACTCGTTCCGGGTGTTCTCGGAGCCCACCCCAACCACAGAGACCGACCAAGCGCGGCGCATGCGTCGGTTCGCGGGTGGTGAGGTCGATGGCATCTCACGGCAACTCGCCCGCTACGTGGCCCGTATCACCGACCTGTACATGACGAACCTCGAAGCGGTCATGATTTACCGCCTCGACCGCTTCGGCCGCGGCGGCCACCATCGGCCGTTCAACGACCTCGGATTCCCGGGCGTGCGGATCATGGAAACGCACGAGAACTACACGCGCCAGCACCAGGACCTGCGAGTGGAAGACGGCATCGCTTACGGCGATGTCATCGACGGCGTCAACTTCGACTACGCCCGCAAGCTCACTGGCGTGAACGTCGCGTCCCTAGCAGCGTTGGCCTGGGCGCCGCCGCAGCCTGCTGAGGTGAGCATCGCTGGCGCGGTGCGCCCCTCGACGACCCTGCGCTGGCTGGCCGTCGACTCTCCCCTGCTGGCCGGGTACAAGGTCGTCTGGCGCGATACCACCGCGCCACAGTGGCAGAAGTCGCGCTGGGTAGGCGATGGTGATCCATGCACCATCGATGTCCCCGCGGGCGCCGCCTGCCGGGAATACACCCTCGAAGGGCTGGTCATCGACAACTACCTATTCGGTGTGGCCTCCGTCGGCCGCGACGGCAACGAGAGCGTCGTCGCGTTCCCCGGGCTGTCGCAGGCACTCACTCGACCGCGGCGCCGCTAGCAGCAGTTCACGCTACGTCAGAATCTGGCGGAGGTCTTTGCTGACGACTACTGCGCACGGCTGACTCACAGTACCGTCTTTATGACCCCAGGTGGACGAAGGTGCGTGGGGCACCGTGGACGGGGGAAATCGTGCGAAGCCGCTGCAGGCTGTCACTGGTCATCTGCTGCGCGTTGATTTCGAGCTTCGGCGTGGCGGCTAGCGCTCAGGAAATCGTAGTCGCCGGTAGACGCGCGACTCATCTGCGTCCGGAAATCGCCGTCGCCCCCGACACGGGCAAGGTGCTCGTCACCTGGCTACGGCAGACCACCGGCCCGCCCCAACTGGTAGCCCGGCTGCTGAAGCGCCACCCTGATGGCACGTATCGCCGCCGCAAGATCTTCGCGATCTCCACCCTAGGCAGCGAAGCCTCCGCTCAGAGCGTCTTCTGGCTACCGCATACCGGCGAGTTCGGTGTCGCCTACGGTGAAGGCGGTGATTCCCTACTCGCGAAAGTTAATGCCAGTGGAGGCCGCGTCCGGCCCGACCGGTTCCCTGTGGCGACGGGCCGTGCGTCACCCGTCGCGGTAGTTCGCAGCGACCTGGGTAAGCGGGTTTTCGTGTTCATGGGCAGCACCAGCCCGGGCGAGCGCAGCTCGCAACAAGTGACGAGCACCCTCGGCTGGACCTGGCACACCAAACAACTTGGCCGCCGTGGCAGTGGCGTCCTGGATATTTCTTCCGAGTTCGATGAGCCCGTCACCCTCGAGGTCGCCGGAGTGCTGAGGATCAGCCGGCACGACTTCGTAGTGCTCGCCAACCACTTCGGTGGGTCGCAGGGCGTCATCGCGATACGCGTGCAGTTCGACCGCAAGGCGGACAGCTTCGCCGTCGTAGCGGCCAACAAGTTCGTCGGGCAGTTGCCGTTCACACGGCTGGATGATTCTCAGCCGGGACGTATCGACGGCTCCATTCCGATCAGCGGCACAACAGCAAGCGGATACGTTGCCGCCCTCTTGGATCCCGAGACCCTGTCGTTGACAAACATCATCGCGGCAGACTTCGGCTTCAGGCAGAGCAGTAGCCCCGACCCGCAGAGGTCGCGCCGACTGTCCTCTTGGGCCACACTCTCGGCATGTGCCGAATCGCCGCCTACCTCGGACCTCCGATTACCCTCGCGCAACTGCTCTACGCCCCCCCGTATTCGCTCGAGGAGCAGGCCTACGCGCCCCGCGAGATGGTGCATGGCAGATTGAACGTTGATGGCACCGGTGTGGCCTGGTGGCGAGAGGAAGACACTCAGCCCCTCCGCTACGCCACGACAGCGCCGCCCTGGGCCGACGCCAACCTTGGCGCCCTATCGAGACGCCTGACCGGCCACACGATCCTCGCCACGGTTCGCTCGGCGACGATCGGCATCCCCACGGCATTGGCCACGACCCCGCCCTTCGAATTGGACGGAATCGCCGGCAGCCATAACGGATTCCTCCGCAAGTTCCGCGAAGCGACGGCTGCACGTTGCCTCGCCAAGCTCCCCGAAGCGCTGGTCGGTGAGTTCGAGGGACTCTCAGATTCGCTCGCCGTGTTTCTGCTCGCGGCGGCCGCGTGGCGCGAAGATCCGGACCTACCGCTCGCCGGCGCTCTCGTTGGTGCCGTAGGCACCGCTGCCCGTATTTGTGCTGACGC
Organism: Acidobacteriota bacterium; assembly: GCA_029263295.1. GTDB lineage: Bacteria > Acidobacteriota > UBA890 > UBA890 > WLXD01 > WLXD01. The sequence goes on along the minus strand of JAJCXT010000045.1, from coordinate 25,013 downwards.
TGACGCCGACTGCTCGCTGAATGTCGTGCTGGCGGCTGAGGAGGAAGTCGTGGCGGTGCGATTCGCCCGCGGGGTCGAACCGAACTCGCTGTACCTGCGAAACACCATCGAGGAGGGCACTGGCGCCTGGCTGGCCTCGGAGCCATTGGACGAAGAACCCGGCTGGACTCCGGTCGCGCCCGATCATCTGGTGCGCCTCACGCGCTCCGCGGCAACCGTCACGCCCGTGCGGATAGAGTTGTGACCGAGGCCCAGGAAGTACCCGCCGCGCTGGCAGTTGAGCTCACCGAGTTGCTCGGCAACCGCTTCTCGCAGGCCGCGGCCGTCCGCGGACACCACTCCGCCGGCGAAGGGTGGGATAACCCGGTGCTGCCTGCCGCTGTCTGTTTCCCCGAGACCACAGAGGAAGTAGCCGCGTTGGCCGAGGCCTGCGCGGGCGCGGCGGTGCCCATCGTGCCGTTCGGCGCCGGTTCTTCGCTTGAAGCTCACGTGGTGCCCCCGCCTACAGGCATCAGCGTCGACCTCACGCGCATGAACGCCATCATCGACGTCAGCGAGGGTGACCTCGATTGTCACGTTCAGGCCGGCGTGACTCGCGAGCAACTCGAAACGCATCTGAACAAACGCGGGATCTTCTTCCCGGTCGACCCCGGCGCGGACGCGACCCTCGGCGGCATGGTCGCCACGGGCGCCTCCGGCACCACGACAGTCCGTTACGGGGCCATGCGCGAGAACGTCCTGGGCCTGACCGTCGTGCTCGCGGACGGACGGATAATCCGAACCGGCGGCCGGGCGCGCAAGTCCTCCGCTGGCTACGACCTCACACGGTTGTTCATCGCTTCCGAGGGAACGCTCGGCATCATCACCGAGGTCCGACTGCGCCTGCGCGGCATCCCCGAGGCGATCTCCGCCGCAGTCTGCCAGTTCGACACCGTCGCGGATGTGGTCAACTCGGTCATCGAGGCCATCCAGATCGAGTTACCGCTGGCCCGTTCGGAACTCGTGGACGCGGTGCAGATGAGCGCGTTCATCGAGCATGAAGGGCTAGACGAGTTCGAGCCCAAGCCCACGCTCATGCTCGAATTTCATGGCAGCGAGGAAGGCGTTCGCGAGCAGGCTGAAGCGATGGCCGCGATCTGCAGTAGCCATGGTGGAGCCGATTTTCGCTGGGTCACCAAACAGGAGGACCGCACCCGCCTTTGGCGCGCGCGTCACCGTGCCTACTACGCGGTCATGGCGATGGCTCCGGGCAAGAAGGCCATGATCACCGACGCCTGCGTGCCGATCTCACGACTGGCCGAGTGTATCGAGGAGACGCGCGCCGACCTCGAGCGAACCGGATTACTGTCGCCTATCGTGGGCCATATCGGCGACGGTAATTTCCACTGTCAGATTCTCTGCGCCCCCGACGATGATGCCGAAATCGCTGCCTGTCGGTCGTTCGTCGGCCGGCTCGCCGAACGCGCCATCGCCATGGGGGGGACATGTACGGGCGAACACGGCGTGGGGGCCAACAAGATCGATTACGTGGAGCAGGAATACGGCCCGGCGGTCGACGTGATGCGCTCCATCAAGCGAGCGCTCGATCCGCAGAACGTGATGAATCCCGGCAAGGTCCTGCGCTTCTGACCCACCCGGCCCGCGCGCCCTCACTGCGCCAGCCCGCCCCCGATGCCCTCAGGCCTTGACGGGCCGTCCGCGCCTGCCGCGATACAGCAGATACAGGATCGAGAGCGCGAGCGCGAAGGTGACCACGGGCAGGAACAGTGAGATCAAGGCCGTTCCCAGACTCAGCGCATCCTCGGTCGCGCTGATCATCGGAGTGGCCAGGCCAGCCGTGCCGCCGGTGGAAAGAATGCGAGTGCCCGCCTTGGCCGCGTGCACACCGCCCGCAACCGTGGCCCCGAGGATCACGCCGACCACCGAGGCCGTCAGAGGATCCATCGTCGTAAGCGGAGAGGCCGCGGCCAGCGCTCCGGCGATCGGCCGGGCGAACGTGCCTCCCACATCCAGCGCGTGGTCCACCAGTGGGATCTTGTCGCCTAGCACTTCGATCACCACGGCAACCGCAAAGACGATGAGCGCCGCGTCCGTGCTCATCCAGGTGAAGCGCTCGCCGAGCGCCACGAACTCGAACCGGCCAGCCAGTCCGACGACCAGCAATGGCAGGAACGCGCGCAAGCCAGCGCTGGCCGCCAGGCCACAACCCATCATCAGCTGCCAGGTGAGTTCAACCATACCTACGATTGTATCAAGCTCGGCGAGGCCGCTAGCCCGTCGGCGATGGCCTTCGCGATCTGGCGTAGTTGCCGGGAATCCCCGGCGTACTTCTGATTGACCTCCAGTTCGATGCCGACGAACTGCGCGGGATCGTAGCGGAGTCGCATCGCTGGCAGGATTCCATCCGCGGTCCCGCTATAAGGCCGGTTGAACCAGGTCACGTAGTCCGTCTCGTGATCGAGGTGGCGCCTGAGGTCATCGCATACGGCTCGCTCGATGCCCCAGCCGGGATCGTGCAGCAGCCCGATGTCATTGCCGCGCTCATTGCCCGCGAGAGCAGGCGTAAACGTGTGCACACAGATGTGCACGCAGCGACCGTGCGCGGCGATTAGCGCATCGGCAGCAGCAACCACGCCGTCGCGGTACGGGCGATAGTACGTGTCTAGTCGCTTGGCGCGATCGCTGACGGAGAGTCCGCGGTTGAACGGAATCGGATGGCCATCGGAGACTTGCCGCATGAGCACGCGGTTTCCCTCTGTTCGATTGAGGTCTGCCACGAGCCGCGAGTACCTTCCCTGCCACAGTTCGGCGGCGAACCGCCGCGCCATGTAGCGGGCGATCGCCAGCGCCCCTGGATCCCAGGCGATGTGCAGCTTCAGCAACTCCGCACCCAACTGGAAGCCGGCGGGCAGACGATTGGACGCATGCTCGCACGTCACCAGTACCTGTTCGTCGAGATCTCGCACCCCACGATCCTCCGAGTTCTGCCGGTGGCGACAAGGCGCCACGGTCTGCTAGACGGTCGGGTATTCTAGCCGCCGAGCATGGAGGGTGTGGTTTGCGGCTGGCAATGGTGATTCAACGGTTCCGACCGAGCTTCGGAGGGCAGGGCGTGCAGGTGGAGTCCCTCTGCGCCGCGCTGAGCCGGCGGGGCGTCGAGCCTACTGTGTACACGGCGCATCGCGGTGATGCGCCCGCACTCGAGCAGATCGACGGCTACCGCATTCGCCGTCTGAGAACGGACCTCGGCGGCCGCGGTCCTCACTGGCCGGCGTTCGGTGCGCGGGTTCACCGAGCCCTCCGGCGCGACAGTCCCGACCTCGTGCACGTTCACGGTCTGACCGACGCGCTGTACGCCGGCTGGCTGTATTGCAAGACAGCAAGTAGGCCCCTGGTCTTCGAGATGACCTTGCTTGGAGTCGACGAACCCAGTGCGGTGGATTCCAATACGGCGAGGCCGCGCTGGCTGCGCCGCCGCTTGTATCGCCAGGCGGACGCCTACGTGGCCATGTCGCGAGCCTTCGAGCCGTCGTACGCCGACAGCGGCCTGCCCGCCAATCGGCTGCACGTCATTCCCCAGGGAGTCGACACAGCGCATTTCCGGCCGGCGAGCCAAGCCGTCCGGGCCGAGGCCCGCGCGGCACTCGATCTTCCAGCTTCCACGCCGGTGGTCACATTCGTCGGCTCTTTGATCGAGCGCAAAGGCATCGACGTGCTCCTGCAGGCGTGGCCAGCAGTACGAGCCCGACATGGCATGGCAACCCTGGCGCTCGCCGGCCCCGGCGAACTACGCAGCGAGGCCACGAAGGATGCATTGGCGCGGATGAGCGACGCCGATCGCGCCAGCGTACGGCTGCTGGGCCGCCGCGACGACATCGACGTTGTCCTCGCCGCTGCAGAGGCGTTCGTGTTCCCCTCGCGACGCGAGGGTTTCGGGACCGTCATTATCGAGGCGATGGCTACCGGATTGCCGTGCGTCGTCGCCGAACTACCGGGCATAACCGACTACATCTTCGAACACCCTGCCGCCGCGCCGAACGTGGCGAACGAGGTTACCGACGGAATCGTTGTGGGCCAGAACGACCCCAACGCCCTGGCGACAGCGCTGAATGGGATCATGGAAGCGCCCGCGCTGGGCACGGCCATCGGCATGACCGCACGTGCCCGTGCAGCAGCCGAGTTCGACCTGGAGTCGGTCGCCGACCGCTACCTGGGCCTGTACGCCGACCTGGCCGCGGATCGCGTATGAGCGAGGAAGGCAGCGACACCCTGCTGCGCCGCGCATCGCGCTCGATGTTCTGGAACGCAACGCTGCTACCGCTCATCACGATCTTCAATCTCGCCGCGTCGATCATGATCCGCCGGCACTTCGGCCTTGAAGTGTCCGGACGGTACGACGTTGTGATTGCGCTGGTGAACTCGTGGATGATGTATCCGGACCTGGGCCTGACGACGACGGTCTCGCAGTTCGCGCCCGGCCTGGAGTCGCGCTACGGACGCAGCGCCGTTGCAGCGTTCCTCCGCCGCGTAGGTGGACTTCGCCTGGCGCTGATGCTGTTGGTGCTAGTGCCCGCAAACCTCTTCGCCGACGTTGTTGCCGCACGACTCCACCTGGGCGATGCCGGCGCCTGGCTGATCCACCTGACGACGATCCTGACCGCCGTAAGGGCAGTGAACGACCTGGTGATGAAGTCTCTGCAAGCGTTGCTGCGGCACCTGTGGGCGAACCTCCTGCTGTTGCTCCAGGCCGTCGCCGCCACAGCGGTCGTGGTTGCGGCATTCACCGCGGGAAAGCCGCTCGAGACCGTCGTCGGAGGCCTGGTAATCGTGGGCCTCGCGGTACTCGCTGCGGGTCTGGGTCGGCTCTGGGCTGCGCTGCGATCGATCCCGGAGCGCAACGTGGCGCCGGCCACCGACTTCGTTCCGGGAGTGCCGCGCAGCCGCTTCATGAAATTCGGGCTGTTCATGTACGTGTTCAACTGGCTCAACTACTTCGCGACACCAGCGTTCGCGAGCCCGGCGATCGCTCTCGTGGCCGGCAGCGCGGCCCCGGTTGCGCTGTTCAACGTCGGCTTCCAGCTTCCTCAGATGGCCGTGGTCTTGGTGCTCGCCGGCTTTCAAGGCCTGTATCGGCCGTTGTTCGCGCGCCTGGTGGACGACGACGCCCCCGCCAAGCTCCGCACAGCGTTCGCCGAGATCAGCAAGGTACAGGCCATCTTCCTGCTGCCCGCAGGCGCCGGTCTCTACGTGCTCGCTACCGACTACATCCCGCTCATGTTCGGCGCGGAGTTCGCCGCTGCCGTTCCCATCGCCCGGGTGCTCTGCGTGATGCTGGTGGCGGAGTCGCTTTTCAACCTGGGGACCATCCTCCTGTCAGTTGATCATCAGTACCGGGAAGTCGTCCTGGCCCAGTCGTTGCGACTGGCCGGTGTCCCCGTGTTCATCTACCTGGCCGCGCGCTCCGATGTGGTCGGCGCGGCGACCGCGTTCGGCGTGGCCCGGTTCCTCTCCGCGGTCGCTGGGTACCTGTTGGCACGACGCCGCTACGACGTTCGCTTCCCTACCGCGTTCGCGATCAGGGCGGCGGCGCCGAGCGCGGCGATGGTCGTTGTGGTCGTCCTGGCTCAGACGCTGCTGCCAACTTCCTGGCTCGAGGTCGTCGGCCTGACGCTGCTCGGAATCGCCGTCGTGGCGGTGGGGACCCGCGCGTTCCGTGTGTTGGGAGAGCATGAGCTAGCCTTGCTCGAACGCGCAGGACTGCCAGGCGGCAGCCACATCATCCGTTGGCTGCGATGAAGATCGCGATGTACATGCCCGGTCTGCGGTCGGGCTCGATGAGTTGGGACATCTACCAGGACTTCGCAGCGGCCATGCGCACGGCTGGCGCGGACTTCGTGCTGCTCACCGATGTGCCGCCACACGACCACGACTGCCCCGAGGGCACCGTTTTCTTGCCACCGGCGCCCCTGGCCGCGCGACTCGACCACCTCGCCCGGCCGTTCACCCGCGCGAACGCGTTGCTGGCCACAACAGCCAGGATCCGTCGATGGCTGCGCGCCAACCGCTCAGTAGATGCCATCTACATGGAGATGACGTATCCGCTCGGTGCCGCGGCGTGGTTGGCCACCGTGCTGTCCGGCTGGACAGGCACACTGATCATGACGCCGATGGGTGAGGACTTCCTGGTGCTCGAAGAGGTCTCGTACGGTCACCGACGACGTAGGTGCCCGCGCTGGTTGATTGACAAGACGATGCGAGCCGCGTCCGCCATCCGCTGCATCTCGCCAATGGTGAAGGAGTATGCGTCTGGGTTCCAGAAGCCGATGGGCGTGATTCCGCTCAACGTCGCCAACTCCACGCTCCAAACGAAGCAGGGCGGCGGGCCTGACCGCCAGACGGCCCGAGAGCATGTTCGCGAGACGCTGCGGCTGGACCGTCGCGGCCTCGTGTTATCGCTGGGACGCCTGCACCCCTTCAAGGGAATTCACGTACTGCTGGAATCAATGCTGAACGTCCCCGACGCCGACCTCCTTGTGGCGGGGCCTTCGCTGGCCGTTGCAGGTTTTGGCGACTACAAGACCTATCTGGAACGACAGGCGCAGCAGCTGGGCATCGCCGATCGCGTTCATCTGCTCGGAACGGTGCCCCACGCGGAGGTGACCGCGATGATGTCGGCGGCCGACGTCGTGGTGGTGCCCTCGCTGCTTGAATCGATGAACCGCGTGTGCGCGGAGGCGGCCGCCTCCGGGACACCTTTCATCGTCACGGCGAGCACCGGTGCGGCCGACCTGATCAGCGAGCCCGGAGTGGGCCAGATCGTGGCGCCACGCGACTCTGCGGGGCTGGCAACAGCGATCAACCGGGTACTCGAAGGCGAATGGCAGGGCGACCCCGCCGCAACACAACGTTTCCTCCACCAGTTCGACGCCAGCCAGGCGGCGCCGCGACTGCTCGACCTGATCGTCAACGCGAGCGCAGGGTCTTGACGACCGCATTGGCTGTGCTCGCCGTGCTCTCCGGTCTCGCCGCGCCCGCCTGGGCCACGGTGAGTTGGAAGCGCTGCGAGGGTGCCGGCCCGGTCGAGACCCTGGCGTTTGCCATAGCAGGAGTGGCGGCCACGGTGCCTCTGCTCTGGGCGCTGAGTTCCATCCGGGGCCTAAGCCCGCTGACAACCCTGTTCGCTGGCGCGCTGACCGCCGCACTGATCATGCCGGCGAAGCAAAGGCCGCCGTCCGCCAGTCCAGCGGCCCCCCCGTGGCGACAGCTGGGGGCGATTGCGTTGGTGGCGGCCGCTCTGGCCGCTCTCGCGTTCCTGCCCCAGGGCGTGCAACGCGGCGACGGTGTACATCGCATCGCCATGCACGACTGGCAGAAACACCTGCTGATGGCCGATGAACTGGCCGTCGCAGGGGCCGTGCCACCCGCCAACCCTTTTCTTCGTGCGAGCGGCACCACCCCCTACTACGCGGGATTTCACCTGCTTGCCGCGGCACTCACGCAGGCCACCGGCTCGTCGGCCGCGGTGTTCCCCGCACTTCAGTTCCTCACGTTTCTCGCTCTCCTTCTGGTTCCGCTGGTCGCGTACGCACTCGCCGACGGCCTATTCAACGACGCACGCACTGCGCTGCTGGCAGCCGCCGGAACCACCCTCCTGGCAGGATTCGACTTCGCTGTTCTTGCTCTCGACACACTGGTCACCGCCGTCACCGAGTGGTCCGGGGGGCTGACGTTCACGGGCCTGCGCCAACTGGCCCCCTCGACTCACCTCGACTACTGGATTCATCACAACGCGCGGCAATTCAACGCACCGTTGATGACGGCGTTGTGGGCACCGCAGCATCTGCTCGCTGCCGGCCTGGCGATCTTGTGCCTGCATCAGCTCTCCCGGCACGGTCTGAAACGGTGGCGCGACATCTTGCCAGTTGTCCCGCTCCTGGCGGCGGTGCCGCTGCTGTCAGCGTATGTGGGCCTGGTACTCGCGGTCACGCTCGGGGCCGCCTGGCTGACCCTCACAGCCGTGCGCGAAAGGGCCCATTGGCTGGCCCTGGCCGCCGGGGCGGCTGCACTACTCGTACCGTTCATTCGCGGTCTGGCGGCGGGCAACTCGCCGCCGCTCGGTCTCCGACTCTCAGCCGCAGGGAGCTGGATCAACGGAGCCTTGTTCACGTCGTTGCTGGGCGACAACGTTCTCGCACGGCTGCTCGACACACCAGCGCTTCTGGTAGTCGAGTTTGGAGTCATTGGCCTGCTGGGTGTTCTCGGCGCGCGTCGGCAGCTGTCCGAACACCGCAGCGGCCATGCCGTTCGGCTGGTCTGGGCAGCCGGGCTGGCTACCGTGGTAGCGGTGTTCTTACGGCCACCGTTCGACGAACCCAACAACGTTTACGCCCGCGGCCTTCTCCTCGTGTGGTTCATCCTGGCCGCGTTCGGTGCCGGTGAATGGCGCCGTCGGTCGCACGGACGTGGATGGCAGATGGCCGCGACCGTGTGCCTGCTGGGTACCCTGTTCACACCCGTCGGGCTACTGCTCGAGGGTCTGTCATTCCGTGGTACCCCTGCCGATGCCGTCGCCACCATCGAACAGCTGCACGCGGCGACCCCGCCCGACGCTGTGGTCGCGATTCCAGAAGATGTTCTGAGCGGTCGCGCGTTCTTCCTGCGTCGTCGATTGCTCGCCTACGACGCGCGCCACGCCAGCATCTTCGGTGCACCCGAAGGCGCGTACGAGGCCACGATGTCGGCGTTCGGCGCAGCCATCGCTTCGCCCGCGCCGGAAGAGGCCGCGCTCAGATTGCAGTCGTTGCGCGCCGACGTGTTGCTCAGCCCCCGAGACGCACTGCTACCTACCTGGAAGGACAGTCCCTGCCTGCCCGTGGTCGCCGAAGCGGGCAACTGGGTCGCACTGCGGGTCACCCCCGCCTGCTAGCGGCCGGAACTACAGGAGTTCAGCGATCGTTCGCGCGTGCAGGCGCACCGCCCCGGTGGTGCAGATCGAGACTTCCGCAGGCTCACGCAGCCCGGTGTCGAGGGCCGCGTAGGCGGCCGCGAGCGCCGACTCCGGCAGGGCTGCTCGCGCCGGCGCCGACAGGAAATGGTAGTAGCCGGGCGCCACGTCCACCTCGATCTCGAAGCCGGCGCCGCCCTTCTCCGCGCTCAGCGTGTAGCGCGTGGGGCCGAACATCGGGTCGTCATCGAGCGACTGGATAATCCGCAGTTGAAACTCGTCGCCTTCCGGCGTCACGTGCGCGTAGGAATTCAACTTGCGTCCTCCGCTTCAAGCACGTCCTTCACCCAGGCGAGGCCGCGCATCATGTTCGGGAAGCCGATCGTGGTGGTGGCCATCAGGACCGCGTGGATGATCTCTTCATGGCTCGCCCCCGCCTCGATCGCCTTGCGCGTATGCGAGCGCGTCGCGCCCATCATGCCGGCACCGATCGAGATGCCAAGCTTCACCAGTTCCGCCGTGTGTTCATCCAGAGGACCGGCCTCTTTGCACGCGCTGCTCAGATCCGTATAGGCGGCGCCGACCTCCGGGTACGCCTCCAGAAAACGAGTGTAGAAGCCCGGTATCTTTCCCATCTCAGTTCTCCAGCGTGTGGCCGCGCTCCGCAAGGAGTGCGATGAACTCGTCTTCCGTCAACACCGGCACACCCAGGCCCTCTGCCTTGGTCGCCTTCGACCCAGGATTCTCTCCCACAACCACGTAGTCTGTCTTACTGCTCACCGACGAGGTCACTCGCGCGCCCAGATCGGCCAGCAATTCGCCGATGGACTTGCGACTAAAACGCTCCAACGAGCCGGTGACGACGAATTTGTCTCCCGCGAAGATCGCCGGTGTCTCGCTCCTCTCCACCTGTGGATTCATCCCCAACTCGAGCAGCTGTTCCACCACGACCCGGTTGCGCTCCTGGCCAAAAAACTCACGCACGTTGTGCGCCACCCGGGGGCCGACCTCATGTACTGCGATCAACCGCTCCTCGTCGGCGGCCATCAAGGTCCGCATGTCGCCGAACTCGTTGGCCAGCACGACCGCGACGTGTTCACCGACATGACGAATGCCGAACGCGTAGACCAATCTGGCCAACGACGTTTCCCGGCTGGCGGCTATCGCCTCGACGAGTTTGTCGGCCTTGAGGTCGCCGAACAGATCGAGGGGCAGCAGTTGCTCCTTCGTCAGCCGATAAAGATCCGCCACCGAGTCCGTCACCAGCCCGGCCTCGGTGAGCTGGCGCACGGTCTTGCCGCCAAGTCCTTCGATATCGAGCGCGCTGCGGCTTGCCCAATGCTCGATGGCACCGTTGACCTGCGCCCCGCACAGGATCCCTCCCGTGCAGACAAAGTAGGCGCCGTCGCGCTCGACGTTGGAGCCACACACGGGGCATGTCGTCGGCATCTCGAACGGCGCCGGCCGCGCGGACTCCGGCCGGTCATCAACCCTCTCCACGACATAAGGGATGACGTCGCCGGCCCGGTGAACCCGCACCGAGTCGCCAGGCCGGATGTCCTTGGCCCGTACCTGGTCGTAGTTGTGCAATGAAGCGCGCGAAATCGTCACGCCACCCACCTCCACCGGTGCGAGCAGGGCCACGGGCGCGATGATGCCGGTGCGGCCGACCTGCAGTGCGATGTCTTCGATGCGCGTGACCTCCTCGCGGGGCGCGAACTTGTGGGCGAAGGCCCAGCGCGGGTTACGCGACCTGAACCCGAGTTCCAGCTGCTGCTGACGGTCGTCGACCTTGATAACGACCCCATCGATCTCGTAAGGCAGATCGTCGCGCTGCGCCTCCAGACTGTCGTGGTACGCGATCGCTTCCTCGATCCCTGCACAACGCTCCACCTGACGCTCCACCTTGAGGCCCAGGTCACGCAACCACTCCATCGTCTCCCAGTGCGTCGCCGGCAAAGGCGCGCCTTCGACCGCGAGAACCTCGTAGAAGAACACATCGAGCGGCCGCGACGCCGCGGCGGCTGCGTCGAGCTGCCTGATCGCCCCGGCTGTGGCGTTGCGCGGGTTGGCGAAGGGTTCCTCATCGCGCTCCACCCGGCCGCGGTTCATCGCATGGAACCCTTCCAGGGGCATCAGGATCTCGCCACGGACCGCCAGCACGGCGGGCAACGTGGCAGTGACAGTCGGAGTGAGGCTGAGCGGCAGGCTCTTGATCGTACGGACCTGTTCGGTCACCTGCTCGCCCGCGTATCCGTCGCCGCGCGTCGCCGCACGCGCGTACACCCCGTCCTCAAAGACGATCTCGATCGAGATTCCGTCGAACTTGGGTTCCGCTACGTAGATCAGTTCGTCGAGTCCGAGCGCCCTTCGGGCACGATCGTCGAACTCCAGCACACGATCATTGTCGCCGCTGGAGTCGAGCGACAGCATTGGCGCGAGGTGCTGGACCTCGGGGAGCGACTCCAGGAGGCCGCCGGCTACGCGCCCTGTCGGCGAGTCATCACGCCGCAGCTCCGGGAAAGCCCTCTCGAGCTCCCGCAGCCGCGCGAAGAGCCGATCGTACCCGCCATCGGAAATCGACGGAGCATCCAGCACGTAGTACTGGCGGTCGTGATGTCGAATCGCCTCGACCAGCAGGTCGACCTCGTTCCGCGCGGAGTCCTCGCCCACCTCCGCGGTCGGCGCGAAGTCGTAGGGTCCGGCGTGCAAGTAGTGGTTGTCGCTCACGGGCGCCTGGTGCGGCTTGGCCTTGTCGGGGACTACGCTGTCTGAGACGAGACCGCCTGAGACGGTAAACTCCCGCGTCAGAATGGCGGGGCCTGATTATGCAACACCCTGGCCACACCATCGCCAGCCATCAAACCGTTGTCCGAGCCACCGTGGCTCTCCCGCCACGAAAAGAGACACGATGAAACCCCAAGACCTGCCCTACGCGATCACCGACATCCACGTGCACATCCAGCCGTGGGCGCAAATGCACCCGCAAACTCGTGACGTCATGGCCGCGCGCCGCGACAACTACGAAGAACTGCAGGAGATGATGCTCGACCCCGAGGCGGTCCTCGCCGCCATGGATGAGGCAGGAGTCGACCGGATCGGCATGATCAACTACGTCGCCACCGAGTTGATGGGGTTCACGGACACCGTCAACCCCTGGGTCGGTAAGATCGCGGCCGCCGCGCCGGAGCGGCTCCTCGGGTTCGGCGGCCTGGACCCGCGCGATCCCAAAGTCGTGGGCGACCCTGAAGGGGCCGTTGACCAGCTGATCGAGTACGGCATCCGGGGTCTGAAGATCCATCCGCCGCACCAGGAGTTCCGGGCCAACTCGTACCGACCAGGCGCCGGCGACGAGCACCTGCCCGCGCTCGCCGGTATCTACCAGCGCTGCGCCGAACGCGGACTTCCTGTGATGATCCACACGGGCACGTCGATATTCCCCGGCGCCCGTAGCCGCTTCGGCGACCCCCTTGAATGCGACGATATCGGCATCGACTTCCCTGACCTGGTCCAGATCCTGGCCCACGCCGGCCGGCCGTTCTGGTGTCCGCAGGCGCTCTTCGTCGCGCGACGACACCCGCACCTCTACCTCGACCTGTCCGGGATACCCCCCAGGCGACTGCTCCACTACCTGCCCGAGTTGCCGCGGATGGCCCACAAGTGCCTTTGGGGAACCGACTGGCCCGGCCCAGGAGTACCGAGCCTCGCTGGGAACCTGCAACAGTTCCTGGATCTGGGGTTGGACGAGGCGATCTACAGGACGACGCTGCACGATATCCCGGAAGCGCTGTTCCCCCGCTAGCGAGCCGTCGCGGAAGCTATGTTGGGCTCGACTGAGCGCCGCCTTAAATCCGATGCTATTATCCTATTAAGGCAACCCGATAAAGCCTGTACCAGAGGAGGAACTCATGAGAATCCAACGAATCCTCTGCCCGGTGGACTTCAGCGCGACCACCGAAGCCGGCCTAGCGCCCGCAACCTCCCTAGCCACCGAATACGGGGCTGAGCTCACCCTGCTGCACGTGCTGAACTTCCCGTTCGCACAGATCGAGGCATTGCCGCCAGGGTTCGATGTCGAGTCCTACTACGAGGCGATGTCCGACGAGGCCGACGCGCACATGGCTGGTCTCATCGACGCCGACGCCGCGGACTTTATGGAGGCACGCACCCAGGTTGAACGCGGCGTGCCCCACGCCGAGATCGCGCGCGTGTGCAGGGACGAGGCGATTGACCTGCTCGTCATGCCCACCCACGCCCGCCATGGTCTGGGGCGACTGCTAATGGGCAGCACGACCGAGCAGGTTGTCCGCACGGTGAACTGCCCGGTCCTCACGGTCCATCCAGGAGACACCCCGGCGTTCGCGCCCGAGACGATCGTCTGTGCAACGGACTTCTCGGACCCCGCCGACGACGCCCTGCACATGGCCTGCGACATGGCGCAGCGGTACGACGCGAAGCTCGTCCTGCTGCACGTTGTGACGCTGTGGGAGTACGACCCTGGCAACCCCTCGTGGAGGTTCCCGCCTCTGCCCGAGGAATATCAGAACAGTCTCATCGAAGGACCACAGCTCCAGCTCGAAGATCGTCGCGAGCAACTCTCGGACATGCCGATCGAAGTCGAGACCATGCTCGTACGCGGTTTTGACGCCGCCGCTGAGATCGTCCGGGTAGCCAGCGACGACGTCGACGCGGATCTGGTGGTCATGGGCACGCACGGGCATACCGGCATCGCACACCTGCTACTCGGCAGTGTGGCGGGCAAGGTTGTCCGCACGTATCCTGGTCCGGTACTCACGGTTCGCCAGACAGAAGAACCATCCGACTAGCACCGCGTAGGACAAGCCGGAGGGGAGCAGCGAAGGCTCCCCCTGGCGAGTCGCGGTGCGCTTGCTACAATCTGCCTGCCGAGCACCGCCTTCAGAGGCAGCTGTGCATCCGGCTCGATCCCCAAAATCGTGCGCCCACGGAGTAAGCCGACGTGCAAGACACCTGGACTCAGATCACGGAGATGCTCGGCACTAATCTGCCCGGCCTGTTGGCAGCACTAGCCGTTCTGATCGTCGGCTGGCTGGCCGCGTTCATTGTGGCCGCGCTCGTGCGTAGCATCATGAAACGCACTCAACTCGACGACCGCCTCGCGCTGTGGCTGGGCGACGACGACACTCTGCCGCACGACACGTTCGAGCGCTGGATCCCGCGCATCGTGTATTACGTCGTTCTCCTGTTCGTCCTCGTGGCGTTCCTCACGACGCTCGGGCTGACGGTCGTCACCGAGCCCCTGAACCGGCTGCTCGAACAGATCCTGGACTTCGGACCACGCGTGGGTGGCGCCGGCGTGCTTCTGGTGGCTGCGTGGATCATCGGCACCGTGCTCCGTCTCGCTGTCACCCGTATCCTGCAAGCGTCCAATTTCGAGGAGCGGCTCGGCTCGGCCGCCGCGCTCGACAGCGAGCGGAGCATCTCGATCTCCAAGACGCTGGGCGACGCGGTGTACTGGCTGATCTTCCTGCTGTTCCTGCCGGCCGTGCTCGACACGCTGGCGCTCGGAGCGCTGCTCTCGCCCGTTCAGTCGATGATGGATCAGGTTCTCGGCTTCTTGCCGAACCTGTTCGCCGCCGCCCTGATCGGCGCCGTCGGCTGGTTCATCGCCCGCATCCTGCAGCAGATCACGACCAACCTGCTGGCGGCGTTGGGTATGGATCAGCTGTGCGAGAACCTCGGCATCGCGGCGGTGCTCGGCAAGCAGCGGATCTCGACCGTAGTCGGACTCGTCGTCTACATCCTGATTCTGATACCCGTACTCGTCGCAGCGCTCAACGCTCTCCAGTTGACCGCCATTACCCAGCCGGCGAGCAACATGCTCGATGCGATTCTGGCGGCAATCCCGCTGGTATTCGCGGCTGGACTACTTCTCGTCATCGCCTATGTCGTCGCTCGTGTCGTCGGTGGGTTGATCTCCAATCTGCTGGCCGGGGTCGGATTCGATCGCGTCCGCACGCTGTTCGGCGTCGCCGAAGAGACCACTGCCAAGAGCAGCCCCTCGGATATCGCGGGCTACCTGGTGCAGGTCACGATCGTCCTGTTCGCCTCGGTGGAGGCGTCGCGGCTGCTCGGCTTCGCGGTGCTGGCCGACCTCGTGGCGCAGTTCCTCGTGTTCGCGGGGCAGGTGCTACTGGGCCTCGTGATCTTCGCAGTCGGCCTCTACCTGGCCAATCTGGCCGGGCGTGTGATTGACGCCAGTGGCAGCGCCCAGGCAAAGGTCCTCGCCATGGCGGCGCGTGCCTCCATCATGGTGCTCGCCGGCACGATGGCGCTGAGCCAGATGAATCTCGCCAGCGACATCATCAACCTGGCCTTCGGAATCGTCCTGGGCGCCATCGCGCTCGCGCTCGCCCTGGCCTTCGGGATCGGCGGGCGCGAAGTGGCTGGCCGTCAGCTGGAGGAGTGGAAGCGCAAGTGGGACGACAACTAGCGGGCCGCGGCGGACTGGCGGCGGCAGGCTGGTTGGTTCTGGCTCTGGTGGCGTCCGGTTGTGCCTCTAGCCAGCCTCAACCTGTGCCGGCGCCGGAGGCCGCTGAATTACCGGCCGCTGCCGCTGACGCACGCGCCGCGAGTCTCGCGACTGCTTACGCGGCGGCGCGCAGCGATGGTCTCGACCGGCGACAGTTCCAGCCCGAGGACTACTGGGCGCTCCTGCTTCCCGTTCTCGAACAGGCCCCCGACCGCTTCCAGGTGAGCGAAATCGGTCGCAGCATCGAAGGGCGGCCGCTGCGACGAATCGACTTCGGACGCGGCGACACCACCGTGCTCCTGTGGTCGCAAATGCACGGCAACGAGTCCACGGCGTCGAGGGCCATCGTGGACATCCTTCGATACCTGGTGGCCAACGCGGACGACGAGATGGTGGCTCGCATCGAGTCCGAGCTCGCGATCACGATAGTGCCTGTCCTCAATCCCGACGGCGCCGCGCGCTTCGTCCGGCACAACGCCGTGGGTATCGATATCAACCGCGACGCCAAGCGGCTGGCCACGCCTGAGGGCCGCGCACTCAAGGCCGTTCGCGACTCCATCGATGCCGACTGGGGATTCAATCTGCACGATCAGAATGTACGCACACGTCTCGGCTCGAGCGGCCGGGATGTACGTATCGCACTGCTCGCGCCGCCCCCCGGGTCCGGCAAGACCAGCCCTGCGAATCAGGCCGCCCGACGTATGTGCTCGTTCCTGGCCGACGCGATGGCCCCGATCGTGGGCGATCAGGTGGCCCGATACGACGAGAGTTTCAACCCTCGCGCGTTCGGCGACCTCATGACCAGCTGGGGCACGGCAGTGGTCCTGATCGAGTCTGGCGGCGAGCTCGATGACCCGGACAAGGAGCGCCTGCGCCGCGCCAATTTCCTCGGCATTCTGTCGGCCCTGGATGCCGTGGCCACGGGACGTTGGCAGCACTCGAGCCCCGAACGCTACCTGAACCTGCCGCTCAACTCGCCCTGGGTGTACGACCTCTTGGTACGCGGCGCGTCGATCGTACTGCCGGGGCGCGAACCGGTGCTGGCCGACTTCGCGGTGAATTTCGACGACACGCTGGCCGCCAGCGGCGGCGCGATCGTTGAGGTCGGCGATCTCGAAGTGACTTCCGCCCTCGAGGAATTCGACGCAACGGGGCTGTACTTCGTGCCCAGCCCGAGGGTACTCGGCCCCGAACTCGGACCCTACCTGCGAATCGGCACCGACGCTGTGGGAGTACTGGCGCGCGATCCAGAAGGCACGGACATCGTGAAGCGACTGGGCCCCGAAAGCTGACGCTACGGTCTGCTAGATCTCGTAGGACTCGCCACGCTGCGGCACGATAACGTTCGCCTCGCGCTGCCGCAGCGTCGCGGCGAGAGCCGCCGCCGCCTCGGGATCACCGTGCACTACGAAGGTGTGATCCGGGTTGCCACCCAACCCGTCGTACCACTCGATCAGCCCGGTCCGGTCGGCGTGCGCGGAGAAGCCGGGAATCTGTTCGACGCGCGCTCTGACATCGAACCACTCGCCATGTATTCGCACCGGGCTGACGCCCGATTGGATGATCTGCCCTAGCGAGCCGCGCGCCTGGTAGCCGACGAACAGGATCGTGCTTCGTGCGTTCGATATCTCGTTCTTGAGGTGGTGTTTCACGCGACCCGCAGTACACATCCCGGAGGCCGAGATGATCACGCTCGGCATGCGCGACGCGTTGATCGCCTTTGACTCCTGCACCTTGGTGACGAGACGTAGCCCGTCGAACTCCAACGGTGCGTCGCCCGAGCAGTACTTGCGTCGCGCGTCTTTCGAGTACACGTCCGGGAAGCGGGTAAATACCGCCGTTGCTTCTACGGCCATCGGCGAGTCCACGAACACCGGCACGCCGCGGAGTCGCCCCGATTCCACCAGGTCGTTGAGTCGCGCCAGAATCTCCTGGGTCCGGCCAACCGCGAACGACGGAATCACGACCTTGCCACCGCGCTCCACCGTGTCGCGAACTACCTTGAAGAGCGCCTCGGTCCGGTCGTCCTCCTCGTCCCGGTCGCGATCGCCGTAGGTGGACTCCATCAGCAGAACCTCTGGGCTTTCCACCTGTGCAGGGCGCGAAAGGAGCCGGGCACCCTCGACGCCGAGATCCCCCGAAAAGGTCACATGACGACAGGCGTCACCGTCCTCGATTTCGAGTTCGACAATGGCGGCCCCGAGAATGTGCCCCGCCGCAACAAACCGTACGCGCCCCAAACCGTCGAGACGGACCCAGTCGTTGAAGTCCACTGGCACGAACTGTTCCATCACCGCCAACGCATCAGCCTGCGTGTACAGGGGAGTGATGTGGCTGGCGTCCTTGCCCTTCTTACGAAGGCGCTTGATCGTCCAGCGAGCGTCTTCCTCGTGAATGTGTCCTGAGTCGACTAGCAGAATCCGTACCAGATCGATCGTCGCCGGGGTCGCGTAGATCGGCCCCCGGTAGCCTGCCTTGCGCAGCAACGGCAGCCGCCCCGAATGATCGATATGCGCATGCGACAGCACCACGACATCGATGTCCGCCGCCACGAACTCGAACGGGGCGCGGTTACGCTCGTGGCGCTCCTTGCCGCCCTGGATCAACCCACAGTCCAGCAGAATCCGGCCGGCGGTCGTCTCGACGAGATGGCAGGAGCCGGTTACTTCGCCGGCCGCCCCGTGAAATGAGATTTTCATGCCGCTCACTGAGGTGAATCTATCGGGCGCCGCATGTTAGCACCGCCGGGGTAGCTCCCCTACCCTCGTCCTGTAGGCTGCTCGGGTCGTTTCCCTTCGCTGGAGGTCACTTTGCGCCACGGACTGATCACGTTGGAACGCATGGGTCTGTCCACTGACCTGTACGAGCTGACGATGGCGCAGGCTTTTCTCGAGGCCGGGATTGCCGATCGCACGTCGACCTTCGACCTGTCCGTGCGCCGGCTCCCGACACAGCGCGGGTACCTCGTTGCCGCCGGCCTGGAGCAGGCCCTCGCCTACCTCCGCGACTTTCGCTTCTGGCCCGAGGCCCTCGACTACCTGGAGCAGTGCGGCCATCTGAAGCCGGAGTTCGTTGAGTACCTGGGGTCACTCCGTTTCACTGGATCCGTGGAAGCTGTGCCCGAGGGCACGACGTACTTCCCCCCAGGGCCGCTGCTGCGAGTGACCGCGCCCATTATCGAGGCGCAGATCATCGAAACGTATCTGCTCACGACGATGACCTACCAGACCATGATCGCGTCGAAGGCGGCCAGAGTCGTGGACGCGGCGGACGGGCGCGCGGTGATCGACTTCACTCCGCGACGTGATCACGGGCCGCAGGCTGGACTGCTAGCGGCGCGGGCGGCGTATATCGGCGGCTGCATGGGCACGTCGAATGTGCTGGCCAACGAACGCTTCGGTATTCCTATCTTCGGCACGATGGCTCACTCCTTCGTGATGTTCCACCGCGACGAGGAAGAGGCCTTCCACAAGTTCGCGCAGTCGTACCCGGGCGATCCGACCCTGCTGATCGACACCTATGACACCGTCGAAGGCGCCCGCATCGCCGCGCGCGTGGCGTCAGAGCTCGGCGACGGGCGCCGTCTGGCGGCCGTACGGATCGATTCGGGCGACCTGCTGGCCTTGTCCCAGGAGGTGCGCGTGGCGCTAGATGAAGGCGGCTGCCAGGACACACACATCCTGGCCAGCGGTGACCTTGACGAGTACAAGATCAAGCAACTGCTCGCCGACGGCGCGATGCTCGACGGCTTCGGGGTAGGCACTCAACTGGGCACCTCCGGCGACGCGCCCTCGCTCTCGAGCACCTACAAGCTCGTCGCGTGCGATGACGCGAACGGCGACGAGACGCCTGTGATCAAGCTGAGCGCCGCGAAGGTATCACTACCTGGCCGCAAACAGATCTGGCGCCGCGTCGACACCGATGGTCGTCCGACGGATGACACGGTCGGAATGGCCGACGAAGACCTCGGCGGCGAACCGCTCCTGCGGCCGTACATGCGCGACGGTCAGATACTCGAGCCGATGCCCGAGTTGGAGGCGATTCGAGAGCACGCCCAGCAACAGCGCAAGGCCCTGCCCGAGGGAGTGCGGCGACTGAGGGACCCCTCCGCCTACCCCGTACGGAACTCGCCACGGCTCGCCGCGTTGATCGCCGAACTGCGCGCCCGCTAGGACCAGCTTCGCCCTCCGGCGGCCGCACCTCGGGCACGCCGCCACGAGGTGATTTGTGGGCATCCGGGGTAGGCATTACGATCTATCTAGATAACCAAAGCAAGAGCCTCCGCGCATCGCACGCTATTGCCCGATGGTGATGCGATCGACACAAAAGCAGGCGACAAGCGCATGAGCAACACCGAAGCCGCACCCAAGAAGTCATCCGGTCTGGCCGGCGTCGTTGCCGGGAAGTCGTCCGTCTCGTTCATCGACGGCGAGAAGGGGGTCCTGCGCTATAGCGGTTATGACATTCACGACCTGGCGGAGAATTCGAGCTTCGAAGAAACCGTCTACCTGTTGTGGAACCAGGAACTACCGAGTCGCGCCGAACTGGCCGACTTCACCACGTTCCTGTCTTCGCAGCGAGACGTCCCGGCACCGATCCTGGAGTACATCCAGAACGTCCCCTCGGATGTCTCGCCCATGGGAACGCTTCGGACGGCGGTCTCTGCGCTCGGCCAGTACGACGCCGACGCCGAGGACCTGTCAGAGGCAGCCAACAAGCGTAAGGCTGGCCGCCTGACGGCCCAGTTGGCCACGCTCGTGGCGGCCATCGAGCGCGCCCGCCAGGGTCTCGACCCCGTCGCACCTGACCCGGCTCTCGGTCACGCCGCCAACTACCTGTACATGCTTCGTGGTGAGCGGCCGAACGACACCGAGGCGCGGGCCATGGATGTCGCCCTCGTGCTGCACGCGGACCACGGGTTCAACGCCTCCACTTTTTCCGCGAAGGTAACGGCGGCGACCCTGTCGGACATGCACTCCGCAATTACCTCGGCCGTCGGCACGCTCAAGGGCGCGTTGCACGGAGGCGCCAACCGGCGCGTGCGCGAGATGCTCGACGACATCGGTGCGGTAGAGCGTGTGCCGGCATGGGTTGAGGCCAAACTGGCCAAGAAAGAACGCATCATGGGCTTCGGCCACCGCGTCTACAAAGTCGAAGACCCACGCTCGCGGCACTTGCGCGCTCACGCCGAGGCGCTGCGCGAGAACGGTGACCCGGGGCTACTCGATATTTCGGCCCGCCTTGTAGATGTTGTCAATGAGAGCAAGGGGCTCCAGGTGAATGTCGATTTCTGGTCGGCGAGCCTGTACTCGTACCTGCATCTGGAACCGCTCAGCTTCCCGGCGGTGTTCGCGCTGTCGCGAATCGCGGGCTGGACGACGCATGTCATGGAGCAGTACGCGGACAACAAGCTGATCCGCCCGCGCGCCGAGTATGTGGGCCCTGGCGAACGGCAGTACGTGACGGTCGAAGACCGCGGCTGACCCTGGCTTGTGGGCCGGCCAGCGCATAGCTCAACCTCGGTCATGGCCGGCCAAGTTCTTTCAGGCTAAGCTGTGTTCAGATGACTCTGCGAGTCGTCTTTTTAACCCCCACCCCGTCATACCTAGTACGCCCACGCCGCTGGTGGGGGAAATGCAGCACGAGTTCCCCAGGAGGAATATCCGATGAGCATCTGGAAGAAACCCGCTCGACTCGCGGCTCCGCTGGTCCTGGTGGCCGGCGGGCTGATCATCGGGCTTGTTGTCGGCGGTGGACAGACCGCGATTGGCACCGAGACACAACAGGCAACCAACGCGGTCCTGGACTCACCGGATTCGCGCCTGGCGGACATGGTGCCGCAGGCCGCGTTCGTGAACGTTGCCGACAGCGTTGGCCCCACCGTGGTGTTCATCGAAGCCACCCGGGCACAGGACAATCCGCACACGCAGGCTCAGGGACAGGACCAGAATGGTCGCTTCCAGGACTTCTTTGAGGACTTCTTCGGACGCCAGCCTGAACTCGACGAGGAAGAGGGGCAGGAAGACGGCGACGGCGAGGACTTCGACTTTCAGAACGAGGCGCGCAGCCAGGGTTCCGGCGTCCTGATCAGCGACGACGGCTACGTCTTGACCAACGCCCATGTCGTGGCGGAACTCGATCCGCGCACGGCCACCCTCAAGTTGGCCAGCCGCGTACAGGTCACGTTGCAGGATGACCGTCTCTATGACGCCGAGATCATTGGCGCCGACCTGGGTACCGATATCGCCCTCCTGAAGATCGACGGTCGGCGGCTGCCGTTCGCGCCGCTCGGCGACTCCGAGCAGTTGCGCGTCGGCGAATGGGTCATGGCGATCGGCGCGCCCTTCGGTCTCCAGAACACGGTGTCAGCCGGAATCGTGTCGGCCATCGGCCGCGCGAACCTGCAGGGGATGCGAACGCCATATCAGGACTTCGTTCAGACCGATGCCGCCATCAACCCCGGCAACTCCGGTGGGCCACTGGTAAATCTCCATGGCGAGATCATCGGTATTAACACCGCGATAGCTACCGGCGGCGGATTCAACCCCAGCTTCAACGGTGTAGGCTTCGCCGTGCCGGTCAACATGGCACGGCGCGTGACCGATCAGTTACGCGAGCACGGCCGGGTGATCCGCGGCTACCTGGGAGTTCAGGTGCGATCCCTAGACCGCGACCTGCGTGACGCCTACGACCTGGCGCCGCGCGCTCGGGGTGCGATCATCAGCACCGTCAACGAAGGTGGCCCGGCCGAGGCTGCCGGAGTCGAGGAGGGCGACATCGTGCTAGGCGTGGACGGCGAGCGACTCGAAGGCCAGCAGGACTTCCTGCAGCGCATCGCCAGCCACGGACCGGGCGACGCCGTTGAACTGGAGATCGTGCGGCCGGCTGCGAATGACGGCGACAGCGACCGTTCGATCACGGTCACACTGACCGAGCGCCCGCCAGAATCCGAGATTATTGCCGAGCAGCTCGGATTCGGTGCAGGCGGGCCTCCCGAGGAACAGCCGAGCGAAGAGGATCCCTTCGACCTGGAGTCGTCGAGCGCGCAGGCCCTCGGCTTCCGTGTAACAGCACTCACTAACCAGCTGCGCCGCCAGCTCGAGATTCCGGCCGGCATCGATGGAGTGGTGGTGACCGATGTTGCCGAGGCCAGCCCCGCCGCACGCGTCGGCATTCAACCCGGCGACGTGATCCGCAGGGTGCGTACCAACGTCGAGAGCGTGGAGCAGTTCGACGCTGAGATTGGCGGGTTCGGCCCCGGCGACGCCGTGCCGCTGCGCGTGTACTCGCGGCGCCAGAGCGCCAGCATCTTCCTGGCATTGCGTATGCCTGTGCCGCGCTAGAAACGGCTGGATTGCAGATAGAGAACGGGCCACCGGAGATCTTCCGGTGGCCCGTTTTCTTTTTTCAGGCTCGAGTTTCGTCTACCGCGCGGGTCGGAGGATAGGAGGCGTCCGTTGGGCCGAACCGCGATGCGGCCGGCGCTCCATCCAGCGCTGACAGACCCAGCTGCAGAGCCCTACCAGCGGTTGACGGCTTGTTTCAGTCCTTCGTCCTGCACCTCTTCAAACGCCATATCGCCACCGGCGTCGAGGAACTCCTCGAGGGCCGAGAGACGGAACCGCCACTGCCGACCCACGCGGGTCGCGGGAATCCGTCCTGCCTTCGCCATGCGATAGACGGTGGACTTATTGATGCGCAACATGTCGGCCACGTCCTCGACGGTCATGAACTCGCCAAGGCGGCCGCCACCGAGCGGCTCGGCCGCGGCACGGCCTTCGTCGTGTTGTTCGTTCTTCATAGGGTGTTGCCTCCTATCGGGTCCCCGTCCGGTGCCTATCGGCTCCAGGCTGAGACGTGTCGGCGTCAGCATTCTCGCTATCAGCGGTCGCTGTCACCATGTCCAGGAACACGCGAGCAAGCCGCGGGTTCCAATGCGTGCCAATTCCCTGTTCGATCATCCGGCAGGCGCGGTGCCGCTCCATCGCTGGGCGCTGCGCGCGAGCCGAGGTCAAAGCGTTGTAGACGTCGCAAATACCCACGATCTGGGAAGGCAGAGGGATATCGTCTCCGGCAATCTGGTGGGGATAGCCCTTGCCGTCCCAGCGTTCCTGACAGGCGCCGACGAGATCAGCTACCTGGCGTAGACCCGGCAGCGCGGCCAGGATGCGGGCGCCCTCTTCTGGCGCGCGTTCGATCACCGCTCGTTCCTGCGCGTCGTAGGCGCTCGTCTTGGTCAGAAGGTCCGTGGGCATCTTGATCTTGCCCACATCGTGAAGGTAGCCGGTCATCTCGGTCAGAAGAACATGGTCCTCGGCCATACCGACGCTGCGTGCAAGAGAACGAGCCAACTCAGCGACCTCGGCCGAGTGCCGGCGACTGTGCGGGTCCTTGAGTTCAACCGACTCCATCAGAGCCGCCACCGACTCCTTCACTACCGGAGCCTGCAACCCGAGGATGGTGCGATTCCTCAGTTCGCTCAGATTCTCGGCGAACTGTTCCATGACGTTCGGCACGATGCGGCGGGTCTGGACCTGCACGACGGCCTCGTAGACCTCGGTTTGATCCTGATCGGCCTGCGCTTGCCGCACCCGATGGCCGCCACTTCCCTTGGCCAGGTACATTGCCTGGTCCGCGCCCTCGAGCAACGTCTCCGGGTTGTCAGCGCTGGACGGGAACTCCGCGATCCCGATCGAGGCGCGCAGATCAAAGGGCGCGTCCCATTCCATCATGCTCATCGCGTTCAGCATGGTGTTCAGCTGCGCGACGGTGTCACCAAGCGGGGCACGAACGAGCGAAACGAACTCGTCACCGCCGTAGCGGCACATTGCCACCGACTCTGGCAGTGCCTGACGCAGCCTATGGCCCATCTCGACGATCCCGCGATTCCCAGCGATGTGACCATGTTCGTCATTGATCTGCTTGAGGTTGTCCATGTCCACAACCACAAGCGTGTAGGGCGCCTTTTCGAAGGCATCTTGCGCGTTGAGCGTCGCGTGCATCTGATTCGTGAACGCCTGGAAGTTGAGCAGACCTGTCAGACCGTCAACCTGGCTCTGCACGCGAAGCTGTTCGAGTAGATCGCGACCACGGATGAACGACGCGGTCATGAGGGCAGAGGCCCAGCAGAAGTCCTGCTCCTCGTCGTCGAAGCTGCGCTTGGCATCACGATCACGGAGATAGAAAGCGCCAAAGACCTTGTCGCCAGCTTTGATGGGAACTACTAGAAAGCTGCTGAACGCGTTGGTGTCGGGAAGGAACGTGCTGATCCTGCGCCAGAGTTCTGGCGGGTTGTTCGGGTGCACCTCCGTGATCTCACCGTTCGCGAGCGTCGCCTGCAGTTCGGGGTATTCCTCAACCGATAGAGGTCTGACCTCGACCGCGGCGTCATCACCGCTGGCCGCGACGTAGCCTGTGTGGCCGTCCTGGCTGAAGACCACGAGCGAGCACCGGTCGACACCAACACCCTTCTGCACGCGCTTGCTGATCTCGTACAGGACGTCACCATCGGATGCGGAGGAGCCGACCAGGCCGAGCCGTCCGATCTCGGATAGGGCG
>JAJCXT010000044.1 GCA_029263295.1 Acidobacteriota bacterium | reverse complement strand
ACACGTTTTCAGGAACGCTCTCGAACCTGCTGAAGTCGCGCAACGTTCGCGCGACCTTTTCGATTGCGGAGAATTTCCGCTCGCGGTTTGGCTTCCGTTGGTGGTTCTTGCCGCTTGCAGTTGTGGCTCTCGGGGCCATCGGTTGGACGGCAAACACGATGCTCGAGCGATCGATCAAGGAGCAGAAGGCGACCGAACTCGAGACGCTGCTGAACGCGGAAGTGACGGCGCTCGATGTCTGGCTTGGTGCCCAGAAAGGGTTCGCCCGAGTGGTTGGCCAGGACCCGGTGGTGCGCGAACTGGTGGTTGGCCTCACGGCCGCAGCGGGTGACCGTGAGCAGCTGGTGGGCGCTCCTGAACAGGCTCTGTTGAGGAACTACCTGGCGCCCATGGCGCGGGCTCAAGGCTACATCGACTTCGTGATCACCGGTACGACGGGGCTGGTGCTTGCTGCGGGGGGCGACGCGGCGATCGGCAACCCGTCGTTGACACGTCACTATCAGTTCCTGCTCCCGGCGCTCGGCGGCGACGTGATGGTGAGTCGCCCGTTCAGGGCCGAGATTCCGTTGCCGGACGAAACCGGTCAGCGGACCTGGGGACGGCCGACGATGTTCGCGGCGGCTCCCGTGTACGGCGTCGACGACGCGATAATCGCGGCGGTGGGCCTACGAATTCGCCCCGAGGTGGATTTCACGCGGATCTTGCACGTAGCGCGGCCGGGCGAAACCGGCGAGACGTATGCGTTCGATGTGAACGGGCTGATGGTCTCGCAGAGCCGCTTCGACAATGACCTGCGGGGTATAGGCCTGCTGCCATCCGACGAGTCGGTACGGGCGATCTTCAATGTCGAGATTCGCGACCCGGGCGGCGACATGGTACGCGGTTTTCGGCCGGTCATCCCGAGGGCCAAACAGCCCCTGACGCGGATGGCCGAGCGGGCCGTCTCGGGTGACGATGGGATAGATGTAGACGGCTATCGTGACTACCGCGGCGTCGATGTCATTGGGGCGTGGCGATGGCTGGACGACTACGGCTTCGGGGTGGCGACCGAGATCGCAGTGGGAGAGGCGTACGTCGCGTTGTATCGAGTTCGCTGGCTGTTTCGGAGCTTGTTCGGATTGCTGGTGGTAGCGGCCCTCGGAACGCTAGGCACGACCGTGTCCCTGGCACGGTTGGGGCGACGCGCGGACGCGGCGATGGCACGGGCCAAGCGGCTCGGGCAGTACACCCTCGAGGAGAAGATCGGCTCCGGTGGCATGGGCGACGTTTACCGCGCGTCGCATGCGCTACTGCGGCGCCCAACCGCAATCAAGCTGCTGCAGGCGGGGCGCGCGGGCACCGCGGAGCTGGCGCGCTTCGAGCGCGAGGTGCAGACGACCAGCCAGCTCACGCACCCGAACACGGTTGCGATCTATGACTACGGGCGCACGCCAGACGGCCTGTTCTATTACGCGATGGAGTATCTGCCCGGCAAACAGCTTGCCGAGTTGGTGGCGGAACATGGGCCGTTGCCCGCGCCGCGCCTGGTGCATTTCCTGCTGCAGATCGCTAGCTCGCTCGCCGAGGCTCACGAAGCCGGGTTGGTGCACCGTGACGTGAAGCCAGCCAACATCATTGTCTGCGAGCGTGGTGGCATCGCCGACTTCGTCAAGGTGCTCGACTTCGGCATCGTGAAGAGCGTCAGCGATGATGCCGACACCGGGGAAACCCGCCGGGACATGTTTGCGGGTACTCCAGATTACGCGTCGCCAGAGCAGATTCGGGCAAAAGAGGTAGATGGTCGCAGCGACATCTACTCGCTCGGGGCGCTCGCCTATTTCACACTGACCGGTGGCGCTCCTTTTACCGGCGACAACCCGTTGGAGGTGTGCAACGGCCACCTCTCGGAGCCTCCTGAAGCATTTGCCTCACGCGGGGTCGCAATGGTGCCCGCCGAGCTGGAGGCTGTGGTGATGCGCTGCCTCGCAAAGGACGCGGACGGCCGGTTTGCGTCGATGCTCGAGTTGCGCAGGGCACTGCGCGCCCTGCAGTTGGGCGGGGCGTGGACGCAGGCCGACGCCCGGCGTTGGTGGCGAGAACATCAAGCGGACGGGGGCGCGAGTACCGAGGCGCCGGCCGACGGCTGAGCGCCGTGAGACAACGCGGCCACGTCTCAACGGCGATAACTACCCGGCAGACGAGGGTCCGAAACTGTTAGTCTGGACGGGTACTTGACTCGATCGTGGGGGCGCTGGACGACACTGTCGTTGGACCGCAGGGGAGTGACCTGCGTCAGTGCCCGAGCGTATCGCGACCCTCCCCGGGAAGGCTCCGTGAAGAAGAGCTGGATCGCGCGGTTAGCCGCGCCGGGCTGCCTTGCGCTTGCCCTCGCTGGGGGCGCCCACGCCGTTGGCGCTGGTGCGGCCTCGTTGGCGCCGACTCAGCTCGGAGACGTGCGCACGGCGCTCGATGGCGCCGGATCTCTTGTCGACCGGGGTTCGTCGCCGCACGAGTTCTACTTCACGCGCGCGATGTACACGAGCACCGGCGGGTACTGGGGGCGCGGTACCTGGGCGATCGATTATCCCAAGGCGGACCAGCAGTTCGTGTTCGGCCTGAGAAGGCTCACGAACATCGACGCCTTTCAGGGGGACAACGCCATCCCGCTTACCGATCCGAACCTGTCGCGCTACCCGTTTCTCTATGCCCTCGAGGTCGGCTACATGAGCATGCGGCCCGAGGAGGTGGACGCCTTGCGGCGCTATCTGTTGGCAGGAGGGTTCCTGTTCATCGATGACTTTTGGGGCACCTACGAGTGGCGCAACTTCGAGATGGAGATAGCCCGGGTGCTGCCCGAACACCACATCGTGGACTTACCGCTCGACCATCCGGTCTTCCACAGCTTTTATGACATTGACCACATCGAGCAGGTGCCGAGCGTGCGGATCGTGCAGGGAGGACCAACCTGGGAGCAGGACGGTTATGTGCCTTACGTACGCGCGATCTTCGATGATGACGGACGGCTGTTGGTACTGATCAACTGGAACACCGACCTGGGAGATGCATGGGAGTGGGTCGATAACCCGTACTACCCGCTGCAGTATTCGAATTTCGCCTACCAGTTGGCGGTCAACGCCGTCCTCTACTCGATGAGCCACTGATGCCGCCGTTTCTCGAGTCTCTCTTCGAATTTCTGTTCAAATACAAGCCCTTCGTGTTCGCGAAGGGCGAGTTCGTGCTGGCTGCCACGGCGGGCTCGATGGCGGCTGCGGGACTGTTGCTCGTCCTCGCTGTACCGATTGTCCGTCAGTACCGCGGCATCGGTGGCAGGAGCACTCAGCGGAGCCGCGTCGTGCTGGCGGTCTTGCGGGCGGCGGTCCTCGCGCTGGGTTGCCTGGTGCTACTGCGGCCATCGCTGGTGGTCGCGACGGCGGTGCCGCAGCAGAATTTCGTGGGTGTACTCATCGACGATTCGCGTAGCATGCGCGTCGCAGAGGGTGGCGAGCAGACGCGCGCAGAGCAGGTGAGTGAGTGGCTCGATCCCGCTGGTGCTGGGTTGATCGCGCAACTCGAAGAACGGTTCCGGCTGCGCCTGTTCTCGTTCTCTGATGCGACGCGGCGCCTCGACGGCGTGGAGGGGCTCCGTTTTGAGGGATTGCGCACCAACGTCTCGCGTGCGCTCGAGGCTGGTCGTCAGGAACTCGGCGGCCTGCCGCTGTCGGGACTGGTGCTGCTGAGCGATGGTGCGGACAACGACAGCAGTGGACTTACCGAGACGCTGAACGGGATGCGCGATGCCAAGGTGCCGGTGTTCGTGGTCGGCGTCGGTCGTGAGGAGTTCGCGCGCGATATCGAGATCGCACGCGTGGAGGCACCCAGCGAAGTCATGCAGAACTCCGCGGTGGCGGCAGATGTCGTCGTGCGGCAGCGTGGTTACGAAGGCGAGACAGTGGAGCTGTTCGTCGAGGATGGTGGTCGGATCGTTAGCACGGTCGAGGTGACCTTGCCGCGGGCGGGCGAGAGCACAGTGGTGCGCACTCGCTTCGTGGCAGCGGAAGCCGGTCCCCGGATTCTCACTTTTCGCATCGACGTGGCCGACGGCGAGATGGTGCGACAGAACAACGCTCTCGATACGCTGGTGACAGTGCGCGATGAGCAGGCCAGAATTCTCTACTTCGAGGGCGAGCCACGGCACGAGGTGGCGTTCATCCGTCGAGCGCTCCACGAGGATCGCAACATCGCGCTGGCGACGCTCGTTCGCTCTGCGCCGAACAAGTTCCAGAGCCTCATCGTCGATCCCGTCGATGAGTTCGGCGGCGAACATGAACTCTTCGGGGGGTTCCCCAAGACTCGCGAGGAGCTGTACAGGTACAGCGCGTTGGTGCTCGGGAGCGTGGAGGCTGACTTCTTTACCCGCGACCAGTTGCAGATGATCGCCGACTTCGTATCGCAGCGCGGCGGCGGCCTGCTCGCGTTGGGTGGCCGTCGCTCGTTCGCCGAAGGCGGCTACATGGGTACCCCGGTAGCCGAGGCCCTACCGGTCGTGATCGAAGCCCCGCGGCCCGCCGCCGAGCCCTGGTATTCAGAACTGGCCGTGGCGCCAACTCTGTTCGGGCGGTCCCATCCGGTGGTGCAGTTCGGAGTTGGCCCGGAGGAGAGCGCTGCGCGGTGGGAGACGATGCCG
>JAJCXT010000043.1 GCA_029263295.1 Acidobacteriota bacterium | reverse complement strand
GAGAACGACGCTGACGGCGATCTCCCCGATGACCAGTGCGGCGCGCCCACGCGATCCGGTCACCACCCGTGAACTCTGCCGCAGCCCCTCGGTGGGGTCGCTTCGTCGCAGGTGCGCGGCTGCGATCAGTCCGAACATCAGCGCCACCACAGTGGACACGCCGGCGACAAAAACAGCCACCTGCCAGTTCACGGTCATGTCCTCGAGCCGCGGGGTATCCGCCGGCAGGAGGGCGCGAAGCCAGCCGAACGTGCCATACACGACGGCCAAGCCCACGAGCCCACCGACGGCAGCGAGCACTCCACCTTCGACCATGAGCTGGGCGACCAGACGAGTCCGCCGGGCTCCCAGCGCCGATCGCACGGCGAGCTCCTGCTGACGCGCGGTGGTGCGCACGAGAAGGAGTCCGGCAACGTTGGCGGCAGCCACAAGCAGGACAAGCCCGACGGCCGCGGCGAGCAACTGCAGGGTGCTGGCGGTCGTGCCGGCGACCTCTTCTACTCGTCCAACGAGTCGCACTCCGGCGTCGATCGTATCGGGGAAGTCAACGATGATCTGATCGGCGATCGCGTCCATTTCGCGTTGCGCGTCCTCGATCGACGCTCCCGGCGCCAGCCGCGCAATGGCCGACATGGACTGGCTGGTGAAGCGGTCGTTGCGACGGCCATCGGGTACGGGGTACCAGAGATCGTAGGTGCGGTCAGGGAAGTAGAACCCTTCCGGCATCACACCGATCACCGTGTATTCATCGCCGTGCATGCGCAGCATGGAACCGAGGATCGACGGATCGCCGCCCATCGTTTGCCAGTAGCCATGGCTCATCACCACAACCCGATCACCGCCGACACTGTCCTCCTCAGCGGTGAACCAACGGCCGAGCGCGGGCGAGACGCCCACTACATCGATGAACGAACGAGTCGTGCTGACCACACCCACCCATTCGGCGATCCCCACGCCATCGACGATGGTGGGGTAATCGCCATAGGCGGCGATCGCCTCGAAGCTGTGATTCCGTCCCGCCCATTCCTCGTAGACCGGCCACGACACCGGGAAGCTCTCGGCCATCTGTCGGAATGTCTCGACCTCGGACTCCTGCCAGTCGCGGAACACCTGCCACACGTTCACCACGCGACCGGGCTCCGGGTAGGGCAGGGGCTCCAGCAGCACGCCGTGCACGACCCCGAAGATGGCGGCGTTGGCTCCGATTCCGAGCGCCAGCGTCAGAATCGCGACGGTGGCGAAGCCTGGGTTCTTCCGCAGTCCACGGAGCGCGAAGCGGCCATCGGCAGCTAGGGCAAGCGCTAGCCGCATTGGATTCCAGCTCTCGTCTCGCATCGCGCGGCGCGATGCCGCGGCGAGTCGTAGGTACCTGAACGTGCAGCCCAGGTCTCCCCGGGTCCGGCGCTGTTCCGTGTAGTCGTCAGCGAGATCGGCCAGGACGAATTCGGCGTTGGTGCCGTGCACGATGCGCGCGGCGATCGAGCGCGCCCAGATTGGTGGACGGGGAGCACTCATGGCTCGCTCCTGCTGAGTGCGGCTTCGACGGCCTCGGTGAGTGCGTCGTCGAGCCCGCGGGACATCGATTCGAGTTCCCGTACCGTGCGATCGAGAGCGAGTGCGCCTTCGGGACGGAGGCGATAGCGTTTCTGACGGCGTCCGCCTTGCTCGGGCGGAGCGTTCACGACCTCCGAGGCGACGAAGCCGCGACCCTGAAGCCTATCCATGGCGGTATACACAGCGCCCGGCGAGACGATCCGGCCGGTGCGCTCTTCGATGCGCTGGCGGAGACCAGCTCCGTCAGTGTCCTGCCCGTCCGCGAGCAGTGCGAACAGCAACAGTTTCTCGAACTCACCCAGGTGTTGGCTCATCGTCACGACCCCAAAACTACAGTGTAGGTGTAATGCACCTACACTGTAGTTCGATGGGGTCGATGATGCAATCTCCTGGGTTTGCGCGCAGACAAGATGCGCGGTTGGTTACTCTCTCAGCACGCCACCAGCGGCCACGCTCTTGCCTCTCCGCCAGGAATCGGTCTCCCATGGTCGGACTCCAACAACGTACGCGCCTGCCCGAGTTGATGGACGATCCTGCGCTCGATGTCCGCGCTCACGGTGATGCACTCGTCGGCCTGGCACGCATCAACCGCATGTCAGGGGCGGCGGGCGCGATCTGGCGTGGCATCCGGCGTCGATTGCCGGAGGAGCGCAGTCTCAGCGTGCTGGACGTGGCGTGCGGCAGCGCGGACGTGACGGTTGCCCTGGCGCGTCGCGCGCGGCGGAGCGGTGTGGAACTCGACATCACTGGATGTGACATCAGCCCGGTCGCGGTGAAGGCGGCCAGTGATCGAGCGCGTGGGGCCGGTCTGGCGGCACGGTTCGTGGAGGCGAACGCCCTGGCCGGTGAACTACCTGGGACGTTCGATGTCGTCCTCGCCACGCTATTTCTGCACCATCTTTCTCGCGACGAATCCGTCGTCCTATTGCGAGGCATGGGCGCCGCTGCGCGGCGGCTGGTCGTTGTGGATGACCTCGTGCGTGGCGCCGGGGGGTATCTGATGGCGGCGACCGCACCGCGCCTGCTGACGCGGTCCCCTGTGGTACACGTAGACGCGCGCCTGTCGGTCCGCGCCGCGTTCACGCCAGCGGAGGCACGAGAACTTGCCGAGGCCGCCGGGCTAGGTGAACTCGACGTGCGAAGGCACTGGCCGGCACGGTTTCTGCTCACTGCGGGGGGAGCGCCATGACGTCGTCTACACGTCGAGTCGAAGCAATGGTCATTGGCGGTGGGCCAGCTGGTGCTGCGGCCGCGATCATGCTCGCGCGTGCTGGCGCCGATGTTCTGCTCGTCGAGCGCCGGTCGTTCCCACGGCCCAAGGTGTGCGGGGGATGTCTGGGACCGCGGGCGATCGCATGTCTGCATCAACTCGGCTTCGAGCCCGCTCTGATCGAGGGCGCGGTTCGGCTCGACAATGTGCGCGTGCATGTCTCGGGCGCTCAGGCGGTGCTGCCGCTGCCGCAAGGGCTGGCGGTGGACCGGGCAGAGTTCGACCAACGGGTGCTCGCCCTCGTTCGGGAGGAAGGTGCCGAGGTCTGGACTGAAGCGCGCGCCCGGATCGGCGAGCCGTCCTCCGCGGCTCGGAGCGTGCAGGTCGAGCTCAAGGAGGGAGCCCGTGAGATAGCGGCGAGTGTCATCGTGCGGGCGACGGGCTTGCCATCGTCGCCCGTGACGGTGCCGGGGGCGCGGGTCGGTCTGAGCCAGACGCGAAGCGTGGGAGACACATTGGCGGGGCCCCCCGAGGGTGACGTGTGGATGGTCTCCGGAGCACTCGGCTACATCGGCATGGTCCGGTTTGCCGATGGACGATTGAATGTGGCGGCCTCGCTGCAGGCCAGCGCGCTCGGCAACTTATCGCCGGGTGCGAGCATCGACGAGGTCCTCATTGACGCGGGGCTGTCGCCACTCCGGTGGCATGACGGCTGGACCGGCACGCCGCCCCTGCGCGCCCACCCGACGGAGGTCGTCGAGGAGCGCGTCCTGCCGGTGGGAGATGCCGCCGGGTTTTGGGAGCCCTTCACGGGCGAGGGGATCGGCTGGGGGCTCGAGGCCGGCATCGCCGTGGCGCCCGAGGCTCTCGAACTGGGTCGCGACTGGGACCCGCGCCGAGCTGCCGAGTGGATGCGCGGACGGCAGGCGTGGATGCGCAAGGTGCAGACGCGCAGTCGCACGGTGGCCGCCATCTCGGCACGTCCGCGGGTCGCACGTGCGGCGTTGGGCCTGATGCGCACAGTGCCAGCAGTTGGCCGCTGGCTGATCCCGACAGCCCCGGCTGGCGGTGCTTCGGAACAGAGGCCAGGCGCAGCACGGGGTTTGGCATGAAGGTTCTGGGATTGGGCACCGCTTTGCCGCCGGGTCGGGTCGGCCAGGAGGAGGCGGCGGAGCTTTCCAAAATGCTGGTGGCGAAGGACCGACGACAGGAACGCCTACTCGGCAGGCTGTTTCGCCGGTCCGGAGTCGATACGAGACACTCGGTGCTGGTGCAACCGGGCGATGGAACAGCCACGCAGGAGTTTTATCCGCCTCCGAGTCAAGAGGCCGATGGCGGGCCGGGCACGGCCGCACGGATGGCACGCTACGAGACCGAGGCGGCGTCGCTGGCGCGACGGGCAAGCCGATCCGGTCTTGAAGATGCCGGCCTCACCGGGGCGGAGATTACCCATCTGGTGACCGTCAGTTGTACTGGTTTTCACGCCCCCGGGCCTGAGGTGACACTGATCGATGGCCTGAACCTGTCGCCCGAGGTCGCCCGCGTCAGCGTTGGCTTCATGGGCTGCCACGGCGCCTTCAACGGCCTGCGCGTCGCGGACTCGATGGTGCGCGCCGATCCGAAGGCACGCGTCCTGGTCTGTGCCGTCGAGTTATGCAGTCTGCATTTCTCCTACGAGTGGGACTCCGAGAAGCTCGTGGCGAATGCGCTGTTCGGCGATGGCGCCGCTGCCTTCGTCTGTGTGGACGCCGAGGCCGACGGCCGCGCCCAAACGGAGAGACTTGCTCTCGATGTCGGCCCCTTCGCGTCACGCCTACTGCCCGACTCGAGAGACGCGATGAGCTGGCGGATAGGCGACCATGGGTTCGAAATGACTCTGTCGGGCGAGGTCCCAGCACTGATCGAACAGCACCTGCCGGGCTGGCTCCGCGGCTGGCTCCGCAGCCGCAACATGGACGCGCGGAACGTCGACGCCTGGGCCGTGCACCCAGGAGGACCGCGCATTCTCGATGCGGTGCAGCGCTCGATGGGGCTCGGCGAAGAAGCTCTGTCGATCTCGCGCGAGGTCCTCGCCGGGCACGGCAACATGTCCTCCGCCACGATCGGGTTCATCCTTGATCGCATGCGAAGCCAGGCTCGCGCCGGCTCGGGAGTTGCGCTCGGTTTCGGCCCCGGCCTCATGGCGGAGGCGTTCGCTTTCCGTCTGGGCGGCTGTTAGCGCCACGTGCCTGAAGTATCGTGTGGCGTCGAAGCTGGGTACCCCGCCCAGTTCTGTGGGCACTGCCGCCCGGCTCCAGAGGTTTTGGATTGACCATGAAGTTCCGGATCGCCAGGCGTCGACATCGTTGCTTTGCCACGGTCTGTGGGGTTGCCGCGCTAGTGCTTTTGCTGGCTCCTTCGGCGGTTCTGGCTCAACAGCAAGAGGGAGCAGCGGCGTCCTCGCAGGACGAGGAGCCGCTAGTTGGCGATGATACTCCCGCGCACGACGACGGCCGGCGCACTCTCGGAAAGCTCCCGATTAACTTCGGCCGGGGTGTTGTCGGCGTTTTCTCGATGGACAACCTCCTGCCCTTTCTCGGAGGCGTCACTGCGACCACCCTGGCGCATCAGATCGACGGCGGTTTCGTGCCCGGCGGCGACAATGCCTTCAACACGTTCGGGCAAGGCTTTGGCAACCCGGCCATCGTAGCGGGAGCCGCGGCGGGCCTGTTCGTGGCGGGTCGGATCGTTGATGGCTCGAAGTTCCGCAACATGAGCTACGACCTGTTCGTGGCCACCGGCGTGAACTTTCTGTACACCAAGGCGTTCAAGATGGCCGTGGATCGCACCCGGCCCGACCAGAGCAACCAAGACTCGTTTCCCTCTGGCCACACCTCCAATGGTTTTGCCTGGGCGACCGTGCTGGATCATCACTACGGGTGGAAGCTCGGCGTGCCCACGTACATCGTCGCCGGCTTCATCGGTGTTACGCGAGTAGACCGTGGCAGTCACTTCTTCAGCGATGTGGTCGCGGGCGCGGCGCTCGGCTTCATCGCCGGCCGCACGATCACGCGTGTGAACGGCAAGCGGACCGATGGGCCGCAGCTGAGCGTCATGCCGATCGTCGGCCCTTCGGGGCAGCGCGGCCTGGCGCTGCGAATCATCTACTGACCGTCCGAATCTCAGGCGCGCGACGCTCGGCGAGAACGGGACTAAACTCTCTCTGATTGACGATTGACTGCGTTAGGCGACTTGCGCGCATCCGTTGACGCCGCGTGCCACCCCGCACGACAATCCACCGCATTACACGCTGCCAACACGACGCCCGAACGAGAGTCGATTACGGAGACCTCAATGACCCCGACGACAACACCGAAGGTCGACGAGTCCGACCCTGCGAAGGGTGCGAAGTACCCCGGCATCCCGGTGCCCACCAACGGCAATCAGCTGGTGGCGTACTACACCGAGGCGCGGCTGGCCGAGGCCGGAGTCTTCTATCCGATCACTCCCAGCACCGAGATGGGTGAGCTCTTCCAGCTGTCGTACGCGCTGGGCGAACTGAACGTATTCGGTAGCCCGAAGATCGCGATCGAGACCGAGGGCGAACATTCGGCGCAGGGCGGTGCGATCGCCTGCTCCGTGACCGGCAAGCGGGTGGTGAACTTCACCTCGGGCCAGGGCGTTGTTTACGGCCTCGAGCAGTACTACCACGCTCCCGGCAAGCTCTCGACGATGGTTATCGAGGTGGCCGCGCGGCCGTTTACCAAGCATGCGCTCAACGTGCATTGCGGCCATGACGACGTGTACTGCGCTCTCGACACCGGATGGAACATCACGTTCGCCATCGACGCACAGCAGGCAGCCGATCAGGCGCTGATCCTACGCAAAGTGAACGAGCTGTCGCTGACGCCGGGCATGAACTGCATGGACGGGTTCCTGACCAGCCATCTCGAGCGAACCTTCCGTCGCCATGAGGCCGACCTCATTCGTGAGTATCTCGGCCGGCCGGAAGACATGATCGAGTGTCCGACCGAGGCGCAGCGCGAGCTGTTCGGCGCCAAGCGGCGGCGGGTGCCGGAGTCATACGACCTCAAGAACCCTGCGTTGCTGGGGTCGGTCCAGAACCAAGAGCACTATATGGGCGGTGTGGCGGCACGACGGCACCACTTCATCGAGCCGATTCTCGGCTTCTTCGAAGAGGCCTTCGAGGAGTTCGGTCGCCTGACAGGGCGGAACTACGGCCTGGTGAGCGAATACAACAACGCCGACGCCGACACCGCCTTCGTGTGCCTGGGTTCCGCGGCGGAGAACTGCCACGCAGCGGTTGACTACATCCAGGCACAGCACGGCGAGCAGGTGGGTGTGGTCCACATCAACGTGCTGCGTCCGTTCCCGGAAGTAGCTGTGTTGAAGGCGCTCGCAGGCAAGAAACGCATCATTGTGCTCGAGCGCTCCGATGACCAGGGCGCCGGTGATGGCCCGCTGGCGCGCGATATCCGCACCGCCTTGAGCAAGGCGATGGCAAATCGCGACGGTAACCAGTACGAAGGGATTCCGGCGCTTCCGCAGGCCGAGCTGCCGCGCATTTTCTCCGGCGTGTACGGGCTCGGCTCGCGCGACTTCCGCCCCGAGGGGATTCTCGGCGCCTGGGACTTCGCCACCGAGCGGAGCGCAAGGCAGGACGGCAAGACCGCCGCCGACGGCGCGAGCTTCTTCTACGTCGGCATCAACCACCCGTATAACGTCACCAGCGACGATACGCCGAGCCTGCTACCGGACCACACGGTCGCGGTGCGGCTGCACTCGATCGGCGGCTGGGGAATGATCACCACCGGCAAGAACCTGGGCGCGATCATCGGCGAGATCGGCACGTTCCTGCACGACCGCGATCATGCCGGCGATCCGGACTTCGAGTCGCTGCACATCTCGGCCAATCCCAAGTACGGCTCCGAGAAGAAGGGTGCTCCGACCAACTACTTCCTGGCGGTGGCGCCCGAGCGCATCCGGGTGAACTGCGATCTGAACCACGTCAACGTGGTGCTGTGTTGTGACCCCAAGATCTTCACCCACGACGATCCGCTCGCAGGGCTTTCCCCGGGTGGTGCGTTCGTCTGGGAATCGTCGGAGACAGACGAGAAGGCGTGGGAGAGGATCCCCCGCCACTACCGTCAGTGGATGATCGACAACGACATCCAGTTGTATGTGCTCGACGGTTTTAAGGTGGCGCGCGAGGCCACCGACCGCGCGGACTTGCAGCTGAGAATGCAGGGCAACAGCTTCCTCGGAGCGTTCTTCCGTGTGTCGTCGTTCCTGAACGACAACGACGTGCCGGTGGACATGTTCCAGAAGGTGGTGCGCGAACAGTATGAGAGCAAGTTCGGCAAGTTTGGCGAGCAGGTCGTCGAGTCGAACATGAAGGTCATGACCGATGGGTTCGAACTCGTACGGCAGGTGCCGCTGGGCAAGGTTGACGTCCCGGACACCTCAACCATGCGCGGTCAGGTGATGCTCCCCTTGAATCAGTACGGCGACGGTGACGGGGCCGCGGTGATGTCCCCGGACTACCGCCCACCGCTGATGCAGATCGGACGCTACGACGAGGAATATCGGGGTGAGTACGGCTACAACCAGCCGAGCACGCCGCACGCTTCCACCGGCGTGATCGCGGCGTCGACGGGTGCTACTTCGAGCAAGTACGTAGCACGACGCGAGACGCCGCTGTTCATCGCCGAGAACTGCACCCAGTGCATGGACTGCATCACCGCGTGCCCGGACACGGCGCTGCCCAATGTGGCGCAGGACGTGAGCACGGTGCTCGAGACCGCGATCGGAAACTATGTCGGTGATGCCGCTGTTCGCGAACGGCTGCTGGGGCACGTCCCCGCAATCGATGCCGGCGCGCGAGTTCACATGCGCGAGGAAGCTAGCAAGAAGAAGGGAGAGACACCGAAAGCCCTGCACGAGATTCTGGCGGGCGAGATCGACAACATCGTCAGCGTTGACGAGTGGTTCGCCACGCAGGAACAGGCGCCGGCGCAGCTCGCGGAGCTGAACGAGATTCTCGAGAAGCTGCCGTTTGCCTACGCCAACGTGAACGCGATTTTCCGCACGCGCGAGAAGCGCGAAGAGGGCGCGGGCGGCCTGTTCGGGATCTTCGTGTCGGACCTGTGCAAGGGCTGCGCCGAGTGCGTGACCGAGTGTGGCGACCACAACGCGCTGGTCATGGCGGCGGAGAGCGAGGACGTCAACGGACTGCACGAGACCGGCAGCGCGTTCCTCGACGTGTTGCCCGACACGCCCCACGAGTATCTGGGCCTGTACAACCCTGACGCGCCGCTCGACTCCAAGCCGGCGGTACTCAAGAACCACCTCATGCAGCGCGAGAACTACACGGCGTTGGTTTCGGGCGACGGCGCCTGCGCCGGCTGCGGTGAAAAGACGGTGCTGCGCGCGATCGCTTCGAACACAGAGGCGTACATGCGCAACCTCTTCCACCTCAAGGCCGAACGCCTCGACGCGCTTGCGGCGGAACTCGCGCAGAACGGTCTCGAGTGGTTCGCGAGGCTGTCGGAAAACGATCCGGACACCTACAAGTGGATGCAGCGCACGGTCCTGCACTTGCTGATGGGTCACGGCGGCGAGAACGACAAGGACACGGACGAGAGGATCGCGCCGCATCTGGATGGCGACGACAGTGAACTCGTAGACGCGCTCGTGACCGTGCTGCGGCAGGACGCTTTCAACCACCGCGATCTGCAAGCGGTGGATGGCGGGCCGCACAACGGCATGTCGGTGATGGCGATGACCGCCAACACGGGCTGCAACACGGTTTACGGCTCGACCCACCCGAACAACCCGCATCCCTACCCCTGGCTCAACTCCCTGTTCCAGGACGGAGCTACGACGGGCTGGCTGGTGTCCGAGTCCTTCATCGTCAACCACGTACGGCGGTCGGTGGTGCCGGAACGGATCTCGCGGATGCTGCTCGGCGGCGAGGCAATGGAGCGCGACGACTACTGGGGCCTCGTGCACCTGAGCGACTCCGACCTGACAGCGAACGAGATCGATGAGCTGCCGCGCGTCTGGGTGGTGGGTGGCGATGGCGGCCTGGGTGACATCGGTTTCCAGAACCTGTCCAAGGCCATGCTCCAGAATCGCCCGAACCTGCAGATCGTGCTGCTGGACACGCAGGTGTACTCCAACACCGGCGGGCAGAACAGCGATTCGACTCCGATGCCTGGCGGCGGCGACATGAACCAGTTCGGCGCTGCCAGCGAGGGCAAGCTGACCGAGAAGAAGGGCGTCGCGGAGATCATGATCTCCGGCCATGGCAGCCCCTTCGTCGCCCAGGTCTCAATGGCCAACACTGCCAACATGTACGCGGCCGTGCTGCGGGCGCTGACATACCGCGGCACTGGTCTGCTGCAGTGCTTCACCACCTGCCAACCGGAGCACGGCGTGGGCGATGACAGCGCCACGATTCAGGCGACCTTGATTCGCGATAGCCGCGGCATGCCGGAGTTCATCTTCGATCCGGCCGGCGGCGAGAGCTACGACGAGGCCCTGTCGCTCAAGGCCAACCGGGCGCCCGACCGCGACTGGTGGAACAAGCGTTCACGCAGCGGCGATCATTACGACTTCACCGTGGCGCACTTCGCGCGTACCGAGGCTCGGTTCCGTCGCCACTTCTTCGCGGTGAAAGACGAGCAACTGGCCGAGATGGAGACCCTCGATCACGCGTTGCTGCGACTCACCCAGCAGGATGTCGTGTACCGGCACCATCTCCTGTCGGATCACCGCGCGTTCGTGCCCCGCAAGGGCGTCTACACGATGATCGAGATGGCCGACGGGACCCTCAAGCCCGTTGGATTGAGTCGCCAGATGGTGCTGTTCTGCGTCGAGCGCCGGAAGTCCTGGCGTCTGTTGCAGAGCAAGGCTGGCCTTGTGAACCACGACCGTCTGGCTCAGGCCCGAGTGCTGCGCGAGTACGACGAGGGCAAGATCGCGGCCGAGCTGTTCACCGACCAGCTACCCGCCCTGATCGAGCACGCTCGTCAGGCGAGCCTGGATGGTGACGCAACGACTTCCTTGACGGACTTGATGGGCGCGTCGGACACGGTCCACTAGCAGCTCGGCTGGCGGTTGGGCGAGTTAGCTCGAATCGGGCGCTAGCTGTCCGCGTTGCGAGGTACGTAGATCGCGTCGAACGTGGTGCGCCAGGTGGCACCGTCGTCTCCGGACACCTCGATGTGCTGGCGCACACTGCCGTTTTCCATCGGAGTGAGCGTGGTGCGGTTGAGCACCATCGTGTCGCCCCGGCCGGGGGTGAGTCCCTGGAAGCGAACGCCGGGCCCGTCGTACTCGACCATGTCCTTGGCGTACGAGCCTCCGCGTGATCCAGCCTGCTCTGTGACCCACACCTGTCGCCAGCCAGGGCCGGCGAAGTTGGCGTCGTAGTAGAACAGGCTCTTGCCCTCGTTGCCGTAGATATTGGTCCAGTTCTCGATCAGCGCGCAGCCGCCGAGGATTCTCTCGATCCGATTGGTCCCCTGCGCTTCATCGTTCTGGTCGACGACGTCCCAGTCGCCGATCCAGAAGTCGAGGACGTGGAATTCGGCGCTATCGCAGCCGGGGGGACTGGCAGCAGCCTGTGCGAACACCGGTGACGCCAGCAGTGCCAGGGGCACGAGCAGCCAGGCCGTCGCGACGGCGCGGGAGACACGGGGAACGGGGGCTATGCGGGGGACCGCGAGCCGCCGATAAGTCATCATCGGGCCTCGGGCATGGCCCAGTGGGCGCCGATGACTTCACGCATTGCCGGGCTCGACATGGCGAAGTCGCGCGGCACCCGGTCGCCGGGGAACCACTTCCACAGGAATGCACCGACGACCGCGGGCTCGTTGTTGATGGCTTTGAGCGCGACCTCCATGCAAAGGCGCTGTAGTTCCTCTGCGTCTTCGGTGCCGCGGATGCTGTAGTCCCAGGGCTCGCTGGCCGCCAGCCAGGAGTTGTTGTAGCCGAGTTCGGTGAAGATCACGGTCTTGTCGTGGCGGGCGGAGACCTCACTCATGCGCGCCATGATCTGGGCCCATCCGGCCTCGATCATCTCGCGCGGCGGCACCTGGCCTCGCGGGACCGCATCGCCGGACAGCAACGGAAAATAGGCCTGGATGCCGATAGCGTCGAGTGCGTCCCAGAAAGGAACCCGTTCATAGTCGGTCCAGTTGGCCGCATAGGTGAGCGGCCCGTCGTACTCGGCGCGTACCTTCTCGATGATGTCGCGCCAGGCCCCCTCCTTCTCGATAGTGCGGTCCAGTTCGGTACCCACCGCGAAGGCATCGGCGCCGGTGCTGTAGCGGGCCATTTCGGCGATCCATGCGGTGTACGTGCTGAAGAAGCGGTCCCACTTTTCCTCGGAATCGAACTCGATCTCGCCACGCCACGAAAAACTGCGCCAGTGGGCCAGGTGTGGCTTCACCAGAATCTTGATGCCCTGGCGGTGTGCCTCCTCGATCGGTCGCGTCAGCCAGATCGGCGCGCCCCCGCCCTTGCCGTCTCGGCGCCACCAGGTCACGTTCCCTTCGCGGTCGATGCCGGCGTAGGGGTGAATGGCGATCCAGTTCACACCTAGTGTTCGCAAGTCGGTAATGGCGGGAACGATGTGGTCGCGGCCCCACTCGGCGCTGCCGCGCGCGGTGGACAAGGTCATGCCGTTGATCTTGTCGTCGCGTGCCGCCTGTGGCGTGACCGTCGGCCCCGGCGCTGCCGCCGATCCGGCACTGAGCGCCAGGAGAGAACAGAGACCTACGAATCGCACCGAATTCAACATGCGCCTGAGACTACCAGCGTCGCGTGCTTGGCCGCGAGGATCGAGCGTTACGAGCCTCATGGCGGCGAGCACCGAGGGTCCGAGGGTCGGGAACGGTCGTCAGGTTTCCGGATAGATCTCGCCGCCGCTGTCGATCTGCGCGAGAGCATGCTCCATCGCGCGTTCAGCAAGGGCCAGGATCGTCAGCGCGGGATTGGGCCCTGGCGAGACCGGAATGACCGAACCGTCCAGAACCATGAGATCGCGATAACCGAAGACGCGGCCGGCGTGGTCGACCACGCCGGAATCGGAGTCCGCTCCCATGGGAGCCCCACCCTGGTTGTGTGGTACCTCGATGCGTTTCAGCAGCGCGGCCGGGAAGTTGGGGAGCCACCAGGCGCCGACGCTCTTGGACACCTTGCGCCCCAGGCTGTTGAGCCATCGGTAGAAGTCACGGTTGGCGGCGAAATCGTAGTCGATCACGGCGCGCCCGTGCCGATTGAGGCGGAAGGTGCCCGTGGCGTCGTCGCGGCCCATCTTGAGCAGCGGGATCGGCCAACTCCGCCCGATCAGTTCGAACGGCGGCACCCAGCGGCGCAGCCAGTTGGTGACGTGGATGATCCCCGCGTAGCGCCGCGGCCGGTAGAGCCCAACGATGCTCATCACCATCGCGATACTGCCGCGCAGCGGGGTCGGGTAGCGACCACTCTCGACGTAGGCACCCTGGCTAGAACCGTCGCGCGCGCGGAATTTGATGTAGTCGCTGTTAGTCGTGCCGATGTCTGGATCGAACGCCCCGCGCGAGCGCCACAGTCCGACGCCGTAGGCGATCGCGCCGGCCGCCGCCAGCCACCAACTCGCGCGCACGAGACCTGTCACGACCAGCAGCACCCCGGTCCAGGAAACGAAGACTCCGCGAAACGGCAACATCAGGCTCAGGTAGTCACCGTTGCTCGTATAGCGCCCCCCGAGGGCAGGACTCAGCTCTGTGAGTGTGGCGTGTACGTCGCGGTTGCGCAGCAGCAACTCGGACGAGCCGATGGCGCCGGCGGCGACCACCAGTCTTCGGGTGGTCAGTTCGCCAGTTTCATCACGCGGCGGAAACAGTCCGGGCAGCCAGTTGCGCAGCACGCGCCGCATCCGGCTCGGCTCGAGAACATAGCGCCGGTAGTGCACTCGATAGCCGCCGCCTGCGAGGGGCTCGATGCGATCGGCGCGGCAGAGCGGACGGACCTCGGCGCCGTGTTGCTGAGCCGCGAACAGATAGTTTCGATCCAGGCTGTTCTTGGCGTCGATGTCGCCCCCCAGCAGCGATTGCTCGGCCGGGTTCGAGTAGCGCTGCTGGGCGCCGTGGCGATTGATGAACTCGGCGCCGGGCTCGCCCTCGGGCGGCGCGAAAGCGATTCCGAGGTTGATCGGGCCGTGTTCCTGTACGAGTTCGGGGTGACATCGCTTCATCTCGATGCCAGCGCGATACAGCAACTGCGTGGGCTTGATGTCGCCGTAGGGCGGGTAGTCCGGGTAGCGCGTCGCTTCCATCATCTCTTCGGCGCGGGAGTAGAAACGGTCCATCTCGTCGGGCGTGATGGCTGCCGGAAAACCGCTGAACGCGTCGCGCCGTTTCAAGGTCGCCGCGTAGACATGCGAGCCGCCGCCAACGCCGGCCCCCAACCAGGGAATGACGTTGCGACCCCGCGGACGAAGATCGTTCATACCGAAGCGGTGGCGGCGCGGGTTCCAGAAGGCGTCGGCGTCGAACTGGAAGTCCTCGCGTCGTACCCAGGGGCCGCGCTCCAGCACGACGACTTGCTGGCCCGCCTCGGCGAAGCGTAGCGCCGCCACCGATCCGCCGAAGCCCGATCCGATCACGAGGACGTCGGTGTCGAACGAGCTGCCACTCATGGCGCCTCCGGACGAGGGCTGCCGTAGCGCGAGCGGTGGTGTTCGCGTCGCTGGCGCGTTGC
This sequence comes from Acidobacteriota bacterium, assembly GCA_029263295.1. Taxonomy (GTDB): domain Bacteria; phylum Acidobacteriota; class UBA890; order UBA890; family WLXD01; genus WLXD01. The sequence goes on along the minus strand of JAJCXT010000043.1, from coordinate 49,452 downwards.
CTTTTCGACGCTCGCAATCAGGGTCTGCCAGGATGACGCCCCGTCGGCGCGGATTCGCTCGTCGAGCCACTTGGCAAAACGGCCAGGCTCGCCCCCCCCGCTGCCCGTCAACGTCAGAGCCTGCGGGCCACCACCAGGCGCATCGTTGAACACCCGCAAGGGGACGACCTCCAGATCGTCCCCGATGAACACGATAGAGGCTCCGAACATTTCCGACGCCACGGCGGTATCGATCGTCCAGCCGCCGCTGTTGACGACACGCACCTGGCCCCCGTCGGGAGAGCTCATCATCTTGTCGAATGGCTTGTGCGTATGACCGAACAGAAACGTCAGATCGCCCGGAACCTCGCCGAGTTCTTCGTGCAACTGCCTGAAGCTAGGTCCGAACAGATACTCCTCGATGCCTCGCATCGCCTCGGAGCTGCACACTTCAGCCATCCGGGAGCGCTCCCCGGAAAGTCCCTTCGCCAGCCGCCGGAAGACGATGCGCAACACCATGCGACGTGCTGCGATGAAGGGCAGGAAGGGCATCCGGATCGCCGGGGCCATCCGGGCGGCCAGATCGGCGCTGTAGCTCGCGACGCGCTGCGGGTAACGCAACATCTCGAACAGCGTTTCCACGTCCGCGCCGGCCTCGCCCGAGCGCCCCAGAAGCGACCAGACGAATTCGATCCAGGCGAAGTTCTCAGCCTCGATCTCGTCGACTGTCTGCGCGGGTGCTCGCTGCGGGAAGAGCCATCGGCGACCGCTGCTCATGAGGCGGTACACGGATTCGACGAAGTGGCCGTGATGGATTAGTACAGCGCGATCGGTGCCCGCCTGATGCAACACCAGGTTGGGGTAGACGATGCGAACGCCGACAGCCGATCGCGGCTCCGCTCCCTCTGGTTGCAGCTTGGCGAGCACCTCGTTGAGCAACCCGGCTTCGACGCCCGCGTCCGCAAACGGCCGCGTTGCGTGCGCCAGGGAGGGTAGATCTTGTCCCGGTCCACAGGCACGCAGGTCGGCGCGGTACTGGGTTTCTCGGGCCAGTTCCCAGGCGTGATGATCGTGGTTGCCCGGCAGATAGAGCACCTCGTCGAACAACTCCGACCCCGGCTCCAGCATGAGCGCTGCGGCGCTCGCGAAGCTGGTCAACGCGTTGCCCACACTGCCGAACGCGAACTCGAGCAGGTCGCCGTTGATGATCAACGTTGGCGGTCGCTCTTGCTGAGAGACCAGATCGCGCAGGCATTGCACGAGTTGCTCCAGAACCGGGCTCGCGAGCGGAAGTCCATCGCCGTCCCGCCCAGCGAAGCGGTTCAGGAGGCTGTCGCGATCGCCCAGGTGAAGATCCGAGAGACAGATGTAGCGGATCAAGTGCGTACTCGCAGCAGCCGCGCGGCCATCTCGGCGAATCCCCGTCCGTGATCCGCCTGGGTGACCCAGGCGGGGAGCACGTTCATCCGCGACCGGTGAGAGCGCACGTTGGAGACCCCTACGCTCAGGGGGAAGAAGGCGAAAGCGGCCTCGTCGTTGGGACTGTCCCCAATGAACAGCCAGCGCTCCAGTTCCGCGGACAGGTCGCGACCGAGGGCGTCGTTGGCGGCACGAACGACCCCTCGAGCCTTGTTCCAGTCGCCCGGAGCCGCGTGCGCGTGAACGCTCGAGACCGAGTATTCGAGGCCCTCGTCCGTGATGATGTGCCTGAGCGCCTCGACATCATCCTCCGACAGCTTGGCGCGCTCGGCGACATCGAATGCGAGATCGCAGCGGCGCGCACGGTGATCATCGGTGGTCTTCACGTGCGGCATTTCGGCAAGCACACGTACGCGCAAGCGCTCCAGCGCCTCTTCGGCGCGACGGCGCGACGCGGCATCCAGGTAGTAGCCTTCGCGCATGCGGTCCTGTTCGCGCCACGCCCAGCCCGCGCCGTTCTCGCCCACTGCCAGGTGCACCGGCCAGAGTCGGGCGAGCACGTCGATCCAGCCCAGCGGCCGCCCGGTTACCGCAATCAGCGTCAGGTCGGCGTCGGCCAGTTGCCACAACGACTCGTATGCGACCGATTCCACCCGCCCGTTGCGGGTGATGGTGTCGTCGATGTCGAACACCACGCCTCGTACGTGACTCAGCCTCGCGTCGTCGAGATCGGCTAGCGGCTGCAGCATGGGGATTTGGGCACCGGCGGGTTCGTAGACCATTGAGGGCTCAAGAGTCTCTCAGGTCTCGCGCCCCGACCGCGACCCCCACTGTGTCCGACGCCACACCTGACGGCCGGCTTCGTTGACGCCGCCGACAAGGCTCCCTACAGTGCGGCCACCCGATCCCATCCAGTCTTCTGCGAGGAACCCATGCGAAAATCCGCCCGGTTGCGCATTGCCGCTACGATGCTGTTCGGACTTCTGCTCGCCGGCTGCGCCGTCGACTCGACGCCGGCGCCGGCGCCCGAACCGACTGTAGCTGCCTCGGTCGAGCGTCCCGTTCTACTCGATGGCACCGAGAAGTCCCTCGTCCTGGTCGGGTACTCGACCTCGTACGTGTGGCCGCAGCTGGTCCAGGACATGCTCGATGAACATGCGGGTGGACGCACCTACCACCTGCTCAATGCGGCGATCGGAGGGTCGCCGGTAGGCCGTTGGATCGCCGACCCGGCGAGCGAGGACTACCAGGCGACCTACGGTGCGATGCTCACCGACTTTTTTGGCGACAACCCACGGCTCCGTGGTGAAGCGCCCGCGGCGACAGTCGCTCTCCTGCAGCAATCCCTGCAGCGCACGCCGACTCCGGAAACGCGACTCGGGCCGGTCATATCCGCCACCGATGAGGACGGCATTCGCATAGGCGCTGATGCGCTCGAGACGCTGGTGAACCAGCTGAGGTCCGACGGCATCGAGCACGCGATCGTCGCCATGCATATCTACAAGGAAGGCTACGAGCCCGAGGTCGGCAACGAGCGGTTTGCCTTGGACGCGCTCCTGCGCCGTGCACACCCGTTCGTGCACGCAGGTCCCGACGTCTGGTCGCTCACGATCGGCCGGCATCCGGAAGCGTTCACCGACGACCGGCTGCACCCGAACGCGCTCGGCTCCAAGCTCATGGCCGAGGCCTGGTACCGGTCGATCGCTGGCGATGACGTCCGGCAGGACATCATCGACACCATGCACGCGCGCGAAATCGACGACGACGTGATGATGAACGAGTACCTCGACTGGCGACGTAGCGAATGAAACGAACTGCGGCCACATGCTTCGCCGCCCTGATCCTGTGCGCGGCGGGCAGTGCTCTCGCCCAGGACCAACCAGTGGCGGTCACCTATCCCACCGCTGATGGCGGCACGATCCATGCCGAGCTGTACGGCGACGGATCGCATGCGGTGCTGCTGGCGCATGGGCGGATCTTCAACAAGGAGAGCTGGGAGCCACTGGCCCGGCGGCTCGAAGCTGAGGGGTACCAGGTGCTGGCGATCGATTTCCGCGGGTACGGAGATTCGCGGGCTGGAAGCGATGGGAATGCTCTGGAGCGGGACGTACTGGGCGGAATTCGCTACTTGCTGGAGCAGCGGCACGCTGCGGCCGTGTCGGTGATCGGCGGCAGCATGGGAGGGGGAGCCGCGGCGCGTGCGGCCACGCTCGCCGCGCCGGGACAGATCGAGGCGCTCATTCTGCTATCGGCAGGATCGGTGGATGACCCGCGCGACTTGCACGCCAGCCGGATCCTGTTCATTGCCAGCGAGGACGAACCCATGACGCCCGGGATTCGCGATCAGCACGCGCGGTCGCCCGACCCCAAGAAGCTCGTACTGTTGCCGGGCGACGCGCACGCCCAGCACATCTTCAAGACCGACCAGGCCGACCGTCTCGTCGAGGAGATCCTCGGGTTCCTCCGGGCTCGCTGAAACCAGTGTCGCCATATCACTGTGACATGCTGGCGTCCGCGGTCGACGAGGTCGGGAGCATGAAGCGGACCACGGGCAGGTCCACCCGATACCTGTCTGTCCTAGATGGCCGTGACCGCTAAGATCCCGGGAATGGAAGCCTTCGAGTTGCTCCGATGCCTCTGAATCTGGTCCGCGCCTTCGACGCCCGCACCCTGTGGAATGCGTGCGGCTCGCGTTTCCTCGACCAGGTTGGTGACAACCCGGGCCCTTCTGACTTTGCGGCGCACGTCTGGCTCGCGCAGGAGAGCCAGGTCGACCTGCTCTACGAGGCCGCGTACGCGCGCGGGGTGAAGGGTTGGCTCGGTCCGCCGGTAACGACGTTGCGGCATCTGGCGGCGCGCTTCGACATTCGGGATCGGCGGCTCGGCCTGCTGACGCGGCGACGGATCATCAGCCGCGTCGCTGGCAGCGTGGCCAAAGAAGTGGGTCTGCGCGATCCGAGCCGGAGCGACGGAGTGGTGCGCGGGCACATGCTCGATGCTCTGTTCGGAGAGCTGCTGCCGGAGGGCGTCGCACCCGATCAGCTTGCCCATGCTCTGCAGGGCCTCGGCGACGGCGCTACGTTCTCGCGCAATCGCAACGAGTGGATCGTCGGTACCTACCGCGGCTACCTCCGACAACTGGAGCAGCGCGAACGAATCGACCCGCGGCAGACCAGCGCGCTCGTGGCCGACATCATCGATGCCGGTGGCTTGAGTGAAGCGCTGCTCGGCGCCAATACCTTGCACGTCTACGGGTTGTACATGGCCCGCTCGCGTCAACGCCTGCTCGCCTCGCTCGCGCGCCAGGCCGAGGTCGACGTGCAGCTGTATGTACTGACGCCAGCCGTCGACGATCCCGAGGCGAGCGAGTGGGATCGTTTCGCCGCGCTCGATGGCGGAAGCGTCGAGGATCTCGACCCTCTACCTGTCGCGGCCCGGGACGCGATCGGCACCGCAGCTGGCAGGTTGCCAACCACCATTCATGTCCAGCCAGCTCCCGACACTCAGCGCGAGACCGAGTGGGTCGCCCGGCAGGTAAAACGCCTGCTGACAGAACAAGATGTCGAACCGCATCGAATCGCTGTCGTCGCCCGTTCTGGCCATGACGACACGGGCCGCATCCATCGCGCTCTGCGCGATACCGGCGTGGTGGCCACCACGATCGTTCGCGCCCGCCTTACGGAGATCGCCGCCCTCAAGGCGCTGTTGTCGCTGTTCCGCGGTGCCGCTGTCGACTGGACCTACGGCTCCCTACGCCCGGTGCTCGACAACACGCTTCTCGACATCGACATCGATCTGCGCACCATCGACTTCATCGCCCACACACGCCGCGTTGAGGGCCTGGAGGGCTGGGAGCGGGAGATCGAGCGGGTGATCGGCAAGCTGGAGGACACCGACGAGAACGGCCGTCCGAAGGATCGTGATGTGCGCGGTTCGGGCCTGTTTGCGGACTCCGTTGGTCGTGACCTCGAGAAGTTCCGCGATGTCCGCGCCGCGCTGGAACCACTGTCAGCCGCCCGTGGCGAGGCGGAGTGGATCGAGTTGACGCTGCAGTTGTTGCGCAACGAGCACCCGGCCGCATTTCATCTACGTCGTCGGCTCTGTGAACCGGTCGGCGGCAACCGCAACGGCGATGGCGACGGAGATGACGGCCACGCCACGACCGATGTCAGACGCTGGGACGTCGTTCGCCTCGATCAGCGCGGTGTCCGCCAGACTGAAGTGTTGCTGCGCGAATGGCTCGACCTCGAGCACCCGGCGGAGATGCTCGACGCCGCCGCCTGGAGGCAGCTGCTGCAACGAATGCTCGAGGCCAACGAGTTGAGCATCACCACGCCGGTGCACAAGGGCGTTCAGGTTCTCGAAGCGCACGACGCGGCCCTGTTGCCATTCGAGCACGTGCTGGTCATCCACGCCAACGATCGCGTCTTTCCACGTCCGCTTCCGGCGGGTGGTGTGTTGTCGAACGACGAGCGCGTGCGTCTGCGCGATGCCGGCGTCCCGCTGACCTGGCGTGATCTCGAACTTCAGCGCGAGCGTGCGTTGTGGCGCGCGGTCACCTCGGCCGGCGAGGTCACCGTGACCTACCGCACCGCGGATCCCTCGGGCACACCGCTGCTGCCGTCGCTCCTCGTACCCGAGCACGACCCGACGACCGAGCTGCCGCGCACTCGTACCAGCCGCGAAGCCGACGACGAGCGCTTCATCCCGGTTACCGCGGCCCAGGCCAATCAGCAGGCCGCGGTGGCCCTGCACGATCACCTGGCCAGAGGCGGCGAGGCAGGCAGCGGCACCGCTCCCGTACTCCATCCCGGTACTCCTGAGCTCATTCCTCACGCCATCGTTGGAGCCGTTGCCGAGTCCTATCGCGATACCGGCGCCGTTCCGCTTACCCTCGATTCACCGGCCCTGCGCCCCAATCCATGGAACGGCTGGCTACGCGATCCGCGCGTGCTCGACTGGCTGGCGGAGCGCTTCGACGACGATCACCGCTGGTCCGCCTCCGGTCTCGAGGCCTATTCCAAGCTCCCGTTCCAGTTCCTTCTCGATCGGGTTCTCAGGTACGAGGAAGCCAAGGAAGCTGACGAAGAGGTCACGCCGCTCGTGTTTGGCTGGATGGCCCACGACCTGCTCGAGAAGTTCTACACACGGGTGAAGGATGACCTGCCCGCCGAGTTCACCAAGAGCGCTGCGGAGGCCTTCGAGACCGCGGCGGCCGAGGTGCTCGCTCACGCCCAGGCCGAAGACCGGTGGCTCGGCGACGAGGTGCTCTGGGAACAGCAGTGGAAGCGCATCCGCGGCAATGTGCGCTCCTATCTGGAATGGGAACTGGTGCACCTCGCCGACAAGGGAGAGAGTCCGGATCTGATCGAGTACAGCTTTGGCTTCGACGGCGAGGAGATCTACATCGACGGTAAGGACGCCGCGGGCTTTGCGGCGCGCCTGCGACTCTGCGGTCGTATCGACCGGGTTGATCGCGGCAAGAAGGGCCATCAGGTGCTCGACTACAAGACCGGTCAGACTCCGGGTGCCAACGACTACGACGACGGCACGGCCCTGCAAGCTCCCCTCTACATGCAGGTACTCGAGAACGACGGCTACGAGGTGTCGAAGGGGTACTACCGCTCGCTCAAGCCGAAGAAGAAACCAACTCAGCACGGCGGCCTGATCCTGCGCGACAAACCCAAGTACGACAACGCGCTGCGTTACGCCCTCAGTATTCCCGGCCGTATCCGCGCCGGTCTGTTCGAGCCGGTCGCGTCGATGAAGCTGAAGAAATGGGCGCCCTGGCACGCGGATCGCGACATTGCGCGCTCGGAAGCGGTGTTGTCCGAGGGCAACCGTTACGAAGACCTGGAGCCGCTCGGAGGCGACGATGTCTGAAGTGCGCTGGACACCTCAGCAGACCGCCGCCATCACCGAGACCGGCCACGCCTTGCTCGTGGCCAACGCCGGCACTGGCAAGACCGCCACGGTGGTGGCCAAGATCCGCTGGTTGCTCGGCTTGCGACTCGAGCCGGCGCGAGACGACGCCAACCCGGAGGCCAGCCACGAGGTGGCGGCCTGCACCGATCCCTGTTCGCTGCGCGAGATTGCCGCAATTACCTTCACGGAGAAGGCCGCCTACGATCTCAAACGCAAGCTGCGTGAGGGCATCATGGCCTCCGAGCGTGCCGACGAGCTGCGCTGGCAAATCGATCGCGCCTCCATCGGCACCATCCACTCCTTCTGCGGCGAGCTGCTGCGCGAGCACGCGCTGCGCCTCGAGATCGACCCCACCTTCCGAGTGCTCGATCAGCGCGAGGCGTGGGCGGCGAAGGACGATCTCATTAAGGATGTCGTGAAGCAGGCGCTCGCCGAAGGGCACGAAGGTGCCGGTCGCCTGCTGCAGAACTTCAAGCTCACCGGCTTCAGTTTCAGCGATGGCGTGGTCGACTACGTGCGCAAGGCGATGGACGACCTGCGCTGGCACGAGGATCGCTACGCGGCCTGGCTCGGTGCCGACGACACGCTGAACGTCGAGGCGCTGCAGCACCTGGCAGGGGAGTGGGACGAGGACAAAGACGGCCCCGCGCTGGCCAACGCCGAGGGGCTGGTCAGCCTGGCGCGCCGCGCGCTGAAGGAATGGAACAGCTACCTGGCCGATGAGAACGCCCGCGACTTCGACGCCCTGATTCTCGATGCGCGCCGGTTGCTCACCGGAAAGAACGCCGCCGCAGCTCTCGATGGCATCCGCCGCCGGTACAGGATCCTGATCATCGATGAGTTCCAGGACACCGACGGGGCTCAGCGCGATATCGCATTTGCCATCGTCGGGCTGCTGCGAACGGGCATGGCAGGCAGCGAGCCTGCGGCGCCCGTGAGCCGCCCGCAGTTGTTCCTGGTAGGCGACCCCAAGCAATCGATCTATCGCTTCCGTGGCGCGGACATCTCGGTGTGGAATCAGGTGACTGCCGGGCTGGAGCGCGACGGGGTAGTGCTCGACCTGTCGGAGAACTTCCGTTGCGCGCCGCCCATCGTGGACTTCGTCAACGATGCCTGCGGCACGGCCATGGCCGCGGTGGGAGACAAGATCGACGAGGAAGGCCTGGGCAGCCGTATCGCCTATGCGGATCTCGTCGCTGGCGTGAAGGAGACCAACACCGCGCGCCTCGAATGGCTGGTGGCCGAGAATCGCACCGAGAAGAAGAACGGCGAGGTGTCCATCAAGGAGGATCTGCACGCCGAGGCCGCGCAGGTGGCCGCGCGAATCGAAGAGATCGTTGGCACTGAACAGATCACCGATCCGGACACCGGCGAGCTCCGGCTCATCGAGACTCGCGACATCGCCATCCTGTACCGCGGCCGCAAAGTGCTGCCGGCTTTCGAGGGCGCGCTGGCGGGGGCCGGCATCCGCTACTACATCTCCGGGGCTCCACACCTGGGCAAGCGCCAGGAGATTCTCGACCTGCTCAATCTTCTGCGGCTACTGCGCAATCCGCGCGACGACTACCGCGCCTTCGGCTTCCTGCGCTCGCCGTTCGTGGCGCTGCGCGACGAGGTGATCACGCACATGGCATTGCGCGGCAAGGGCAAGTCGTTGCTGCTCAAGGCGCGCCGGTTCGTGGCCGACGGCGAGTGGTTCGATGGTCCCGAGGGGGCGCTGCTCAGCGACATCGAACGCACGGCCCTGGATCGCGCACTGGACGCTGTTGCCGAGGCCCGCGACCTGGTGCACCGGGTGCCGCTGGACGAGGTGTTGCGATTCGTTCTCGACGCGCTCGGCTACCGCCTCCATCTGCTGGTAGGCGGCGGCGCTGAGGAGCAACTTGCCAACATCCAGAGCTTCCTGCAATTCACCGAGCAGTACCGTGACCTGGACATCGCCACGTTCCTGGAGGTGTGGGAACGGTGGGACGCGCAGGACAACGGCCTGCCGCAGGCGCCCCTGTACTCCAAGGACGACGATGTGGTCACGTTGTCCACCATCCACGCTGCCAAGGGGCTCGAATGGCCGGTGGTCTTCCTGGTGGGAACCGGCAGTGCGCGATCCGACCGCAACGCCAACGCGTTCTGGTCCGACCCGGAGCTGGGCCCGGTGCTGTGCCCCGCGCAGGCGGATCGTGGCTTGCGCGCGTGGCGATTGTGGCGGCGCTACGACGCTGAAGAGATCGCAGAGGACACCCGCCTGCTCTATGTCGCCACGACGCGTGCCCGCGACCGTCTGGTGATCGTCGGCCCACGCAATCGTGAGAAGTCCTATTCGGCACTGCTGGCGGCCAGCGTCGACGGCAGCCCCTTCATGATTCGTGATGAGGCGCCCGAGCTGGTTCCATCGAGCGATCATCCCGCCCCGACCCTCGCCTGGCTCGGCGATCTTCGCCTCGACGCACCGCCGGCACTGCTCGAGTCGGTGCCCGATCCACAGCCCCGCTTCGTCGTCTCGGCCACCGAGCTCATGGGCCGCGCCAAGGACGAGAAGACCTGGCGTTTGCGCTACCACCACGGCGTGCAGCCGAGCTGGGAGTTTGCGCGCCAGATGGAAGAGGGGACTCTCGACCCGAACGCGGGTACCGCGTCTGCCGACGGGCCAGGCACGCACGCGTCCGCGCCTGGAGCCCGCCCGGTTCCGGCGACCGTTCGCGGGACGGTCATCCACGACGTGCTCGAACACATTCGCGAGGAGGCCGAGCTATCGTGGCTGTTGCGCATCGCCATCGGCGGCCTCGACGATCCGGACCTCGAGGAGGTGCTCGATTCGTCCGAGTACCGGGAGAAGCTCGAGGACGAGATACGGCGCGTGGTCAGTTCCGAGGAGTGGGCCTGGTACACCGAAGGCGAGCACTACCGCGAACTCGAGTTCGTCCACCTCGCCGGCGAGCGCGAGTGGCGCGTGGGCGCCTTCGATCTGTATCGACCGGGACCGCCAGCATGGGTGATCGACTTCAAGACTCACGAGATCGGCGCCGACGAGGCCGAAGGCGTGTCGAAGGACTACACCATCCAGGCCCGCATCTACCACGAGGCCTCAGAGATTGGCGGCGGCGCGACGATCGCGCTGCACTTCACCGGGCCGAACAGTTTCATCGAGATGCCCCCGGCGACCTCCCTCGATTAGTCGTTCTCGATGGTGTTGTCCGACTATGTGCTCATTTGATATAGTCCTTAAGCACATAGGCACTTTCACCGGAGACGCGATGCGCGCCGCAGCTGACGATTTCCTGCCATTAACGCCAGGATTCTTCGAGATTCTGCTGAGCCTGTCGGCCGGCGAGGCGCATGGCTACGCGATCATGCAGCAGGTTGAGCGGCGTACCGAGGGCCGGGTTCGGCTCCTTCCGGGGACCATGTACCGGGCGTTCAATCGCTTGCAGGAACAGCTCCTGATCGAGGAGGCCGGCGACAGGCCGGTCGCCGCGCTCGATGATCAACGGCGGCGCTACTACCGGCTGACGGACCTCGGTCGCGACGTAGCCGCCGCTGAAGCGCGGCGCCTTTCCGCATCGGTGCGCTTCGCCGCGGAGCAGAACCTGATCGGCGAGAGCGACGTCTGATGCCCGCGCTGTCGCCGGCTCCCCGATCGCGCCTCGGCCCTCCATGGGCCGTGCGACTCGCCCTTGCCGCGAGCCGAGCGCTGCTGCGTACCTTCCCGTCGCGGTTCCGGCAGGAACATGCCGATTCGATGCTCCAGAACATCCTCGACATCCTGTCTGCGCAGCACGCGCGCTCCGGAACACCCGGTGTGGTCTGGCTATGGCTTCGCCTGGCGCGCGATCTCATCTCGAACGGGCTCGCAGAGCGCGCCCATGACGGCCCATCTCTCCCCCCAAGCGAGCGACTCTCGATGTTCGACACTCTTCTCCTGGACCTGCGTTACGCCCGCCGCTCGCTGGCGCAACGGCCGCAGTTGACCCTCCTGTCGGTGTTCACGCTGGCGTTGGGGATCGGCGCTTCGGCGGCGATGTTCTCGGTGGTCGATGGCGTCCTGTTGCGCCCTTTGCCCTATCCCGCCGCGGATCGGCTGGTGTCCGTCGCCGTGACAATCCCGGAATGGAAGGACCACGAGGCGCTGGGGCACATGGCCGACTCGGCGCGCTGGTCGTACACGGAGTTCGTCGAGTGGTACGACCGGCAGGAGTCGTTCCGCGCCGCGTCGTTGGTGGGAGCGGCCTCGGGCACTCTCACTGGCGCCGGCGAAGCCCAACGCGTCACGGTTGGCCTCGCCGGCCTCGATTTGTTCTCGCTGCTGGGGGCTAGTCCGGCTGCGGGGCGGTTCTTCCTGCCGGACGATGAGGCGTCGGATGGCCATGTGGTGGTCGTCTCGTGGACGTTCTGGCAGGAACGGCTCGGCGGGATCGACGATCTCGCAGGCCAGGTCCTACGCCTTTCCGGCACTCCTTACGAAGTGGTCGGTGTGCTACCGGAGGACTTTGCCGTGTCGGTAACCAGGACCAGGCCGCTGTGGATTCCGATATTCAGTAGCCGGCCCGGGGGCTACTTCGCGGGCAACACCGGCGATCCGAATCACGTGTTCGATGTGATGGCGGTTCTCAATGGCGGCGTAACGGAGGTGATGGCCGCCGACGAGACGGGGAGGGTGCTGAAGGCGGTCGGGGGGCCGGATCATTTCACGCAACACGACGCCACTCTCGCTCCGTACCTCGACATCGTCGTCGGTGACGTTCGGGCCCCGCTCACCCTGTTGATGGTGGCGGTCGTCGTCGTCCTGTTGGTGGCGTGTGGCAACGTGGCGACGTTCCTGCTCGGGCAAGCGATTGATCGGCAGCAGGAGATCGCCGTGCGCGGCGCATTGGGTGCGGGCCGACTACGCATCACCCGCCAGCTATTGACCGAGAGTCTCGTGCTAGGCGCGCTCGCTGGCATCCTGGGCGCCACGTTCGCGGCGTTCGGTATACGAGCGCTGGTGGCGCTCGCGCCTGCGGGCGTTCCGAGGATCACAGACGTCGCGCTCGACGTGCGTGCGCTCGGCTTTGCCGTTGGTATATCGGTCCTTTCCGGGATCCTGTTCGGGCTAGCCCCGGCGATCTCGCTGGCGCGTACCGATCTGTCGGGCGCGTTCCGCGCCGAGCGTTTCGGCAGCGCTGGCCGCAGCCGATTACAGGCGGCAATGGTGATTGCCGAGGTAGCGGCCGCCACCATCCTGTTGGTGGGAGCCGGGTTGCTCACGCGCAGTTTCATGAGTGTCAATCGAGTCGATCCCGGGTTCCGCGCGGAACGCGTGCTCACGTTGGTGGCATGGGCCGAGAGGTCGCGGTTCGCCGACGCCGAAGGAACCTTCGACGACGGCGCGATGCGCGGCTACTACGACCGTCTACAGGAACGTCTCGCCGCCCTACCCGGGGTGGAAGAGGTGGGGCTGGCGCAATCGCTCCCGTTTTCCAACAGCTACGCCAACAACAACATCACGCCCGAGGGCTACGTCGGGGAGGACGCCGACATGCTCATCGCCGAGCGCCGCTTCGTCTCGACGAACTACCTGCAGTTGATGGGCGCTCAGCTGCTAGAAGGGCGTCACCTGCGACCGTCCGATGATGTGGCCGAAGCTGCCTCGGTGGTGGTCGTGAACGAGTACCTTGCTCGGCGTTTCTGGCCACACGAAAGCGCGGTGGGCAAGACACTCGGCTGGTGGGGTCAGGAGTCGGTGATCGTCGGCGTCGTGGCCGACATCCGTGACTTCGAACTCACGCAGGAAGTCGCTATGCAGCTCTACTCTCCGCTTGCTCCCCATGGGCAGGCGGGTGGCAGTCTGCTCATTCGAACCACGGGAGATCCGAACGCCATGGTCGGTGTCGTCCGAGACGCCGTGAACGTTGTCGATGCCGAGTTGCCGATAAGCGCTCTGCTGCCGATGAGCGCGCGGATCGCCCGGTCGATGGATAGCAGCCGCTATCTCACCAGGCTGATCGCAGTGTTCGCGACAGTCGCGGCCTTCCTCGCTGTGCTCGGTCTCTATGGAGTTACCACTCGTGCGGTGGCGAGCCGAACGCGCGAACTCGGTATCCGCATGGCGCTTGGTGCTGTAGGCCGGGACGTGGTGTCGATGATGCTCAGCAGCGGCGCCCGACTCGCCATCATAGGTACTACCCTGGGTTTGCTCGGCTCGCTGGCCGGCACACGACTTCTGGAGGGGTTGCTGTTCGGGGTCGAGCGCAACGACCCACTGACGCTCGCGGTGATCGTGCTGGTCGTCGGAAGTCTGGCCGTGGTTGCCACATTGATCCCCGCGCTGCGCGCGAGCAGGGTCAACCCGGTCGAGGCCCTGCGCGGCGACTGACGTGAAAGGGTGATGGCCAAGGGTCTAGAAGCGGCCGGAACTGGCCTCGATCACTTCGTCCGATGATGACGGGGATTGACGGGGAGCCCACGGTGCTTGAGGAAATCACGGGATGGACCGCGCCATCCGCGGTCGAGCGGGCACCGTGAGATACCCTGAGGGCTCCCTACCGAACGGCCATATCGATGCGCGACGATGCTGCAGCAATTGACACCGAGTCCTTTCGCCTGGGCGAGTGGCAGGTGTATCCACGGCTCAATCGCATCGAGGGCGCAGGTGGGGAGACGCGCCAGCTCGAGCCTAAGGTCATGCGGGTGCTCGTGCACCTGGCAGCGCGGCCGGGGCAGGTCATTGGCCAGCAGCAGCTGATCGACGGCGTCTGGGGCCAGGTCGCCGTATCGCCGAACGTCCTCACCTACTCGATTGCGGCGTTGCGCAAGGCGCTCGACGACGACTGGCGTGCGCCGCGCTACGTGGAGACGATTAGCAAGTCGGGATACCGGCTCGTTGCCGACGTGAGCGAGCGGGCCCGCGTGGAGTTCGCTGCCACCGCAGATGGAACGGGACTGCCACGGCACGCCGCCGCCGGGACGTCGTCGATGCCCACGGTGGGCCTTGACGCAGACGTTGCCAACGGCATGAACAGATCTCGTCGAGGCTGGCAGGTCGCTGCCGGCTTAGCAGTGGTCGTGGCAGTCACCGCAGTGCTCTTCGCGTTCGTGGGCTCGTCGGTTCCATCGCCCGACGCGGTGCCAGTGATGCTCCAGCCGCTCCCGGCCACGGCCCTGCCCGGCATGGAATTCGGCCCCGCACTTTCGCCCGACGGCAACCACCTGGCGTTCGTGTGGAAACCCGAGGGAAGCGATCACCACGACATCTACGTCAAGTTGATCGGGTCCGAGGCGCCGTCGCTGTTGGTCGGTACGCCGGGCCACGACCTGGGCCCGGCGTGGACGCCGGACGGGCTGCATGTCGTCTACGTGACCGGCGGTGAGGGCCACTGCGGCATCTTCCAGATCCCGGCGACGGGAGGCACCAGTCGTCGGTTGGCCGACTGTCCGGGGATGCCGATCGGTAACCTCGCCGTGTCGCCGGATGGCACGTTGCTGGCGGTTGGCGCCGCTGTTGGGGGGGGGGAGCCGACCCGCGTGTTCGTGGTGGCGATCGCCGACGGTTCCGCCGCTGCGGTAGGCGAACCACGTCCGACCGATCAGGGCGACTACTACCCGAGGTTCTCGCCCGACGGCAACCGCTTCTCCTTTCATCGGATCCGCGGCGACGGGCTTTCCGATCTGTTCGTCGTTGATCTGAAGGACGGCCGCCCGGAGGCCGAGCCCCGGCGCGTGACGTCCGACAACCGTGACATCGGCGGCCACGACTGGATGGCCGATGGCGAGCACATCCTGTATTCGTCCTATCGGACCGGCGAGTTTCGCCTGTGGAAAGTGAGCGCCGCCGGTGGTAATCCCACGCCCGTAGCTGTCAACGACCACCAGATGACGTCGCTGAGCTTGTCGCGAGCCACGAACCGTCTGGCGTATTACCGCGCCGTTACCGAGACGAACCTCTGGCGTGCGGACATCAGAGGCGTCGGCGTGGACGAGCCTGCCCGTGTGCTGAGTTCGTCACGATGGGAGGCACATCCCGATATCTCGAGCGACGGCAGTCGCGTGACGTTCGCCTCCGATCGTTCCGGCTACTTCGAGATCTGGTCGGCTGCGCTCGACGGCTCCAACCCAATCCAGCACACGTCGTTCGAAGGGCCGTTTGCCGGCACACCGCGATTCTCGCCCGACGGCGCCAACATCGTGTTCGACGCACGTCCCGAGGGTCACGCCGATCTGTGGGTAGTCGATGCCCGCGGTGGCGACCCGGAGCGGCTTACGGAACATCCCGGCGAGGAGTTCGCGGCCGACTATTCGCGCGACGGCCGCTGGATTTACCTCACCTCTGATCGCAGCGGCGACTGGGAGATCTGGCGTATGCCCGCGGCCGGCGGTGAGGCCACCCAGATCACCCACGCCGGAGCCTACGCCGCCCAGGAGGGTCCTGACGGCTATCTCTATTACACGAAGCCTCGGCAGCCGGGAGTCTGGCGCACCGGCCTGGATGCAGCGGGTGAGGAGGCGGTGCTCACGGACGTTCAACTGATCGACTGGGGAAGCTGGTCGGTTGGCCAACGCGGCATCTATTTCGCCGCGCGAAGCCCGCGCCAGATAGCGCTCTGGGAACTGCCGGCCGGCCGGCTCGTGCCGCTGTTCGCGCTCCCCGGACTTACTCCCCGGCAACATCCCTCCCTGGCCGTCGCGGACGACGAGACCTTCCTGATCTACGCCCAGGTGGATCGCCGCGAGACGGACATCATGATCGTGGAGAACGTCCGCTAGCGGATGCGATCCAGCACACGATCCTGGCGCGCGCCATACAGTCGTGTATGGTCGTTGATAGGGAGGAAATCGGCATGGCCCGTAAGACATCGATGGGGCGCGAGGATTGGGTGCGGGCGGCGATCGCGGCGTTTCGCCGGGGCGGCAGGGGGGCAGTGCGTATTGATGTGCTCGCCAAAGCTGCCGGCATCACGCGCGGTAGCTTCTATCACCACTTCAGCGGCCGCGCCGAGTTGCTCGATGCCGTCCTGGATTCCTGGGAGCGGGAGACCACGGAGATCATTCGACAGGCGCGCCGCGAGGCTACGCCGGCCGAACGCCTTGGCGCCTTCTTCCGGCGCGCCCAGGAGACTGAGCACGAGCATCCGCCCGACGTGGAGATCCTCGCGTGGGCGCGCGAAGATGCGCGCGTTGCTGCCTTGGCGCGCAAGGTTGAACGGCGCCGGCTGACCTTCATTCGCAAGGAGCTCGAGAGTGCCGGGCTAGATCGCGCGGAGGCGCGCCGCCGTGCGGAGTTTGCCTATCTGGCCACCCAGGGCTGGGTACTGCAGGTGGGCTACGGGGCGCGTAAACCAACCACGCGAGCTGCCTTCACAGCGGATCTCTTCGACCTGATTCTGCAGGACATCGGCTAGCCTTCATTCGAAGCGGCCCGGCCGCGGGCGTCCGGTGGCGGACGTGCACACGGGCGCGTCGGGCGCTAACATACATAACTGTATGTTTTGATGATCGCACGTCCCGACGACCTTTCCTGGAGTCCCGAGAATGAGACAGGCGAACACGCTGGCCCGAATTCTGATCATCGTTTGCGCGCTAGTCGCCGTGGGCGTCCCCGTCACCGCACAGGACGAGCCCAGCGCGGCGATGCGTCGCGCGCTCGAGTTCGTCGACACCATCAACGACGGTGGCGCTGACGTGATCGAGGCGTTCGTGCTCAGCGCGATGAACAACGAGTTCCGCGGTGCCTTCCCGGTCGAGCAACACGTGTCGATCCTGTCGGACACACACGAGCGGGGCGCCCCGTTCGAGGTAGGTGAGGTTAGCGCCGATGCCGACAACCAGGTCGAGTTGCTGCTACACAGCACGCAGTCGGACCGGTGGATGTCTTTGAGCGTGAGCGTCGAGAGTGACGCGCCGCATCTCATTTCAGGGCTCGGAATGGGGCCCGCAAGCGCGCCGCTCGCGCCCAGCAGTGGTGAGCGTGGCGACGATGAGATCCGGACTGAGATGAACCGCCTGCTCGACGAACTCGTCGAGGCGGAGCGTTTCTCCGGCACCGTACTCATGGTGCGCAACGGCGAGGTGGTCTTCGATGCCGTGCGCGGTGAGGCCAACAAGGACTTCGACATCGCCAACAACATCGAAACCAAGTTCAACCTCGGCTCGATGAACAAGATGTTCACCGCTGTGGCCATCGCTCAGCTGGTTGAGCGTGGTGAAATGTCGTATGACGACCCGCTGTCGAAGTTCCTGCCGGACTTCCCGGATCCGGAGTCGGCCGCCAAGATCCGCATCAAGCACCTGCTCAGCCACACCGGCGGTCTTGGCAGCTACTTCAACGAGGAGTTCATGGAGAGCTCCCGCGCCCGTTTCCGCACGGTGAGCGAGCTGATGACCCTGGCCGAAAGCGAGACGATGCAGTTTGAGCCGGGCAGCGCCTGGAGCTACTCGAACACAGGATTCCTGGTTCTGGGCCGCGTTATCGAGGTGGTCACCGGACAGGACTACCACGACTACATAAGCGACAACGTGACCGGGCCGGCCGGTATGGACTCCACCGCGTGCTACGAACTCGATCAGGTGAATCCCAACCTGGCGGTTGGCTACGATCGGCAGAACACCCCGGAAGGCCCGGTCTGGCGCAACAACATCTTCATGCATGTCATTCGCGGCGGTCCAGCGGGCGGCGGCTACTCCACTGTGGGCGACCTGGTGCGCTTCGCCGACGCGCTGCGCGACGGGACCCTGGTTACACGGGCGACCTTTGAGCTGCTGGCTTCCCGAAAGCCAGAGCTGAATTCGGATCGTTATGGCTACGGATTTGGCGTTGGCCCGGACGGTGGCGTTGGCCACAGCGGTGGCTTCGTGGGCATCAACTCCCAGCTGGTCTTCTGGCCGGAAGGCGAGTGGACGATCGCCGTGATGTCCAACTACAGCGGTGGTGCTCAGCCCGTCGTGGAACGGGCGCGGAGGCTGGTGGCGGCTCAGCACTAGGCGCGAGGCCGTCCGACTTGATTGAGGAATCCTCGCGACACCCTGGTTTGTGGCCCTCAACAGGGGCACGATAGGCAGAGTTGAACGCGCGCGCCGGTCCGATGTACTCGCGGATGTGAGCAACAGGAGACTAAGTGCCGTCACGGGTGTGGGGCCTGAGATGGACGGGTGGACGCGATGGGGCCGACCCCGGTCGCCACTGGGGACGGTGGGTAAGTGCAGGGGAACAGGAGGGTCGGCAATGCCAAGGAGTCCGGAACTACCGCAGGTTTGGGTGACGATCATCGTTCACGATGACGGCACCGAGCACCGCGTGCGTACCAACGCAGACGGGGCTAGCTCGATCGAGTCCTACGACGGCACCAGTAAGAAGGACACGGTTCTGAGCAGGCTAGTCAGGCTGGCCATGAGCAGAGATGGCGACGAGATATGGGAGCCGGCCGGCTCGGTCGACCAGGCGTCGCATGCCGACGTTGTCGGCGACCGCATGCTCCACGCCAACGAGCAGCTTGCACAGGTTCGTTACCCGGCCAACCCCACGGGGGAGTGGCGAGGCAAGACCGCGGGCGATTATCTGGGCTGAGATGCACAGACTCGGCAACGTGTCGGGTCTGAAGTCCTCGAGGCGTCTCGCTGCGCGTCAGATTACCGAGAAAGGGCCGTCGGCATGATCTGGGAATCTGTCGCTTTCACGACCGTGCTCGATCTGGTGATCGTGACACTCGCGGGTGCTTCGCTGTTCGTGCTGTACTGCCACCGGGCCGGGCTGGCCCGGATCGGCCAGAGCGCACTTGCGGCCGTGCTGGCGGTGGGTGCTGTCACAATTGGCCTGTTCTACTTCGTTGAGCTTGTCGTTGTGTGGGTGGTGCCGCTCTGGCTGAGTCGCTCCGAAGCAATGGCAATCGCCGAGGCGCTGCACCGCAATTACAGCTGGCTCGTGATGCTGGTGGTCTCCGCTGCGTTCGGGGGCGGCACGTACCTGGTGCGGAAGACCTTTCAGCGAGCCCAATTGCTCGAGGGTCAGGTGAGGCGGGGCCGGCGGTCGCTCGGCGAACACCTGGAACGCAGCGCAGCTCTCGCCTACGCGCAGCGAATTGCCCAGGTCGGCAACTGGAACTGGGATCTTCGGGACGACACCGCGGAGTGGTCCGACGAGCACTTCCGTATCTTCGGCTACGTACCTGGAGAGTTTGAGCCTACTTATCAGCGTTTCATCGGCTCGGTGCATCCGGAGGATCGAGAGCGCCTCGACACCGCGTCGTCGGCGGCACGCCGAGGTGACGTTCCGTCGGCTCTCGAGTATCGAGTTGTTCGTCCGGATGGTTCGATCAGGTTCATCCATTCTCAGGCGGAGGTGCGAACAGACCCGCTGGGCAAGCCCATCCGAGTCTTCGGCATTGTCGACGACATCACCGAGCTGCGAGAGGCGTCCGAGGCGGTACGCCAGAGCGAGGAGCAGATGCAGCTGGCGCTGCGCGGAGCGGGTCTGGGCGCCTGGGATTCGAATCTCAGGACCGACCAGGTGAGCTGCAACGACCGCTTTAAGGAGCTGCTCGGGTACGGCGCAGGCGAACTGGCGATGGACAAAAGGGTATGGGCGGAGCTGATCCATCCGGAAGACGCGCAGGTCGTCGCGGAGGCTGTCGATGCGCACCGTCAAGGGCGCACCGAGCAGTTCGCCATCGAACATCGCGTGCGTCATAAGAGAGGTCACTGGATCTGGGTACTGAACAGGGGCCGGATCGTAGGCCGAGACGCTTCCGGAGAGCCCCGTCGAGCGGCAGGGACGATCCTCGACATCACCGCGCGCAAGAGGGCGCAGGAGCGAGTCCAGGAGTTGAATCGCAACCTCGAACGGCGCGTCGCGCAACGCACCGCCGAGGCGAACGCGGCGCGCTCGGAACTCCAGCGAGTCTTCGATCTGTCGGTCGACATGATCTGTGTTGTGACGTTGGACGGTCGGTTTCAGCGCGTCAATCCGGCGTTCGGCAGGTTCCTCGGGTACGCCAAGGATGACTTGATCGGCGTGAAGTACATCGACTTCGTCCATGCCGACGATCGCGAGGCCACACTCGTGGCGGTGCGAGAGAAGGTGGTCGCCGGAGAGGACATCCTCAACTTCGAGAATCGCTACCGGCACAAGGACGGATCCTACAGGTGGCTCATGTGGAACTCGAGGACCGTGCTAGGAGACGGCGTTGCCTATGGAACCGCGCGCGACGTCACAGAGCAGAAGTTGGCCGCGGAGGAGCTGTTGAGGCACCGGGATCACCTGACGGAACTCGTGGCCGAGAGCACCGCGGAGCTCAGGATAGCAAGCGCGCAGCAGGCCGCAGCCGCCAGCCTCGGCGAGAAAGCGCTCGGTGGGATGCCGGCCGATGAGATTGTGCAGGAGGCGGTGACCGTCGTTGCCAGAGAGCTGGGGGTGGAGTTCTCTTCGCTAATGGAACTCTTGCCGGGCGGGGAGGAGTTGTTACTGCGTGCGGGCGTCGGCCACGCGGATGGACTGGTGGGTACCCTCAGGGTCGATGTTCACAGGCACTCGCAAGCCGGATACACGCTGACCTCGAACGACCCGGTGTTCGTCGAGGACCTGCGCACGGAAACCCGGTTCGAGCCTTCCATGTTGTCACTGGAGCGCGGTCTCGTTTGTGGCATCAGCGTAATCATCCGCGGGCCACAAAGGCCGCTCGGCGTGCTGGGTGTGTTCTCCGATGAACCGCTGGCGCTGAAACGCGAGGACGGAGACTTCGTGCAATCGATCGCCAACGTGGTCGGTGATGCTGTGGCATTCCGGCGAGCAAGCGACGAGGCGAGAGAAGCTGCCGACGCTCTGCGCGCCCTGGCCGCGCGGTTGCAGGACGTTCGCGAGGAGGAACGGACGTTTCTTGCCCGCGAGCTGCACGACGAGCTCGGCCAATCTTTGACAGGCGTGAACATCGACCTCGCCTGGATGGCGCGGAAGCTAGCGGGCAGGGAGCCCCAGCTCCAGGAGCGTGCGCTTGCGTCGATGAAACTGATCGGTGAGACGATCGGAGCCGTGCAGCGAATCTCCAGCGATCTGCGGCCGCCGGTGCTCGATGACCTGGGCCTTCTGGATGCCACGCGGTGGTACGTCGAGGCGTTCGCTCGGCGCAATGGCCTGGCGGCGAGCATCGAGTTACCCGCTGAGGTCCCAGATCTCGCGACTGGACTCGCGACGGCAGTGTTTCGTGTCGTGCAGGAGGCCTTGACCAATGTGGCACGTCACGCCGACGCCTCAGAAATTCGGGTAGTGATCGAAAGCTCCGATGACAGTCTCGAGGTCAGAGTGATCGACGACGGCCATGGAATTGCCGAGGAGGAGACCACGGGCGATCTGTCGCTCGGCCTGCTCGGCATGAAGGAACGGGCGGCCTCCTTCGACGGCGTCGTGGCGGTCGCGTCGGGGCGGGAGGCGGGCACCGAGGTCGTGCTCAAGGTTCCTCTTGCCGCCAACACAGGCCGGCCGCGAGTCTGGCAGACGTAGCAGGACGAAAGCCGCTGGTCCGACAGCGGTTCAGTCTGGACGCGAACGTCAGCTGCCGCCGTTGATCGCAGCTTCGAGGGCGTTGATTCCGCCCACCACCGGCAACTCGATCGCGGTGGCATCAAGATCGATCGTCAACTCGGTGCCCGGATCCGGCCATAGGGTGAAGTCGCGGTCGCTCGAGAAGATCATCAGGCCGAGGCGTTGGCCGGCCGCGATCACCTGGTCGTCCGGCTGCAGGCTGAAGGTGAGCTCATGGAACTCGCCGGGGACGAGCGGTTCGCTCTGCGCTTGGGCCGCGTGGTTCATGCGCGCTCCATCGGTGAGCGCCGCGTGGTTTTGCGGGTCGGCCCAACCTCGCGTGATGAGCCCACCGCGGGCACGGCGGCCGCCCTCGATCCACGGCAACGACACCAGGTACACGCTCAGGTTGGCCGCTGGCTTGCTGGCCGCCAGCCGCACAGTGACGCGTGACCATCCAGATAGGTGCACGGGCGCCGCGAGCTCGGGCGTGGTGTAGAGAAGTCGGTGATCGGTCCACTCTGCCTGCGCCAGGTCGTCGCCTCCAAACGAGAAGTTGTCGACCAGAGTCTCGGAGCCCTGGCCATCGATCGGCTCCAGCGTGAGGGTGCCGGTCTGGATGCCTCCCGCGGTCGGATAGAGAGTGACGGGCGAGGCGTCGGGATGGGGATAGTCGGGGTAAGGGGTCGGCTGTAGCCGATCATCGTCGCCGCGTACGATCCACGACTTGGGATCGTCCTCGACGCCGTTGTCGATTCCGTACAGATAACGAGTGAACCAGCGGTTCATCAGCTCCATTGGCGGCGGGCCGCCGTGGCCGCCTTGGTGGAAGTACGCCTGGTACGGAACCCCGTTGCGCTTGAGTGCCTCGAGCACCAGCACGCTGTGCTCGGCCTTGACGTTCCAGTCGTTGAACGCGTGCGCCATGAGGGTGGCCGCGCGGATACCGTCGACGTCCTGCAGCAGGTCGCGGGTGGCCCAGAAGTCGTTGTAGTCGCCGGTCACGCGGTCGAGGTTGGCGCGCATCTCGTCGTCGCGTACACGGGTGTTGCAGTCGGGGCGGCGCTCAGGGTCGCCGCTATTGATGAAGTCGTAGAGGAAATCGATGTCCTCGCCCAGCCAACCCCCGGGATGACGGACGAGACCGTTCTCGCGGTAGTAGCGGAAGTAGGAATTGTTGGGCGCGACCGGGATGATTGCCTCGAGGCCCTCCACGCCCGTGGTCGCGGCGGCCACCGGGATCGTGCCGTTGTAAGAGGTGCCGGTCATGCCCACCTTGCCGGTAGACCAGTGCGCGCTGACTTCGATGTCGCTGGTGCGTGTCGTGTAGCCCCTGGCGCGACCATTGAGCCAGTCGATCACCGCCTTCGGCGCCAACGACTCCGCCGGCCCACCCACCGTCGGACAACCCATCGACAGCCCGGTTCCAGGTGCTTCCGAGTGCACCACCGCGAACCCGCGCGGTACCCAGTCATCAATCAGCCCGGCGGCGATTCCAGGTCGGAGCCGCTGTTCGACAGGAGGATTAGGCTCGCGGTAAGGCGGCTCCTCACCGAGCTCCTGCCGGACGTCCCAGAGGTGCTCGCGAGGTCCGGAGGTTCCCGAGTAATACGGGCTCGATCCGTAGATGGTGGGAACCTTCAGACCTTCCGTCTCGGTCTGCTGTTGCCGCACGACGGCGACGTGCAGCCGATCGGGTACTCCGTCGCCATCCGAGTCGAACGGAGCCTCGACCCATAGCTCTTCCCGGACCCACTCCTCGGGATCGGCAAAAGCTCCGACGACCTGCGCCTGGCCGTCGACAAACATCGGTCTCGCCGAGGTCGTGTCCCCGTCTCCCGACTGTGCGGCTGCTGCTGGCGCGGTTCGCATCGCCACGCAACAGAAGAGCACGAGCGCGACAACCATGCCGCGTCGGCGGCCTTCGGAGACTGTCTGGAATGTGGTCATCGGTACCTCGATCGGCGGCGTAAAGGGGCGGCGAAGAGCAGACTACAGGACCCGAGGTCACGCGACAGCGCTCGAAAGCTCGCGCGATCGCGGCGCTCGTCGAGCGGGCCACATTCTTCCAAAATAGGAGACACGAAGTTCGTGTTACACTGAATTCGTGTTGATTCGGGGCCAGAATCGTCGCGATGGCGGCCGTCAACAGGGAGAGTGGATGAAGAACGTCACTGTCACCCTGCAGCCCGAGGTCGCTCGCTGGGCTCGTGTGCAGGCAGCGGAGCAAGACATGAGCATGTCGCGCTTTCTCGGTGAGTTGCTCAGGAAGGAAATGACTGGGCAAGCGGCGTACGAGGCCGCGATGCAGCGCTACCTTGCCCGCGAGGCCCGGCCTCTTCGGAGCCCGGCGGAGCCGTTGCCGCGGCGCGACGAGTTGCATGAGCGATAGCGTGTTCGTTGACACGAATGTCCTCGTGTACGCGCGCGACACGGCGGTGCTCGAGAAACAGGAGCAGTCCGCACGATGGATCGAGCACCTGTGGCGCACCCGAACAGGGCGCCTCAGCTATCAGGTGCTGCACGAATACTACGTAACGGTGACGACGAAGCTCCGGCCCGGCATGACTCCCGAGCAGGGGCGCGACGACGTGCGCGCGCTGCTGGCCTGGGCACCGACCCTGCCGGGTCGTGAGCGGCTGGAGGCGGCGTGGCAACTCCAGGACAGCTTCAAGGTGTCGTGGTGGGACGCGCAGATTATCGCGGCCGCGCAACAGGTCGGATGTTCCGTTTTGCTCACCGAGGATCTTCAGCACGGCCAGCGGTTCGGCGACGTAGAGATCCGGTCGCCCTTCCTGGCTTCACCGGAAGAGGTCGACGACGGTGAGCGATAGCGCCACAGAGCACAACCACGCCGTGTGCGGGCTGCGCTCGCGATTCTCTCGGTCGGCCGAACGGGAAAGTTGTCATATCGCCGCACAGGCGCCAAACGTTACTTTGGTAGTGAGCTAGCGAGGTCTTTTCTCCCCGAGTTCAAACGAAGCGTTCCCCGGAGGGATCGTTCCAACAGTCGCGAGGTTGCCATGTGCTCGATGCATTTGACCCACAGCTACGACGAACTCCTGCGCGGTCAGACCGCGGACGCCCGGATCTTGCGCAACGAGTTCCGCGCCGGCCCGGAAGCCAGCTCTACCCAGACGGGCGGCGGTCCGATTACTGCCGAAGAAGAGGAGGGTTTCCGCAGGTTCTTCTTCAGCAACATGGACCTGGTGGTCGCCCTGGGCGACAGTCGAGCCGCGTAGCCTGCCGAGTCGGACGTCGGCTGACGGTGACTACATCCAGCCGAGCTGCTGCAGGGTGAAGCCGTCGTTCCAGATCTTGGTCATGTGGCGGATCTTGTCTCCGTCGAACTCCATGACATAGACATACTCGGCTGCGACGGATTTGCCGCTCGGAGGCACGGGGCCGCCCTCGCCGGTATGCGTACCGCGAAACACGCCAAAGGCTGAGGCATTCTGGCGCTCATGGTCTACGGCGAACGAGCGCAGCTCGTAATTGCCATCCGGGACGGGCGTGAACAGCCCCTTCATCCATTCCGTGTAAGCCTCGAGCGTTCCGACGTCTGCCAGCGCACCAGCCTGCGCAGAGAAGGTCGCGTCGTCGTGACAGAACGATGCGCAGGCTTCCCAACCGCCTCCTGTCTCGCACGCGTCGAAGAACTGTGCAGCTGTGTCGCCAATCTGGGTCATGATCGCGTCCTCGGTGGAGTGGTCGGAAAGCCCCAATAGCGGTGCCTACCCTAGCGCCTTATGGCCAGCGCCGCACGTTCGGGGATGGACTCCACGGGGCGCCATGAACTCGATCGGGTGAACCCCAACCTGGCCGGTGGCTACGACTTGGAAGACGGTGCAGAGCCGAATGTGTGCCCGACAGAGCATGGGTTGCTATCCTGCCGTCTCCAACTCGTTCTCCGACCCGAGGTTCGCCAGATGCGCCAAGCCGCACCCCTGCTCCTGCTCCTGACGGCGATCCTCGCCTTTGTCGCGATTCGACCTTCCGGAGACGCCACGGCCTCCACGAGAGGCCCTGGGGGAATCGCGCGAAGGGCCGTGCGGTGCAAGACCGACGGCGTGAAGGACACGCACGTGGAGGTCTACAACCCGGCGACGACCGAGGTGACCATCACGGTCAAGGTGGCCTCCACGACCGGTACCGGCGCGCCCACGGAGTACACCATCCGCCCGATGGGGTTGCGCCGATTCGATTGCAATGCGGCGAGTCAGCTCTACGGGGGCACGGTGAAGCGGGCGGTCATGGTCGTTCAGAGCGATTCTGATGTCCGCATCGGGGGCATGTTCATCGCCAAGTTCAAGAGCATGCCGGTGCCGCTACCGGACGGCTCGCTGCTGAGCCCGGTGGGGCAGTAGGGTACGTTGCTGCCGCGCATGCCTTCGGCCGCGAGGGTCGGTCGACTTCTTGCATGGAGTCTCGCAGCGCTGCCGGGACTCACTCCCACAGCGGCAGAAGTACCGCGTGAGTACGTTTGCTACCGCGCTGCGGGGCCCCTGCAGATCGACGGCAGGCTCGACGAGCCGAGCTGGAGTGCAGCGCCGTGGACAACGACCTTTATCGACATCGAGGGCGCTGCGGGGCCTGAGCCGCGCCACGCGACTCGCGCCAAGATGCTGTGGGACGACGACTACTTCTACATCGCCGCCGAGATGGAAGAGCCGCATCTTTGGGCAACTCTGACCGAGCGCGACTCGGTGATCTACTACGACAACGACTTCGAGGTCTTCCTCGACCCGGATGGCGACACGCACGCGTACTACGAGCTCGAGGTGAATGCCCTCGGCACGGTCTGGGACCTGATGCTGCTCAAGCCCTATCGCGACGGTGGGCTGGCGATCGATAGCTGGGACATCCAGGGTCTCGAGCTGGGCGTGCAGCTGCGGGGCACCCTCAACGACCCGAGCGACCTCGACAGTGGATGGACGGTGGAGATCGCCATGCCCTGGTCGGTGCTGGAGGAGGCTGCGCGCCATGCGGGCCCCCCCGCCGCTGGCGAGACCTGGAAGGTGAACTTCTCGCGCGTCCAGTGGCGCCTCGATAGCCCCGATGGCGTCTACGCCAAGATCGTCGACGAGGCCACCGGCAAACCGCTCGCCGAGAACAACTGGGTGTGGAGTCCTCAGCACGCGATCAACATGCACCGCCCCGAGCATTGGGGCTTTGTGCAGTTCTCCGACGGGGTCGCGGGTCACGATGCGATGCAACCGTTTGTCGCCGATCCCGACGAGGCTGTCCGCAGGGCCCTGCGTCAGCTGTACTACCGTCAGCGAAGTTTGCGGGAACAGCGGGGCACCTACGCCGCGAGCATCGCGGAGCTGCGGCCGCACGACATTGCCCTTGAAGGGCACCCGTTCGAGCCGCGATTGGAGAACACTGCTGCCGGCTGGCTGATCATCGCGCCGGGCCCTTCAGGGAGGGCGATCTACATCCGCAACGACGGCCTCACCTGGAGCGAGGAATGAACCGCAAGCAGTTCCTGCAGCTTCTCAGCACCGGCACGATCGCGCTGGGGGCCGGCTCGCTATCGGCCGGTCCGCTGTACGGATACTCCACCGCGCGATGGCCGCGGAAGAACTGGGTCTGGGTGAATGGCGACTTCAGCTCGATGGAGCCGTGGCGTGCTCGCTTCGACGACTGGCGAGCAGCGGGAATCGACGCGATTCTCGCCCACGCCGGCGAGGTGAAGACCCTCGAGCGCATCATTCCAGCGGCTCGCGCCGCCGGCCTCGAGACCCACGCGTGGATCCGCACCATGATGCGCCGTGGCATGGAAGAGGAGCACCCCGAGTGGTACGCGGTGAACCGCAAGGGCGAGTCGACGGCGACCCATCCGCCGTATGTCGATTACTACCGGTTCCTGTGCCCGAGCCGCGAACCCGTGCGGCGTCATATTGCCGAGCACGTGGCTCGGCTCGCGGCAATCGATGGCCTGAGCAGCGTTCACCTTGACTACATCCGTTACCCCGATGTGATCCTGCCGCGCGACCTGTGGGAACAGTACGACCTGGTTCAGGATCGCGAGCATCCTCAGTTCGACTACTGCTACTGCGACGAATGCCGCCGGCAGTTCAACGAGCAGACCGGCGCAGATCCGACGACGCTCGCGGACCCGCCGACTAACGCAGCTTGGCTGCAGTTCCGCTACGACTCGATCACGCGAGTGGTCAACGAGCTCGCCGAGGTCGTGCACAGCGCCGACAAGCGAGTGACCGCGGCGGTCTTCCCGACCCCCGACATTGCTCGTTCGCTCGTGCGCCAGGACTGGGCACGCTGGAACGTCGACGCCCTGTTGCCGATGCTCTACCACAGCTTCTATCGCGAGCCGGTGGACTGGATCGAGGAAGGAACCCGACAGGGCGTGGCAGCACTGGACGGGCGTATCCCGCTATACGCCGGCCTCTACATACCGGAACTCGACCCCGATGAGCTCGCCCAGGCGGTCCGCGCCGCACTCGCCGGCGGCGCCTCGGGCGTGGCCCTGTTCGAGAGCAAAGCTCCCACCGAAGCGCACTGGCAGGCGTTCGCCCGGGCCCAGACTGCGGCTGGAGTCTAGAGCCGGTGCCACTGTTTCAGGACCTTGATCGGGTCGCCCGCCTGGTAGCCGTTCTTCAAGCCCTTGAGCACCGTTTCCCGGGGCTTGGTGCCCTTCTGGACCTTGTCAGACTCGGGTCCGGCCCAGCCAGCGAAGGGTGATGGCTGGCCCCAGCGGCCTTTGTAGGTCAGCCAGGGCTGGTCGGTTCGAGTCAGGAGCTGAGGCTCCGGCCAGGGGGCGGTTCGGAGACCTGCGGTCGGGACGCCGGCAGCCTCCAGTGCGGCGATGAGTTGCGGCCTGTAGCGCGGTGGACAGATCGCCGTCTTGCCGATCTGACGGACATCGGTTGTGACGATCGCGCGCTTGGTCTTGAGCCACAGGATCTTCTCGTTGATCCCGAGACAGATCGTGCCGGGAGTCGGGTAGGCGCCGTGACCGCCCTGGGTCACGAAGATGAAGGGGTGCCCATTGAGGACGTACGCATCCCTGAGCGGACCCCGGCCACCGCTCGGCCAGCGGCCGATCCACTGGTTCAGCGACTGGTTGGTTTCCTCGAACCGAGTGACCCAACTGAATCCGTGCGCGAAGGTCACAAGGTAGCCTTCGTCCGTGATCGCTCCATCTTCGAGGCGAACAAGCACGACCGTGGTGGCGTCCCAGTCGCCCTGGTGTTGGTTCCAGAAGTCGTTGTAGACGAAGTAGAAGTGGTACTCGATGGCCAGGTAGTCGCCTTCCACCGGGTGCCCCGGCGGATAGCTGGGCCGGGCACTGGGGCGTGGTCTCTTGAGTGTGACCTCGTCGATCCGAGCGAAGTAGCAGGGCGGGCGCGAACTCGAGAATCCGTCGGCATAGAGATTCCGGCCGTAGTTCTCCCGTGCGTAGGCCTCGAGA
Organism: Acidobacteriota bacterium; assembly: GCA_029263295.1. Classification (GTDB taxonomy): domain Bacteria; phylum Acidobacteriota; class UBA890; order UBA890; family WLXD01; genus WLXD01. Next base: position 20,215 of record JAJCXT010000043.1, on the reverse strand, counting down.
GCAGCCGGGCCGGATGTCACATCCGGGGAACGGCCGGCAGACAGGGCCTTCATGTCGAGGTGCCGGAGCTTCAGATAGTGCTTCTTGCTCAGTCCTGGAAGGTCGGCGAGCGTGGGGCGAGACTTCACGAGCCCGCTCTTGTCATGCAATTCGGATAGCTGCGCGGCGACGCGGCAATGAACTGGATGATACGCCTCCGCCTCATGCAGCCACATGACCGGCTCGTGCTTGCGGATGAGGTTGAGCTGTTCTTGACGCGTCAGGTTCATCGTCCCGCTCCCTGGTGGCTGCTCCATGCGCTAGCTGTCTGAGAGGATGTGATTTCAGTCCGTCCAAACGTCCAGGACGAACCCGCGGAACTCATCGCGCGGTGACACGGCAATCCGCAGGGGGCGTCCGGCGTACCCGGTGGGTACCGGCAGTTGCGCTGTCCAGATGGTGGGAAATCCAGATGAGTCGGCCCGGCGCAGCGTAACCGGGTAGCTCCTGTCGTCGACTGGCCGACCGGCTTCCAGCACGTCTTCCCAGACATCGCCGACCTTCGTGGTCAGCCGGACCCAGGGGCTGTTCCCGAACACCACGCGCGCGTCCCGGTGCATCTTCCATTCGAAGATCAGCTTTCTGGCGGTGTAGGTTTTCAGTCGCGGCCTCGGGTCGATATATCGAATCGAGTCCTGCGCAACGAAGTCGTTCTCGTCATCCACGGTGTTGAACGTGACCGTGCGGGCCTGCGCCGGAACGGGGGAGTTGGCGACCATATCCAGCAAACGCTTCCGCAGGTAGTCGGCGGAATTGCGCCCGTAAAGGGTCGAGGAGCCCTCGTAGTGCTGCTCCATGTACTCCGCCGTCGTCGCCAGATAGCCGGCGTAGTCGCCGCAGCAGGGCAGCACCGCGCCGCGCGTGCATCCGGTGGCGGCGAGTAGATCTCGCTCGATCGTGTAGCCGGCGCCGATCGTGGGTTCGCCCGGCAGGCCTACCAGCAGGGTGTCCCCGAGGCGGAGCGCGAAGAGCATGTGTACCGGAGCGGTGTCGAGACTGAACAGTTCCTGCAGCAGGTTCTGCCCGAGCCCCAGGAATCGGCGCTTCGGGAACTGAGGGTCCTCGCGCGGGAAATGCGTGCCGGGCGCCCCTTCGTTGACGAACCACTCGAGCAACCCGGTGTCGGTTTCCTCGCTGCCGGTGGCGGTGGGTGCGCCGAAGTACCAGCGCTGCGCTAGCGGCACATTGCGGGCTTGCTGCCAGGCAACGTCGTCGATGCGTGGCTCGCCGAACCACGGCGTGATCTCGACAGCGCTGGCGTTCGCCACCGCCGGGATGGCTGCCTCTGCGATCTTCGTTCCCACAGCGTCGCCGACCGACGCCTCGAGCGCGGGTCCTGGGGCCAGCGGGTCGACATCACCCAGGCCATACCTGTGGCAGTTGATGTCCCCGCCGGCTCGCATGCCGACGGCGACGATTGGCTGCCACTCGGGGTTCTCCTCGTGCAACAGCGTCCGCACCGCGCGCCCGGCGCGACCCGGCCAGTCGGCGCTGTAGACATCCGAGTCGGCCCCACGAGCGGTCGGATGACAGGCGAAGAAGGCGAAGACGGCAAGAGGTCGTGCGTCTTCCTCCCGCACCGCCACAAGCGTCAGGATGCGCGGGTCGATGAACTGCTGGTGCTCGTGAAGCCCAGCCCCGGGGTTCGCCCAGGGGCCGTGCTCGAGCCACTCGTGTCGTTCGTCGGACGACATCCGGGCGGCGTTCGCATGGAACGCTTCGATGCTCCGATTGCGGCTGACTCCCGACAAGGTCGACTCCGCGAAGGCCACGCCGCCGGCGCCGGCGCTGGCGTGGGCGCGCTCGATCGCCGACGCAATTCGGCCGGCCAGCCAGTCCACCAGGGCCTCGTCGAAGCCCGCGGACCCTCCCGCGAAGAAGTCGTACACGCTGTTGCCGTAAAACCACGCCGGCCCACCGTGGGTGTGGGTGCCGTGCAGGAGAATCCGGTCGATCCCGAGATTGCAGCTGGTGCGCGTCCGATGAGCGATCTTCTCGAGCAGCAGGCGGGAGCCCGCGTGCATGTCCATGACAACGATCGCCGCGTCTTCGCCGTCCTGGTCGCGCAGGTACAGCACGCGGGCGAACAGATGGCCGCAGACGCCCTCCGCATCCTTGGCCTGAGTGGAGAAACCAGCGAGGGGGAAGCCGGGGTGGGGCGTGATGTCCACTTCTTCCACTCCGCACAGGAAGTCGCCCGGGCCTGGAGTGGCGGGCGAGTCGCCTCGCTCGATGTGCAGAGTCGTCACGGGAGCCTCCGTGGTCCGCCGCCGGTGGGCGATGTGCCGAGCAACCTCACAGCAGCTTCAACAGTTCTCCGATTGCCGCTGCGAGGCGCCGCGTAAAGTCGTTGTCTTCCCAGTAGGCGCTGTGCGAGAGCGGGTTCCACGAGGTGAATGGCCCCCCGGCGTTGATCACTATGTCCCCCGCCACCGCTTTCTCGTACGCTTTGTTCAGCGGTCGAAGCGGCCAGCCGAGAACGTCGTCCGGGTCGTACAGATTCCACCACTTGGTCGCGGCCTTGATCTTCGCGGCACCGGTTCCCCTCGGGAAGTACTTGGCCACGGGCAGCGGGAACCTGATCGGTTCGATCTTCTTGTAGGCCAGGGTGAACAGCGGGATGTTGCAGCCAAAGGTGAAGATCCCGCTGAGCGTCCGCATGTCCTCGAAGTCGCTGCCGAGCGACTCGTCGCTGTGCTGCCGGTCCCACACATAGTTGGACATGATGTGGGCGCCAAGGGAGTGAGCGACCACAACCAGCGGCACGTCCGAGGCGCCGCCATTCTCGGCATCGAGTCGTCCCTTCAGGACCCTCATCTCGGCGCCGACCTTGGCCTGAATCGCGCCGTAGGTATCGAGCGCCAGCGCGCCGGTCTTGTCTTCGTCCACCGGTCGATAGCCCACCGCGTCGCCCAGCGCATGGACCACGAACCGTCGCAGTTTCAGGAAGTCGAGATCGGACGATTTCATCTTGTCCCAGAGGTCATCCTGAACATCGGAGAGCACGGGAGCCCAAAGCAGCTCGTGCCACTCGACATCGGCCGGCTGCAGACCGGCGCTCTCGACGCGGTCGTTGACCTCACGGGTCATCGCTGCCGAGAAGCCGGTCTGTTGATCGCCCATCCCGTGGACGACGAGTACTGCGAGTTTCTTCATGAGTCCTTCCCGGGATTACCCGCCCCTATAAGAGAAACGGGTCTGGCCCGAAGTTTGCGGAGGCTTCGGCCCGTCGATCCGCAGACTGAAAGCCCGGAAGGCGACGCACTGAGGTGGTCACCTGCACCAGTCCAGGTGACCAGCGAGGCTACATAGCGAACCACCTGGAAAAACCCCGAGAGCGTCCGTCTCTCTCGGTGAACCGCGAAGGACTCGCGGCTCCAGACGGGTCGGCGGGGTGCCATGGGCACAGCCAGGATGCACCACGAGTTCGCGTGAGGCAGTCGTTCCCGGCCCACGGACCAAGCAACTGAGGAGGTTCTAACCGATGCCCGATTTCGCACCTGTCAGCCAGCGCACCGTGGACGCCATTCGCGTCTTCGGTCAATTCGAAGGTGAGGTCGTCCAGGAAGTCCACTACCGTGGACAATTGCCTGCCGGGGTCACCCTCGAGATGAAGGCTGAGGATCTCGGCGACACCACGTACTCCTGCCGTTTCCGGGCAGTAGGCCATGACGTCAAAATATTCGGCCTCGCCGCGCATGTGGTTCACCAGCACGAGAGCGTGGCCGTGAGGAACACCTATACGGGGGAAGACCACTTCGACCTGCGCTCGATCGACGGCAACAACTCGGGAGGCAACAACCGCAGGTTCACCTTCGTTGCATGGCTCACGATCAGCTAGCTCGCCTCGGGGTTCTGTCGTTGCGAGGCGACGGGGCCCCAAGGGCAGCCGCTCGGAGCGTCGCGGACGCGCGTCGGGCGCCGGTCTCCGGATGTTGCGCGCCCCGCGATATCCGGGCGTCGAGCATTGTCTCCACTCCCTCGGGGTAACCAAGAAGTAGTCATGAAGCGATTTACGAGCAAGATTCTGGCTATCGTCGCCTTGGGCCTGGCATGCGGGGCTTGTGGTTGCCGCAGCGAAATCACGACTGACTACGCATACAACGCTCTGGCCCGGTCCGAGATGCTCGAGCTGCACTATCCGGGCTTCCTCGTCGGTGTCGAGAAGCGGCCGCGTATTGAGGTGAGCGGTCCGGACGGTGGCTACGATGAGGGACGGTTCAGGCTTCTAGATCCCGGCGTGCCCAGGGCGGACCGCCGTAACCGCGAACTCCGGGACGTTACAGACGATCCCGAGGTCGCTCTCGTTACTCATGTCGTGAGCTTCGACTCCGATGGTGGAAGGAGATCACGGCACTACGAGTACAACGCCTACGACCCCGCGTCGGGCTCGCGGAATCTGGACTACGGGGATGGCTTCGCGGCGTTGACCAAGTTGGAGTCGGCCCTGGCGGACCGCGTTGCAAAGGAAGAGCCGACGGACGTCATCGTCATCGCGATGGGCTGGCACAACGATCAATTCGAGTCCATTCGGCGATTCAACGTGATCGTCGAGAACGTAGAACGAGCGGCGTCGGGCCAGGACTTCAGGCCGCTTGTTCTCGGAGTGACCTGGCCCTCGGCCTGGTTCCAACTGTCCGAGAATCGCCTCGTCGAAGGGCTGGTTGGGCATGTCGGAAGCTACCCGGTGAAAGCGAATGATGCCGACGAAGTGGGGTTCACCGTCGTGAACTGGTTGGTGAACCAAACGCTGCCTCGCGCGCTTCCCGAAGAAGGCGGTCCGAGGGTAACGGTGATCGGTCACAGTTTTGGCGCGCGAGTACTTTCGCGTGCGGTCTTTAGCGCTGGCCACCTGGTGTCACCCGTGGACGGGGCTCGGGCGGATCTCTTCGTCGGTCTCCAGCCCGCGTTCAGCATCAATCGCTTCATCGACGGGTCAGGCGTGGAAGGGTCGCCATATGCCGAGTTCGCGGCCTCAGGCATCCCGATTGTGATGACGTCTTCTATGAGCGACACCGCGAATCCTATGGCCCGGTTTGCGACTGGCGCGAAGCACGTCGGGGGAGAGCCCGGGCTGAAGAGGGCCCGCCAACACCCCGATCTGTTCTGCATAGTTCAATGGGTATCCGATTCCGAGCACAGCGGCCGCCCTGACGGCTGTAGCGGCACGCGTCCCGAGCGGGTCACCGTCGTGGACGCTTCGGCAATCGTGAAGGACCACAACGACGTCCTGGGCGCGCCGATGGGTCGATTGATTTGGCATTTCATGCGCGAGCACTAGGAAATTCGGTCGTTAGCCGCCTCTACTGCCAGGTCCGCGGCAAGATCGCCCGGAGCACGGCGTCCGCATGGTTGCGCCAGCTCGCCCAACCCACGCCGTCGGGTAGCTCGCCGCCTGCGACTTCGTAACCCAGGTTGCGGAGTTGCTCGGCGCGCTCGGACGACTTGGCGCGGTTGTCCCAGACCTCCTGCGGGTTCCGGAGGCCGTAGACGCCCCAGTCCAGATAGAGCCGTAGCGGACGTGTTTCCGGGGCACCGACACGTGGCAGCACGGGGTCCCATTGCAGGTCCAGGGCGCGGATGCTGAGGAGCGCAAGGCCAGAACTCATCGTCGGGTAATTCGCCGCCATCTGCATGGCTGCCATTGAGCCCCCGCCACTGCCTACGTGCACGCGGCCGTCGGCGGTGGCGACGGTGCGATAGCGAGCGTCGATTTCCGGTACCAGTTGCTCGACCCAGAACTGCTCGTAGCCCCGGCCGGCGCGCAGCTCGGACCACACGGCGATCACCGGCTGGATCGCGCCGTCGGCGATGAGGTTGTCGAGCGTGGTGGGTATCTTGCTCAGCTCGGCCGGCGAGGGGCCGTGGTAGTAGACGACGGGATAGCGGTCCGAGGAGTCGGAGTAACCGTTCGGCAGGTAAACCTGCATCTCGACCTCGCGGCCCGGGCCCTGAAGCACGATCGGCTCGACGGTCCCGCGCGAGTTGGCGGCGGGCTCCTGTAGGTGATCCGGCAGTTGCCAGCGCGGCATGCGCAGTTCCGACATCGGCAACTGCCGATCACCGAACACATGCTCGCGCTCCGCGTTGTAGATCATCGTCGGCACGATTAGCGGGTTGAGCGGATCGGTGATCATCTCGCTGTCGCGAAGGAACGCGTACGACAGGCGCGACTCGGGTAGCAACTCGGCCGTGTAGTAGTACAGGTCGGTGTCGGCGACCCGCGCCATGGCGACGTCCTGGCGCGTGCCGAGCATGTCGCCGGTGATCGCCAGATCGGTGGCCTCGCCCCGGTAGACGAAGTGAATTCGGGAGTCGCCCTCGCGGATCGGGTACTCGCGCGGCCGGGCGAAGAACTCATCGATCAGGGTGGTCGCGTCGGTGGTCGCGCCGACCGCGTTCCCGGCAGCGCTCTCGACGGCACGGACGAAGCGGCCGAATTCGCCGTCGCCGGGGTCGAGGCTGCGCGCCACCTTGAGGTCGCTCACCGCCACGGCGCGCGAGCCGCCGCCGTTCAGATCGATGCGGACAATTTCGGTGCGACTGCGGGCGAAGACGTCACCGTAGGCAACGCTCGGTGGCGTCCAGGTCAGCTTGTCGAAGATCGGGGCGCCGACGATCTCGTCGTAGCCGTCGGGAGTGGCGCGCGCCAGGTGCAACGTGCCGTCCTTGGTGAGGATCATCAGGTGCCCGTCGACGATGGTCGGGAAACCGTCGCCGGGGGCTCGCGATCGCCACATCAGCTCGCCCGTGGCGGCGTCGGCGCACACGAGAATGCGGAGGTTGTACCCGTAGATATAGCCGTCGTGGTAGACGGGCGGAACGTAACTGCTGCGGAGATTGCGTTCGTCCCAGAGCTGCGCGCCGACCAGGCTCGTGGACTCGGCTCCGTTGCCGGGCTCGACCGCGACCACCTGAGAAGAGTCGCCGCTGTAGGTGAGGAAGACGCGGTCGTCGCCGGCCTGGATGGGCACCATGCTCGCGGCGCCACGGACGCCGCCGCCGCCGTGCGCGTACTCCCACGCCACCGCGCCGGTGGTCGGGTCGATGCCGAAGACCGACGTGCCGCCCGCGGCGACCACGAGATCGCGACCGGCCAGCGTCATCAATACCGGCGATTGGGCCGCGACGCCCTCGGTGCCGACCTTCCAGCGCTGTTCGCCGGTGCGCAGGTCGAAGCCGATGACGGTGCCGGCGAGGCCGCCGCCGTTGATGATGAGCGTGTCGCCGACCACGGTGGGCGAGCTGGCGAAGCCGTAGACCGGCTTCCCGGCGCCGAGGTCGTCGGCCAGATGAACCGACCACATCGGTTCGCCCGCCACCACGTCGAGAGCGAAGAGCCGACCCCAGGGTTCGAGCCCCACCACGACGCCGTCATGCACCACGGGCGTCGCGATCGGCCCGTCCCAGGAGCCGTCGTGCCCGGGATACGCCTCGGCGACGCGACGTCGCCAGAGCTCGGTTCCGGTGTCGGCATCGAGCGCCAGCACGAACTGACCCTCGTCTTCGACCATCGTCAGGACGCGGCCGTCGGCCACTGCCACACCCGAGTAGCCACTGCCGATCTCAACCCGCCAGACAACCTCGGGCGCCAGCGTCGATACTTCGAGGCCGATGTCGGCGACCGCCGAACCGTTGGCGCCGCGGAAGCCGGGCCACTCCTGTTGCGCCTGCAGGCCGCGAGGAGCCAGGGCCACCAGAAGCACCCCGGCGAGCAGAGTTCGAGCGCAACGGGTAGTGGTTGTCATCGGGGCTCCAGGAGAGTGTCAGCGAGATCGCGACGAAGCCTACGCAGCACGATCGACCGCTACAACCCGCCGGGTCGGGCGCGACCGACCCGATAACCAGTGACCCGACGGATCTCGACGCCGACTTTCCGCCGGCGATGGCCGAGTTGTCGTTTCAAAGTGGAGGGAGCAAGCTCAACGGGCTGATGTATCTGGCCAACGGGGTCGGGCCGCACCCGACGGTGGCGTTGCTGTATGGCTATGCCGGGAACGAGCGCAATCTGGACCTGGCGCAGGCGATGCGACGGGCCGGCTACAACGTTCTCTACTTCAACTACCGCGGCACATGGGGCAGTGGCGGCGAGTTCAGCGCGTCGAACTCGGTGGAAGATGTGGCTGCCGCCCTGGCCCTGCTGCGGTCGAATGCGGATGAGTACCGGGTGGATCAGGAACGTATCGCCCTCGTGGGACACAGCTTCGGCGGTTTCACGGCGGCAATGGGAACACTGGCTGATTCCGGGGTGGCCTGTCTGGGCTTCCTGGCCGGCGCCAACCTGGGCATGTTCGGGCAGATGGCGCAGGCGGATCCCTCGATGGTCGCGATGCTGAGCGCGGGTCTGGGCGGCGCGATGGACTACGAGGGCGGACCGATCAAGGCGACGCCCGAAGCGGCTGTGGCCGACATCGTGGAGAACGCTGCACGCTTCGAGTTCGCCGGACGTGCGCCGGAGTTTGTCGGGCGGCCCATGCTGATGGTGGCTGGCGAGCGCGATGAGGAAGCCGTGCGGGCGCTCCATCACGATCCGATGATCGCGGCGATCCGCGCGGCCGGCCACGAGCAGCTGACGGAGGTGGTTTTCAACGATGACCACTCGTTCTCGTCGCACCGGCTCGCCCTGTCCCGCGCCGTGATCGACTGGCTCGGCAGCGCGTGTTTCGCGGACGCGGAGAGCTCGGGGAGATCGGTAACGTAGTGGGACACATTCTAACCTGTCAACGTGTGACACGTTAGAATGTGACATATTATGCGAAGGCACCCTCATCCGGCCCGGCGGAGTACCAGCGATGTCCCGATCAAAGTCCGAAGATGGTCCGTCTCCCACTTCGCTCACACTGGTTACGGTGCAGATCTTGACGAGTCTCGGGCGTGGGCCGATGCATGGCTACGGCATTAAGCTCGACATCGAAGAACGTACCGACGGCGCGATGTCGCTAGGCTCCGGCACCCTGTATCAGGCGTTGAAGCGAGTCGAGAAACAGGGGTTGGTCAGTTCCTTCGAGAGCGATGACGAGGACGGGCGCCGCGGCCGGCACTACGCGCTCGAGCCCCTCGGCCAGGAGATTCTCGAACGGGAACTCGCTCAGATGCAGCGGATGCTGACGTGGACCGCGGACGGCGCGCGCGGCACGGAGTCGCCCGCATGAACGCGCCTCAGGACACCGCGCCGGGGAACAAGAACAGCGGTCCCAACGCCATCGAACTGGCCGTATTTCGCCTGCTGATGCGGGCCTACGGCCGCCCCTTCTGTGATCGCTATGGCGTGGAACTCCTGACGTTCTTCCGTCGCGATCGGAAGCGCGACCGCTTCGCCGGCCTTCTAGGCACGGTGCGCTTCTGGCGCCACACCCTCCGCGACCTGGCCGCCGCCGCTGCCCAGGAGCGTCGTATCGACCGCACCGACGCCTGGAGCATCGACAGTGTTCGTCAGGACCTCGCCTCGGCCTTCCGCCAGGTACGCGCCGATCCGATCTTCTCGCTATCGGCCATCTTCATTCTCGCGGTAGCGATCGGGGCCAACTCCGCCGTCTTCAGCGTGGTGAACGGTGTGGTGCTGCGCCCGCTCCCATATCCCGAGCCCGAGAACCTGGTGCGTGTTCTCGTTCGCTTCATGCCGGAGTCCGGTTTCGATTTCGAAGCCTTCCCGCCGTCGCCCGCGGAGGCGTCCGCCTACGCACATGACAGCACGGTCATGGAAGAGGTGGCCCAGTACGTGCACGTCGACCTGACCTTGAACGAGCCGGGGCAGGATCCCGACCGGGTTCAGGGGATCGCTCTTGGCGGACGCGCCCTGCCCTTGCTGCGGGTGCGGCCAGAGTTGGGGCGCTGGTTTGAACCTGAGGAGACGATGCCGGGTGGACCGGCTGTGGCCATCCTCAGCCACGCGATATGGAACGGCAGGTACGACCTGGACCCCGCCATTCTGGGACGCACCGTGACGCTCGACGGCACGCCGACTCAGATCGTTGGGGTCATGCCGGAGGGCTTCGACTTTCCGCACGCGGATGTGCGCGTGTACGTCCCCTATCAGCTCGACCACTCCAATCCCGGGGGGTGGAGCAACCACGGTATCCAATCGGTGGGCCGACTGGCCGAGCGATTCACGCTCGCTCAGGCAGGCGACGAACTGGAGGCCCTCAACGAGGCCTGGCGTGCCGAGTACGGCCACCCGCAGGCCGGTCACTTCCTCTACCTGGAAGAGCTGCACGGATCCACCGTGGGCGAGGTCCGTACCGCGCTGTGGATGCTGCTGGCTGCGGTCGGTCTCGTGCTCCTGATCGCGGCCGTGAACGTCGCCAGTCTGATGCTGGCGCGCGGCGAGAGTCGTGGGCGCGAGGTGTGGCTGAGGATGGCGCTCGGCGCTCGCAGGGGTCGCATCATCCGCCAGATGCTCACCGAGAGCCTCGTCCTGGCGAGCGTCGCCGCAGCGCTAGGCCTGGCACTAGCCCGCGTCGCGCTCGATGCCATTCTTCTCATCGATCCTGAGGCCCTGCCCCGAGCGGAGGGCATCACGATCGACTCTCCGGTGCTGCTCTTTACTCTAGTCATCAGCGTGACGACCGTGATGGTGTTCGGCTTGGCGCCAGCGCTCCAGGCGGCCTCGGCGGACCTCTCCAAGGACACGCGCACTACCGAGACCGCCGGCAAGAAGCGCCTGCGGAGCACTCTCGTGAGCGTGGAGGTGGCGATCTGCGTAGTAGTGGTCCTGAGCGCCGGGCTCCTCGGTCGCAGCTTCGCGGAGCTGTCCCGCGTCGACTCAGGTTTCAGCGCCGACGGCCGGCTGACCTTCGGGATGTTCCTGCCGCGGACCACGTATCCCGCCGCCGAGGAGGTGCGGGTGGGCGTTCACGCACTGCGCGAACAGCTCGAAGGCATACCCAGCGTCCAGTCGGTTGCGTACACTTCCTCCCTGCCGATCTCTGGCAACGGTGCCTATCCGAGTTTCTCGATCGAAGGTCGTCCGCTGCCAGGTCCCGGCGAGCGTGCACTCAGTGCGTTGACCATCGTGGCGACCCCGGGTTACCTGCAGACGATGGGCATCGACGTGGTCTCCGGGCGTGCCTTCGAGCTGGACGATCTCGAAGACCGCCCTCTGGTTGCGCTGATCAATCGTGAAGCGGCGACCGCGTACTGGCCCGGCGAGGATCCTCTGGGCCAGCTCATCAGCTTCCGTGGCGAGGGGAGTCCCTGGGTGCGGATCGTGGGGGTCATCGACAACGTCCTCGCGGGCGGCCCAGTAGAAGAGATAGGACCACAGATCTATCTGCCCTTTGCCCAGCAGCAGGGCTTCTGGAACGCGACCAGTCGCGAGGGGTCGTTCGTGCTCCGCACTGCCGGCGACCCGCTCGCCGTAGTTGCCGCGGCGCGCCGCGCGGTGGGCACCGTCGATCCGCTCCTCCCGCTCGATAACATCCGCACGGTTCGTGACATCGTCGACAGCTCGCTCTCACAGCAACGGCTCACTTCGAGTCTGCTCGCGAGCTTCGCCGCCATCGCCTTGCTGCTCGCACTCGTGGGCGTCTACAGCATCGTGTCGTATTCCGTGGCGCGGCGAACCCGTGAGATCGGCATTCGCAAGGCCCTCGGCGCCCGCCGCGGGCAGGTGCTCTGGCTCATGGTTCGTGAGGGCGCGGCCCCGGCATTGGCAGGGCTCGCGGTGGGCCTCGGCCTGTCGCTTGCGGTGACCTCCGCCCTGGCCGACCTCCTCTTCCAGGTCAGCCCGCACGACCCGCTCACCTTCGTGGCGCTGCCGCTGGTCCTCGCAGCAGTCGCCATACTTGCCAGCTGGATTCCCTCGCTACGTGCCATGCGAGTGGCGCCGGTGGAAGCGCTACGCAGCGACTAGCCGAGCGCGACGCTAGTCGAGCTTGGCGCTGCAGTACTTGCAGTAGAGCGCATCGTCCGCGTGCCCCTCGGAGCCGCAGCTGTGGCAGGCGTCGGTGCGGGTGGAGGTGCGCAGCGAATGCGCTACCTCGACGGTGACGATGCCCGTGGGCACGGCGATGATGCCGTAGCCGAGGATCATCACCGCGGAAGCCAGCAGCTTGCCGGGAAGCGTCTGCGGCGCGATGTCGCCGTAGCCCACGGTCGTCATCGTGACGATCGCCCAGTAGACCGACTCCGGAATACTGGTGAAGCCGTTCGCGGGCCCCTCGATCAGGTACATCAACGCTCCGACGATGATCGTCACCATCAGCACGGCGCCGAGAAAGACGACGATCTTGCGCGTACTCGCTCGCAGTGCCGCGTGCAGGGCTCGCTGCTCGCCGACAAAGTGGGCCAGCTTGAGTACCCGGAAGACACGAAGGAGCCGCAACGCGCGGATCACCATCAGCGACTGTGACCCGGCAATGAACAGGCTCAGATACGCCGGCAGGATCGCCAGAAGATCGACGATGCCGAAGAAGCTGCGCGCGTAGGCGAGCGGCCGTCCGACGCAACTCAGACGCAGCAGGTATTCGGCCGTGAAGAGGATCGTCACGCTCCAGTCGAGCAGGCGTAACTGCGGGCCCCACTCGGCGCGAACGTCCGCAACGCTCTCGAGCGAGACGCTCACCACGCTGATCACGATGAGGATCAGCAACACAACGTCGAACGCCTTCCCGCCCGGCGTCTCCGCCTCGAAGATGATCTCGTGCAGGTGCCCTCGCCAGCCCTGCTGCTGTACCCGGTCCGTCATGCACCGAAGCCTACCCGATGTCGCCCGCACGCTTCAGGCTGACTGCAGCCCAACGTGCTCGACCATCAGGTCGAAGTCGCGGTCCGTGTACAGCAGGCGGTGATTGCCGAGGACGCAGAACGTGGCGATCACCACGTCGATCGTCTTGCGCACCGTGACCCCTGACCGGCGCAAGCGGCGGTAGTGATTCGCAGCGGCGAGCGCCACCTCGCGCCCGCCGAGGTCGGAGTAGGCGAGTTGGCCGAGCAGTTGGCTTGCCGTGCGGAAGTCCGCATCGGAGCGGAATCCCTGCAGCACCTCTGTGAGGATGAGATCGCCAGTCAGCACCACGTCGCGGCCGAGGAGGTCGTGCAGGCGGTCGGTCTCAGGGCACTCGCGGCCGTTGAAGTAGTCGATCCAGACGGAGGAGTCGACAACGATCACGCGTCGGTCCGCATGCGCTCGAGGTCGCCGGTCCACTCGAGCTTGCCGCGGAGATCTCGCAGCTTCTTCTGACGAGCAAGTTGCAGCAAGAGCCGCAGGCCCGACTCGACCGCTTCGCGCTTGGTCCGCAGCCCGGTCGTGGCGAGCACGTCGTCCATGAGGTCGTCGTCGATCACGATGTTGGTGCGCATGGGCTCTTGGAGGTTATATGTACGATTCGTTATCAGTATACACATTGCTGCGACGCCTCCAGGAGCGAGTTCTCCCTCCCTTATCCAGACGGCCACGGACCAAGTGGTGCGCGGGTGAGGTGGATGATCGACGGAGAGATCGACCGCTCGCTAACCGCCCGATTCGATCATTCGGGCGACTTCCTCGTGCCCCTGATCGCGTGCGAGGGATGCGGCAGTGTGCCCATCGGGCGTCGCACTCGATGTGCGGGCCCCGGCGGCAAGCAGCGCTTCGACGGTTGCGCGGTGTCCGTACATCGCGGCAACCATGAGAGCCGTGAAACCGGCGCCCTCACCTTCGTCGCTACCGCGGGCCGTGGCGTTCACGTCGGCGCCGTGCGTGAGGAGCATCTCGATCACGCCGGTGGCGTTTTCGCTAGCGGCTAGCATCAGGGGGGTCGCGCCGTCCTGTTCGGTGCGCGCGTCGGCCCGGGCGCCGGCCAGAAGGAATCGCTGAACGTCTTCCGGGCTGGCTTGTTCGGCTGCTTCCAGCAGCTGCGCGTCCAGCTGAGCGGAGCTGGCGGCAATCGCTCCTTGCGGATCCCGCAGCACCGCGGCGGCCGCGTCGTGACCCGCGTTCGTAGCGAGTGTGAGCCCATCGTTCCCGGCGAGGTTCGTCGCGTCGGGATCGGCACCTTCGGCGAGCAGCGCGGCAACGGCATCGGCGTGACCGGAAAACGCCGCGATCAATAGTGGCGTCATGCCTCCGTACGGCTCCGGAACCGAATCCGGAAGCCCATAGTCCAACTCCCCCCCATGCGCGATGAGCATGCGGATCAACGTGGTGTCGCCGTCGCCGGCAGCGGCGATCAGCGGAGTCAAACCGTCAGGCCGCCGGGCATTGGGGTCGGCGCCACCCTCCAGGAGTGCTGCGGCCGCGTCCGTGTGTCCGCGCTGAGCGGCGACCATCAGGGCGGTGTCCCCCTGCGCGTTCTGGATGCGAGGGTCTGCTCCACCCAGGAGCAGTCTGCGCACTGCGCCAGAGTGGCCGAAGCGCGCGGCCAGCATCAATGGAGTGGACCCGCGCATATCTGCGCTGGCGTGCGTGCTCATGATGGGGATGTCGATGGCAATGCCCGCTTCGAGCAGCAGACTGATGGCACCGGAGTGGCCTTGCGCCGCCGCAACGCCGAGAGCCGTCTGGCCGCCGCGAGCCTCGAGCGACGGATTGGCGCCGGCCTCGAGCAGGAAGCGCAGCATGTCGGTGTGACCTTGGGTGGCTGCGCGCATTAGCGGCGTGGAGCCGCCTTCGGCCCGGACATTGATGTCGGCTCCCTGGCTCAACGCCGTCTCGGCGTTGGCCGTATTGCCTTCATCGGCTCCAACCAGCAGTGCCAGATCGGCGCGCAATTGCTCGGGAGAACGCGGGGAACGGCTGTCGATCGTTGCTTGCTGGCCGGGCTGTGGTTTGGCGGCGTCGCCGTCGGCCGCGGCGATGGCGGAATCCAGTCCGACGTCGATCACTTCCCACTCGCCCCGCACCGGTGTCTGCCCCACGCCGGGAATCTCTTGATGCAGCTTCACCGCATCGCCCACGCGCGGCCGAAGCCCGGGGGGCAAGGCGATGGTTATGGTCGTGCCGTCGACAGCCCGAACCGAGCCGGTGATTTGTGTCCCGGCGGACTCCTGAGCTGCGACGGCTGGCACCAGTGCGAGGACAAGCCAGCAGATACCGGTCCGCAATCGGGGGATGCTCATCGCGTGGCCTCCTCATTCGGTTCTTGGTCGCGTAGCGGCGGCAACCACGGCATCAGCGTGCGCCACATGCCAGGCCGGAAGCGGCGTAGAGCCTCATTAGGGCCAGGATCCGGAGGCAGGTTGCCGAGCGCCGCTCCCGTGCGCTGAACAGCGGCGTCGAGCAGGATGCGCAGGGAGGAACTACGTGCGGCGCGACCGATGACTGTGGAGACCAAATCGAACGCGGGGCGCAGCAGAGGTCGGAAGGCCGGATGCTGTTCGATCCAGCGGGCGGCTCGCGGACCGCTGCGGTAGTACAGCATCGCGAGTCGGCGCCCGGTGCTGGAGCCCAGCAGGACCTCGTCACGGAAGTATCGCAACTGGTCGAGTGGTGCGCCTGTGTGGCTCTGGTACACCGCGGTGGCGACAAAGCAGAAATCGAGGTTGTTCATCATGTCGGTGACGAACTGCATTGCCGCGCGGTGCGATTCCGGCGACCATCCGGCGACCAGCGGACCGCCGGAGAGCGTGGAGGAGGTGCCGTCGCGATCGAGATTCTGGCGAGTTCGTCCATCGCCATTGCGGAAGAGTAGGACATCGCCTGGATTCACCATCTCGAGGGCGGGGATGGCCGCTCGCGCTGCCGCGACACTGTCGAAGGTGCCTTCGATGCGCAACAACAGCGCGCCATTGAGTGCTGCGGGTTGGCCGTCGGCGAGCCGTGCCTGCACCGCGACAGGCATGGCCCAGTCGCTGCCACGCGTGAAGCTGTCGCGGGCGTAGAACCGCAGCGCAGCGCCATCAACACTCAGCAGTAGCGGTGCAGCTCGGACCCACTGCGACAGGTCCGCCAGCCGGCTTTCCACTGCCGCACGCGGATCGCCTTCGCCCGCGCTCTCCTGAGACATCGGCAGGTACAGTCCCGCGGCGATCCAGAAGGGACCGCCCGGACCCGGCGGCGGACCCGGCGGCGGATCAGGCTGCGGATCAGGCTGCGGATCAGGCGGAGTGCGAGCCAGGATCGCCTCGATGTTGGCGATGCCTTCGTCAAGGCCGGGAGGGGTACATCCCTCAGAACGTGCCTGGCGATACGAAGCCAACGCCGCTTCCAATTCGTTGTTGCCAGCCTGAGCGTTGCCGCTCGTGATCAGCTCATTGCACCGGCGATTCTGCTCGTCTCTCGCGCGGATTCTGCCCTCGATGTTGGCGATACCTTCGTCAAGGCCGGGGGGTGTGCATCCCGCAGAACGTGCCTGGCGATACGAAGCCAACGCCGCTTCCAATTCGTTGTTGCCAGCCTGAGCATTGCCGCTCGTGACCAGCTCGTTGCAGCGGCCAAGCTGTGCGATGTTTCGGTCGAGGTCGGCGATGGCGGAATCGAGCCAATCGGTGGGGCAGTCCAGATCTTTCGCTTCGACAAACAGCTGCCGGGCGCGGTCGAGGTTGCCGGCCTCTGATTCGCTCCGACCGTTGTCCAGGAGGCTTTGGCAACTCGGATGGGTGTAGGCGCCGTAGATCAGCAGGCGCACCTCGGCGCCCGCATCGACCTCCGTTCCCGCGCCCGGCTGCGTGTCGGCCACGAGCCCTTCCGACCCGGGCGAGTGAGCCTCTACCCGCTCGCCTTCGACCGCTGAGAGCCCCAGAGCAACGAGTTGCTCCCGCGCTGCCTGCACCGTGCTGCCGCCGAGGTAGGGGATGCGTAGACGCGGCCGGTAGTCAGCGTAGATCGACAGCTGCACAGTCGCTCCGGCCTCCAGGACCACCCCCGCGCCCGGTTCCTGCGCGTAGACGCTGTAGGCGCTCTCGGCAGACGGGGCCTCGTCGCCGACCACGATCTCGGCCACCATGCCCGCCTGTTCGACCTGCATGCGTGCGGCGGCGGCCTGCAGTCCCACCACGTCAGGTGCTGCAAGGGCGGTCACGTAGGCGCCGTAGACGTCGATCTCGATGCGGGTGCCGCGCAGGGCCGCCGTGGCCCCGCTTGGAGTCTGTTGCGCTACCGTGAACGCCAACTCGGCCGAGGGCGGCGGATCGCCCACCTGGAGGTCGACCTCGAGTCCTGCCGCCTCGAGGGCATCGCGGGCCGCCGCCGCGGGCTGTCCGACGACATTGGTAACTTCGCGGTAGCGACCGCCGCATTGAGCGATCGATTCCCCTGCCACACGGGCCTGGACGAACTGCTCCATGGTGCAGTGGTCCACGGAGTCGTTGGCGCGGAAGTTGACCCACAGGTAGGTGGGATCGAACGCAAGGGTGCTCTCCTCGGGCTGCTCGATGATCCCGCCCGGAACCGTTCCGACCTTGCGGCCACGATGGTTGTAGTGAAGGTCGGCGCCCTGGAGGATGTTCTCGGGCGGTTTGGCGACGCCGATCCACTCGCGGATCAGGGCCGTGACGTCGGGATCGGACGGAACGATGCCGCCTGTCGGCGGGAACGCCGCGTCGCGGTCGTTGCCGCTGTTGTCAGGGTCGCCGCCCGTCGGGTCGCCGGCAACGGGGTCGCCGGTGCGAGGATCATCCGCGTCGGGGTCGCCCGTGGTGGGGTCATCACCGCTGCCCGTGTCGGTGTCCGAATCGTCGCCGTCGTCGGCATCATCGCCGCCGGACGGATCGTCTGGGTCTGGCTCCGCACCGTCGGGGCTGTCATCCGGGCCGTCGCCGGCGTCGGGGCTTGAGGTCGGGGACGGGCCCGTGTAGGTGCCTGGCACGGCCTTGTAGATGGCGTAGCCGTACGTCTTCATCTCCAACGTGCGTTCGTTCGGCCGAGCCTTGTCGGTCAGGTTCACGAACACCGGTATGATCCACATCGTCTCGGGATCGCTCAGATTCTCCAGCAGCGTTCGTTCCGGATCGCCGGCGAGATCGTCAGAAGTGCCCGAAGCCAGCATGATCTGCGCCTCGATCGCGGACGGTTCTCTGGTGAGGCAAAACCCTGGCGTCAGAGGCACCCGCGGCCATAGCCAGTAGGCTGCTCCGGCGTCGAAGGCGGGCACATCGCCAACGGGTGTCTGTTCGTGCTCGATGCCGAACCTGTTTCGCCAACTACCGCCGAAGCTTTCGCCGATACAGCTATCGGGCGACTCAGGTCCGCCCGGGGACCACGGAGTCGGCCCACCGTTGTCCACGAGATGACGATCGGGCGGTGTCTGGCCGGTCGGCACCAGCAGGTGCATGGCCGCGGTGAAGAAGAACTTGTCGCGCTCCAGCGCCTCCAGCCGCGTCCCGATCTCGCCCATCAACTCGTGCCCCGGGTTGAGCTGCTCGGGGAACTCCAGGGTCAGGCGGCTGGTCGCCCGCAGAATGTCCTCTTCCGGGAAGCGCCCATACCCGTTGATCTTGGCCGGTCTCCACCAGGCCTTCGCCCCGATGAGAACCGTCGAACCGGTGACGCGGGGATCGTCGATGGTGAGCTTGCCCTCCCACACGTCCTCACGGTCCGGCCACCAGACGTCGTTGACCTTCTCCATCACGAAGCCCTGGAAGTGGAGTCGCGACGACGCGATATCGAACGTCTTGACGTCCTCCCACTCTGCGTACACGCGCTCGCCGTCCTCGCCTTCTTCAACGATGGCGATCCCTACCGTGGCATCTCCCTGGCCGAACACGCCGGTCACGTCGTAGCGGGCAGCGATTGTTTGGACCGTGTAGGTGCCCGGGCCTTGGTCAGCCTCGGCCGGATCGGGCTTGTCATCGGGATCCCAGAGGTCGAGGACGGCGGCGAAGCGCCCCGGAGAGCCCTCCTTGGCAAACGGAGTGCTCTCCTCCTCTCTCGGCGCGAAAGCACGGACACGGCCGTATGGGCGACCTTCGAGCAGTTGCTGGTCGCCGTTCGGGCCCAGGATGCGCCACAGGAACGGATCCTGCTCCTCGACAGGCTCGCGCAGGTCGCGCGGGGGCGTGAAGAACACCGCCACGCGGTCGTACTCGATCGGTTCGCGTTCCGGGTCGCAGTAGTCGATGGCGTTCTCGGGCGGAAAATCCTCGGGAGCGTCATTGCGTATCGCGCAAACCGACAGATCGGGTGCGGGCGTGATCGTCAGCCGCAGATTGGCGCGGGTGGTCCCGAGTTCACCCTCCTCTGCGACCACCTCGAACTTGATCGGATCCAGCTCACTCTCGGCGGCGCCCGCGGCCACGTCGAACAGAATGGTGAACTCGACCGAGGTGTCGTGCTCGATCCTGTCGATCCGGCTCGGTTCGATGCGGAGATTCAGGATCGAGGGAGGTGCCTCGATGACCCTGGCGGTGAGCCCCACGAGAGGCTCGCGGCTACTGTTGTGCACGTCGATGTGCACTTCGTTGTCGATGGATCCGGGCACGACCTCGCCCGAGGAGTCCGTGACCTGGGCGAACGCGGCGCCGAACGGGCTCAGGAGGAGCCCGCAGAGTGCGAACACCAGCACCGTTTGCGTTCCGTGTCTCATGCGGCCCTCGGCAGGGCGTCGGGTAGAGCAGGGGCAGCACGGGCGATGAAGTCCGGTCCCGCGAGCGGCTGCAGCGGGGACTCCTGCGGAAGAAAGGCGAGCCAGCCGCCACCGATGGAGGGTAGCCACGCGACGCCCATTCTCAGCAAGCCGCCGTCGAACAGAGGTTGAAACACCTCTTCGAGCATGCCGGCGCGTTCGGTCAAGCTCCGCACGGCTCCATCCACGTCGGCGTATCCCGCGTCGGTCAGGATCCTGCGGAGCTCGGCGGGATTGCTCACCAGGTCCTGAATCGCTTCTACGGTTCCCCGCACATCCGAGTAGCTAATGGTCTGGTCGAGGCGCGCCATCCACCTGTACATCACCATGTCCTGCTCGGGTCTTACGAAGCTCCAGCTCCAGACGGTGCCCTGCAGCAGATCCCTCTCGCTTTGACCGGCCGTTTCCTGGATTTGCCGGCTCGTCGTGCCGCTCAACACGGCTTGGTCGAAGTCGAGCAGGTACAGCAGGCCATCGTCTCCGATGATCATGTTCCCGAGGTGACCATCCGAGTCCCCCAACCACGCGCGGAAGAGTCGCTGCTTTGCGTATTCCTGTTTGAGTGCCAGGGTGACGTGCTCCGGCCTGCTCGCCAACGTGCCTGCCACCGCACTGTCGGAGGGAATCGACCGAGAGACCAGCACGCCACGCTGCGGATCGTAGCGGGCGCCGGCGGCATTGAGCCCCACCCGTTGCGC
>JAJCXT010000042.1 GCA_029263295.1 Acidobacteriota bacterium | reverse complement strand
TCGCGCCAAGCACATGCCGAGCCAGCTCTCTGGTGGTCAGCAGCAGCGTGTGGCAGTTGCCCGCGCGGTTGTTGGTGACCCCTCGATCCTGCTCGCTGATGAGCCCACTGGAAACCTCGACTCGGGCAACGCTTCGGCGGTCATGGACCTGATGGCGGAACTGCATCAGGGGGGCGCGACCATCTGCATGGTCACCCACGATCCGCGCTGGGCCGAGCACGCAGAGCGCACAATCCATCTCTTCGACGGTATGGTCGTCGATGAGAAGGTGGCGGTCGTCTAACCCTCGAGGTGGGCCGCCCGAGGGGCTCTGAATCGACGACCCTCGGACGGCGATAGGGCGAGCAACGAGGGACTGGGGGACGTGGGAGAATCGCGTCCTATGCTGTCTCTCATACGCAACGCACGCCTATTTGCGCCCACGGACCAGGGGCTCTGTGACCTCGTGGTTACCGACCGTCGCATCGGCCACGTGGGCCGCGAGATCGAGGAACTTCCGTCCTGGTGTGATGGCGCTCCGGTTGACCTGGAGGGCCGTCTAGTGGTGCCGGCTCTGGTTGATGGACACGTCCATGTGACCGGAGGGGGCGGCGAAGCGGGCTTCGGCAGCCGCATTCTTCCGCTTGCGGCCCAGGTGTACCGCGCTGCCGGCACAGGAACGGTCGTCGGGCTGCTCGGAACCGACGACACGACCCGCACCACTGAGTCGCTCGTCGCCTGGACGCGGGAACTGAACGCCCACGGGCTGACAGCCCGGTGTTTCACTGGCGGTTACCACGTCCCGCCCCGAACGCTTACAGGTACGGTTCGAGGCGATCTGGCCTGGATCGACGTGATCATCGGGGTCGGCGAACTCGCGATCAGCGATCACCGTTCGAGCCATCCCAGCGTGGCCGAGATACTCCGAATCGCGTCGGATGCCCATGTCGGCGGCCTGATGACGGGCAAGGCGGGGGTCCTCCACCTGCATCTCGGCGATGGCCCGGCAGGCCTGGAGCCTGTTCGGCGTGTGATGAGCGAAGGTGACTTGCCGCCGCGTGTCTTTCACCCGAGCCACGTGAACCGACGCAAGGCGCTGCTTGAAGAAGCCATCGCCCTCGCAGCGGACGGATGTACCGTGGATATCACCGCTTTCCCGATCGAAGAAGGTGAGGACGGATGGTCCGCACCTGATGCGCTGGTTCGGTACCTCGATTCAGGCGCGCCCCCGGAAAATGTGACCGTCAGCTCAGACGGTGGCGGCTGCCTGCCGGTCTTCACGAGTGAAGGGACCGTTGCCCGCTATGACGTGGCGGCACCCGATGCATTGATGCGTGCTCTGCGCGAAAGCGTTGCGGCGGGCCTCGACCTGGCATCAGCACTGCCCGCATTCACCAGCAATCCAGCCCGGCTACTGCGGCTCGCCGGCAAGGGCACGGTGACGCGCGGCTCAGCCGCCGACCTTCTCGTCCTCAACGAGGACCTGAGCCTGCGCGCCGCCATGTACGCCGGCGCCTGGTACGCCCCCGACGGGTTTCCAGCGCCCGCTCCGGCCGAGGTGGCGCGGTGACTATCGAAGCCAGCAGCGCGCGCGGGTTCCTTATTCCGATTGGCGGCGCGGAGCGTAAACGCAAGAGTCCGACAATTCTGCGCAAGTTCGTCGATGTCTGTGGGGGCACCGAGGCGCGTATCGCCATCATCCCGACGGCTTCGAAGCTGGACACCACCGGCCCGAGCTACGAGACGGTGTTCGAACGCCTGGGCGCAGCCCGATCCCGATCCGTTCCTTTCGCCACGCGGAAAGACTGTCACAACGAGGAGTGGCTCGACGTGCTCCGGGATAGCACTGGGATCTTCATCACCGGCGGTTCGCAGTTGCGCCTTAGCCGCACCATCGGGGGCACACCAGCGGCGCACGAGTTGCGCTCTCTCTACCGGAGCGGAGTACATATCGCGGGAACCTCCGCTGGCGCCAGCTACATGTCTGAGCACATGATCGCGTTCGGCGACGCCGGGGCCTCTCCAGTTACACACATGGTCGCCATGGCGCCGGGCATCGGTCTGACGTCAGATTTCACGATCGATCAGCACTTCCGGGAACGCGACCGCCTCGGGCGCCTGCTGACCGTTCTCGCGTACAACCCCTTCATCATCGGCATGGGCCTGGACGAAGACACTGCCGCCTTTATCGGACCGCACGGCATCCTGGAGGTCGTCGGGTCCGGGTCGTGTACGCTCGTTGACGGTTCTGAACTCGAGTACGCATCGATCGGACACCAGCCGGGCGATCCAGTGTCACTACTTGGCGTGAAGCTGCACATCCTGTTGCCAGGTTCGCACTTCGACATCAAGAGTCGCGAGGCGACCCCGGCGCTCGAGGGAGTCGACAGGGAGGTACAGGAACTATGAGAATTCTCGAATCGCGCGTCTACCTCGGCCCGAGCCTCTACGCTCACTTCCCTGTAATCCGACTTCTGTTGGACCTGGGCGAGCTCGAGGAATGGCCCACCGGCAGGCTGGGCGAAGAATTCGTCGACGGCCTTCTCGCCGCGCTCCCGGGTCTTCATGAACACGGATGTTCGTACCGTGAGCCGGGTGGCTTCGTGCGTCGGCTGCGCGAAGGCGATGGCACCTGGCTCGGCCATGTGCTCGAACACGTGGCGCTCGAGCTCCAGCACGTCGCGGGCAATCGGGCGACCTTTGGACGCACGCGCTCCACCGATGAGCCTGGCGTCTACACGGTCGTCTATCAATACGTCCAGCGTGACGTCGGCAAGGCCGCCGGCCGGCTGGCCTTGGACCTGCTCCACAGCCTTCTGCCTGCCGAGCTGCGCGACGACGAACTTCCCGACGACTGGGACTTCGAGAGCGAGCGCGCGACGATGGTCCGCTGGGCTCAGCGGCGGGCGCTCGGCCCGAGCACCGCGTCACTCGTCCGTGCCGCTGAAGACAACGACATCCCTTGGCTGCGCCTGAACGAGTACAGCCTCGTGCAGTTCGGGTATGGATGCCACCAGAAGCGAATCCAGGCGACGATTACCTCGGAGACTCGGCACATCGCGGTCGAGATCGCCTCGGATAAGGAAGAGACCAACGCGCTCCTGTCTTCCCTTGGCTTGCCGGTTCCGCGGCAGCGACTCGTGCGTAGCGCGCGCGACGCAGTGCGAGCGGCGGAGCGGATGGGCTATCCGGTCGTAGTCAAGCCATTCAACGCCAATCACGGGCGCGGCGTCTCGATTGGCGTGGAAACCACCGGTCAGGTCGAGACAGCTTTCGAGCAAGCACAAAAGCACAGTCGCGGAGTTCTCGTGGAGAGCTTCATTACCGGCCTCGATCATCGCATGCTCGTGATCAATGGCGAGCTTCTCGCGGTTGCCAAGCGGGTGCCGGCACACGTCGTCGGGGACGGAGCCAGCAGCATCGAAGAACTGGTCGCCAAGGTGAACGAAGATCCGCGTCGCGGCATCGGCCACGAAAAGGTGCTCACCGAGATCGAGTTCAACCACCAGTCGGACCGTCTACTGGAAGAGCACGGCTACAAACGCTCCAGCGTCCCGGCGGATGGCGAAACGGTTTATCTCTGCGCGACAGCCAACCTCTCTACTGGCGGCACCGCGATCGACGTGACGGACATCGTGCACGCCGACAACCGTGAGATGGCCGTGCGAGCCGCGCAGGCGATTGGCCTGGACGTTGCGGGTGTCGATTTCTTGACGTCGGACATTACGGAGTCATACAGGGATACGGGCGGGGCGATCTGCGAAGTGAACGCGGCGCCGGGGTTCCGCATGCATGTGGCCCCGTCAGAGGGGCAGTCGCGCGACGCTGGTGGCGCCGTGATCGATCTGCTGTTTCCGCCCGGGACCCCGAGTCGCATTCCGATCGCGTCGATCACCGGTACGAACGGCAAGACGACGACCTCGCGGATGCTCGCCCACATTCTCAAGCTCACGGGGCAACGGGTGGGGCTAACGTCCACCGACGGGGTGTATGTGGACGGCCAGTTGACCGTGAAGGGAGACATGACGGGTCCGGTGGCAGCCCGGATGGTGCTTCGCGATCCCGGCGTCGATGTGGCCGTCATGGAAACAGCCCGTGGAGGCCTGCTCCGGGCCGGTCTCGGTTATCGCAAGTGCGATGTTGCCTGTTGCCTCAACGTCAGCGAGGACCACCTCGGCCTGCGGGGCATCGACACGCTCGATCAGTTGGCTGAGGTGAAGCGCATCCCGATCGAAGTCGCCACAAAGGCGGTGGTGCTGAACGCCGACGACGCGCACTGCCTCAGGATGGCCGCCTATGCCGAAGCCGAACACATCTGCTACGTGACGATGTCGAAGGACCACCCGCTGGTGCTCGAACACATCCGCGCGGGCGGCCGCGCGGTGGCACTCGAGGACGGCCTGAATGGGCACATGATCACCCTCTACGACGGCACCGCTCACATGCCGTTGCTGTGGACACACCTGATCCCGGCGACGCTGGAAGGACGCGCACTGCACAACGTGCAAAACGCGATGTTCGCCGCGGCGCTCGCGTATGCAATGGGAGTCAGCCTCGACAACATTCGCCAGGGGCTGCGGACGTTCGACACGACGTTCTTCCAGGCGCCTGGTCGGATGAACGTGTTCGACGAGCATCCGTTCAGGGTGATTCTCGACTACGGGCACAACGCGGCCGCTGTGGAGGCGATGTGCAGCCTCGCTTCGCGGCTCGAGTGCCCCGGCCGGCGGATCGTCGTGCTCGCGGCACCCGGCGATCGTCGCGACGAGGATATTCGCGCCATCGCCACCATAGCGGCGTCGCACTTCGACCACTTCGTCTGCAAGCGCGACGATAACCCCCGCGGTCGCGCGCCGGGTGAAGTTCCCGACATGCTGGCCGAGACTCTGCGCAGCGCAGGGGTCGCGGATCAAGCGATCGAGGTGATTCCCGACGAAGCCGAGGCCATCGGGCACGCACTGGGCTTTTGCAGGCCTGGTGACCTGCTGCTCATCTTCGCCGACGATCTCACGCGTGGCTGGAAGCAAGTGATCCACTTCGAGGCGGACGCCGAACTGGCTCCGTCCGAGCCAGCGGGTGCGGCCACCGTGGAGTTGCCCGCCCTACCCGCCGAAGTCCTGCCCACCGACGACGAACTGATTCGTGACGAGCGCGGCGTTCGCCTGGCGCGTATCCACGAAGAGGCCGACTGACAGCCCGAGGCGAACGCCTGATGGATATCGAGCCCAGCGGTTCTCGCAGACTGACCGGCCCCAACCTCTTCCTGTCCGGGTTTGGAGTGGTCCTCGAGGCGCCGGTCGATGACTCCAGCGCCGCGACGTTCATCTCAGCCTGGCAGGACGCCGTACGCGAAGTCTGGGAAGCACTGGCCTGGCCGGCTCCGGAAACTGAGGTGCACCGCTACCCGGGCTTCGCCACGTTGGCGGCCAGCGTGCCGGAGGATGCGCTGTACACCGCGTGCGAGGCCAACGAGACCGCCTGGGCCATGGCGGTAGCCGGCTGCGGGCTCACGGCCCCCGAGCATCGCGCGCTCACAGACTTACGCGACATGTCAGCGGCAGAGCGCAGCCCCCGGCGTCTACAGATTGCCGCCGCGGCGGAGCAGCATGGCGTGCGCTTCTTCGCGGACGATGAACTGCTATCCATCGGTAGCGGGCGCGGCTGCAAGGTGTGGCCGGTGCACGCGCTGCCGGACCCCTCGACGATTGCGTGGCAGGACGTGTACGACGTTCCGGTTGCCCTGATCACTGGAACCAACGGCAAGACGACCACGGTCCGCATGCTCTCCGCCATTGCCGCTGCAGCGGGTCTCACAGCAGGCAATACATCGACCGATGGTGTGCAGCTGGGAGGCGAGACGATCCTGGAGGGTGACTACACTGGTGGTGAAGGCGCGCGCGCCCTGCTGCGCGACGCGCGGGTCGATGTGGCGTTCCTGGAGGTCGCCCGCGGCGGGATGCTCCGGCGAGGCCTGCCGGTGGAATCAGCCGACGCGGCCTACGTAACGAACATCGGAACGGATCATCTCGGCGAATACGGCATCGACACACTCGACCGCCTCGCCCAGGTGAAGCTCCTTGTAGCCAAGGCCACCGCTGCCGCGGGAAGCCTCGTTGTCAACGGTGACGATTCTCGGCTCGCCCCGGCCCTGAGCGCAGAACGTTCGGTCGCGGTGCTGGTGGACCCGCAGGAGTTACCGGCTGACGGATTCGTGCGCCACCGCGGCCGTCTAGGGCCCGTCACCGACGGCCGCTTCGTCGGCTGGTTGGAGCAGGCGGACATCCCTGCTGCGCTCGGCGGAGCTGCTGTTCACAATGTCTACAACGCACTCGGGGCGATGGCCGTAGCGGCGCAGCTGGGCATCGAGCGCGGAGCGGTAGTCGAAGGCCTGTCGGATTTCGCCAGTGACCCTTTGACAAACCCCGGGCGCTGCAACTTGTTCAACCTTGGAGGCCTGCGTGCGATCGTCGACTACGCCCATAATCCGGAAGGCCTCGAGGTGATCCTGCGGACCGTGGACGCGCTTGGGCCAAGCCGCAAACTCGTGGTGATGGGTCAGGCAGGCGACCGAGACAACGACTCCATCGACGCGCTCACCGATACGTGCGTTGCGCATAGGCCGGATTTCGTGGTCGTCAAGACGATGGAGAAATACGGCCGCGGCCGCGATGCCACCGAGGTGGCGGAGCGCATTCTCGGACGGCTTCGCACCGGCGGATTAGCCGAGGACCAGCTGGCAGCAGCGCCCGACGAGCTTGCTGCCGTTCACGTCGCCCTGGAGTGGGGACGCGAGGGCGACATGCTCTTGCTTCTGAGTCAGGCCGACCGCGGTGCGATCCTGGAGCTTCTGGAAAACCTGCGGGCGACCGACTGGCAGCCCGGCACGGCCCTACCGAGCGAACCAAGCGAGGGATGGAGATGAGTGACAGCGTGACGACACAGCTCGAGTGGCGGGACGGCGTGCGGTTCGCGGTAGTCACCGGCGACCACCGGTTCTTGCTCGACGGCGACCAGGCGCAAGGGGCCTCCCCCATGCAGCATCTGCTCGTCGCGCTGGGCGGCTGTATGGGAATTGACATCGCCGACATTCTGGAAAAGATGCGCACGCCTCCTACACGGCTGGGGCTGTCCCTCGAAGGCGAAAGGCCCGTGGACCCGCCACGGCGATTCGAGCGCATCGTCATGACTCTGCAGATCCAGGGTGACGTGCCTCTGCGCAACATCGAGCGGGCGATCTCGTTGTCGCGTGACCGCTATTGCTCCGTGTGGCGCACGATCGATCAGGACACGGTGCTGGATATCGACGTGGAGATCATCCCGACGCCACCACTCGCATGAGCTGGCCGCACACGTACGCGCCGTAGGTGCCGATCGCATAACCGAGCACCGCGAGCAGCGCACCCACAGGTGCCAGCGCGGGATGCACGGCCGAGGCCACGATCGGTGCCGAGGCGGCCCCGCCGACGTTGGCCTGGCTACCTACCGCCATGAAGAACACGGGCGCCTTGATGGCCTTGGCCACGCCCAGCATCAACGCCGCGTGAAACACCATCCACACGCCGCCGATGAGGAATAGCATCGGCCGTTCGAGCACCGCGGCCAGGTTCATGCGCATGCCGATAGTTGCTACGAGCACGTACAGACAGGCAGATCCGATCTTCGAGGCGCCGGCGTGCTCGATGGTGCGGACGCGAGTGTAGGAGAGGACGAGTGCCACGGTGGTGGCTAGGACCACGAGCCAAAAGAACTGTGACGTGAGGTTGTAGATGGCCAGTCCCGGCGCCGCGCTCTCGATGGCAGGCGCGATGAGGTCCGCGAGGAAATGGGAAACCGCAGTGACGCCAAAACCAACCGCGAGAATCTGCATGACGTCCGTCAACGCCGGGATCCTCGCATGGGCACGCTCATGCTCTTCGACCCGCTGGCGCAGGTCGTCGATTGCCGACGTGTCCGCGCCGAGCCAGGCGTCGATGCGTTTTGCCCTGCCGACCATGAAGAGCAGTACCGCCATCCAGATGTTGGCGACCACGACATCCACGGCAATCATCGAGCTGAACAGGTCGTCCCCGACGTTGAAGACTTCCTTCATGGCCGCCTGATTGGCGCCCCCACCGATCCAACTCCCCGCTACAGTCGTGAGCCCGCGCCAGACCGCCGCTGGGCCGTCACCACCCACGGCCTCGGGCGCTATCGTGCCCACGATCAGGATCGCCACAGGACCGCCGACCAGGATGCCGACCGTTCCCGTGAAAAACATGATCAGAGCCTTCGGTCCCAGCCGACGGATCCCGGGGATATCAACGCTGATCGTCAGCAGGACGAGACTCGTGGGCAGCAGATAGCGGGACGCGACGAAGTAAAGATTCGATGCTTCACCGTCAATCACCCCGAGAGTCGCGAAGATCGACGGCAGGAAGTAGCAGACAAAGATCGACGGGATGATGCTGTAGAAGCGTTTCCAGAAGTGCTTCTGGCTGCTGTGCGTCGTGAAGACGAAGGCCAGCATGGCCAGTAGGATGCCGAGCACTACGGCGTCATTCGTGATCAATGCCTGCGATTCCATCGACTCTCCTTGGGCAAGGGAGCGGCAAGGATAACCTGCCCCGCTGATTGACCTTGCACGTTGCCTTCAGCCAGTTCGAACCGCGTCGGGAGGCCACTAGCCTTGCTGGACGCTTCCGGGGTCGGTATTCGCCCCGCACACCAGCGCCACCACGCGCTCGTCGTGTGCCGGCTCGTACGCGCCCGACAACAGCGCAGCCAAGGCTGTCGCCCCGCCAGGCTCGACCACCAGGCGGAGTCGGTCCCAGAGGGTGACCTGTGCAGCGCGTATCGCCGCATCCGTCACCAGTACCGATCGACTCCCGGCGCGCTGAGCGGCAGCGAACGCGATCTGCCCAATACGACGCGCGGCGAGGGAGTCGCTGGCCAGTCCGCTGACCTCGACATCTACCGGAGCACCGGCGCCGAGGGCCGCGTGCAGCGTCGGGCACCGCTCAGGCTCCACGGCGACCACGTCAAAGTCGTTGTCGGCCCAGCAAGCGGTACCGGCCATCAGGCCGCCCCCACCGACCGCCACAAGCACCGTGTCAATGTCGCTAACTTGCTCGGCCAGCTCCCGCGCGAGCGTGCCCGCGCCTGCGACCACCGCGGGCTGATCGTACGCGTGCACCACGAGCGCCCCGGTCGCGGCGGCGCGAACCTCCGAGGCTTCACGGGCCTCGTCGTAGTACTCGCCTACCAGCCGGATCTCAGCGTCATACTGGCGCAGGCGAGCCAGCTTGATCGCCGGGATGGTCTCCGGCACGAAGATCTCGGTCGGCAAGCCCAACCGCGTCCCCGCGTATGCCACTGCCTGGGCGTGGTTGCCTCCTGAGGCGGCGATCAAACCGGCAGCTGGGACGTTCCCTGCCAGGATCCGGTTGAACGCTCCACGCGGCTTGAACGAACCCGTGTGCTGCAGTAGTTCGAGTTTCAGTGTCACGTTGTCGATATCGAGGCCCAGGTCGATACCCCGGACCGCCACAACCGGCGTACGGCGAACGTGTACCCGCAAGCGCTCAGCGGCAGCGTTGATCTTCTCTCGCGTCGGTAGCTCTACGCCCATGGAATCGGAGTTCCCCGGAGTCAGTACCCACTGGAGCCGCCATGACCCGGAGCAGGATGCTGGAATTGGTAGCGCTCGGGCGCTATCGTCACCGCTCAGCGGCGTCCGCGTATTGTGCACCCAGTCCCTCAGCGCGTCCATGCAGTCAAACTCCCGCCCGGGCGCAGCCAACGGCACGATTGTCGTGTTGGTGGCAGGTGCCATCGTCTTCATCAGTTCCGCGTTCATCATGACGCTGGAGCTCGTGGCGGCGCGCCTCGTCGCTCAGCACCTCGGCGTCTCGCTGTACACCTGGACCGCGGTGATCGGCGTGATCCTCGCCGGCATCACCCTGGGCAACTATGCGGGCGGCAAACTGGCCGACATCTATCCGGCCCGCGGGCTGCTCACGTCGCTATTCTTGCTGTCGTCCATCGCCAGCCTGAGTGTGCTCTTGCTCGTCGACTGGATGGGCTCATGGGACCGCCCGGACTTTCTCAGCTGGCCGCTCTGGAACCTGTGGGCCGTCACCCTCACGTTCCTTGGCCCGGCGGTGATCCTCGGGACAATTTCCCCTGCGGCCGCACGTCTTGCGCTCACAGCGGGCCGGCAGGTCGGCTCGACGTTGGGATCTGTATACGCGGCGGGTGCCGCCGGAAGTATTCTGGGCACATTCCTCACCGGTTACGTGCTGATCGAGCGATTCGGCACCAAGGCCATCATCATCGGGATCGCCGTTGGTCTGGGCCTCCTCGCGCTGATCGCGGGCATGGGGCTGCGCCGTCGGCCGACCAACTTCGTCGTCACCTGGCTGCTGTGGGTGAGCCTGGTCGGCTCAGCGACCATCGGGCCATGGGATTGGGCTAAACACTGGGGTCACTTCTTCGGGTTACGTTTCGACACAAGCGAGTATCACTTCGAGGAAGAGAGTAGCTACTTCTCCATCGAGGTCTACGACGCGGTCGAGATGGACAATACCCGCGTGCTTGCCCTCGACCATCTGGTTCACAGCTACGTCTCGATGGACGATGCGATGCAACTCGTGTACTCGTACGAGGGCGTCTACGCGGAACTCACGCGCGCGCTTGCGCCCGCGCGACCCGATTGGAGCGCGTTCTTCGTGGGTGGTGGTGGCTACACGTTTCCGCGCTACCTGGAGACCCTTTATCCCGCCACCACCATCGACGTCGCCGAGATCGACCCGGCCGTCACGCGCGCCGCCCACGAAGCCCTCGGCCTGCCACTCGATACCCGCATCGTCACGTCGAACATGGACGCTCGGAACTTCGTGAGGGACCGCGCCCGCGGTGTGGCAGAGTCCGTCGTGGCCCCGTACGACTTCGTTTACGGAGATGCCTTCAACGATCTCGGTGTCCCGTATCACCTGACCACCAAAGGGTTCAACGACGCGCTCGCGTCGATCATGTCGCCTGAAGGCGTGTATCTCATCAACGTGATCGATGTGTATCGCCCGGGCTACGGCCGCTTTCTGGGCTCGGTGGTGGGCACGCTGCAGCAGACGTTTCCTTACGTCTACGTGTTCTCCGGCGAAGCCGAGGGCACCAGCGACGAACGCGACACGTTCGTCGTCCTGAGTTCGAAGCACCTGCTCTCGCGCGGCCAGCTTGCCCGGCGCACGAACCCGAACGCGGGCACGTTGTTCGCCTGGACCGAGGACGGAGTGCTCGGCGGCGACATGCGCGCACTCCTGCGCCGTGGCGAGTATCTGGTGCTCACGGATGAGCATGCCCCCGTGGACAATCTGCTGGCGCCGATCTTCGCACTACAGTGAACCGGCACCGAGGCTAGACTGGGCGCATGGACAGTCAAGACCACACGGGGACGGGCCTGCTGAGGCCCGTCTACCTAGCAGTATTCCTGGATATGGTGGCGTTCGCCATCATTCTGCCCGTGCTCCCGTTCTACGCGATGAATCTTGGCGGCGCGGGCCTCTGGCTTGGCATCCTGTTGACCTCGTATTCGGCCGCGAAACTCGTAGGCGCGGCTGTCGCCGGTCGGCTGTCGGACCGTTATGGCCGCAAGCCTCTGCTGATCATTGGTCTCGTCGGGTCCGGAGCCTCCTTCATTCTCACCGGCATGGCGGGGTCGCTCATCGTGCTCGCCCTCGCCCGCGCCGTTGCCGGTCTCTTCGGCGGAACCATCGCCACCGCCCAGGCCTATGTTGCCGACGTGACGCGGCCCGCGGAACGGGCGCGATATATGGGGCTGCTCGGCGCGTCGATCGGCAGCGGCTTCATCGTTGGCCCCGGAATCGGTGCCGGCCTCGGCAGTTATGGCTTCCTGGTCGTGACCTCAGTGGCGGCCGCGCTGGCGCTCGCCAATGGATTACTCGCGATGTTCCTGATCCGCGAAACACCGCGCCAACGGGATCACAAGCCATCGACCTGGAGTTGGCAGACTCTTGCCGCTCAGCCTGCCTCTCTGGTGATCCTGATCGCGATGTTCCTCACCTTGTTCGCGTTCGTCTCCATGGAGACGACGCTCGCATTCGTCGCCCGGGCGGAATACGGCCTGGATGAGCGCGGTTTTGGGATGATCCTCGTCTACGTGGGAGTCATCATGATCATCGTCCAGGGTGGAATCGTGGGGCGACTCGCGCCGCGCGTCGGTGAGCGCCGGTTGAGCGCGCTCGGCGCATTGCTCCTGGGCGGGTCGCTGTTCCTGCTGCCCTTCGCGCAGAGTTTCGCCGCGGCGATGGCGTTCCTCGGAGTTCTGGCCGTCGGGCAGGGGCTGGTCTCCCCCACCCTGTCGACCCTGCTGTCGCGTCGCACCAGCGAGGCTCTGCAGGGTGGAATGTTGGGGCTCGGCCAATCGGTCACCTCAGCGGCACGCGCTATCGGCCCGGTGCTCGCTGGGTGGCTCTACGACCAGGGCGCCTCCTGGCCCTTCGTCCTTGCCGGTGCCGCGGCGATGATCGCGGCGATCGGACTGGCCCGCCTACGCGGCGCCGACGCACTGGAGCCCCCGGCGGTTTAGTGATGGCCCTGCTAGCGGGCCTGCTAGGGCTCGGCTGTGCCGGCCTCGGCTGTGCTTGATTCGATCACTCCAGGCCGCGTAGCGGGGCGAGCCGGTCGAGAACCGCGTCGTGCAGACGAGCATTGGAAGCGACAATGTGACGCCCGTACAGAAGCCGTTCAAGCTGCGCGCGGCCACGAAAATCCGTCACCCTGCCGCCAGCCTCCTGCACCAGGAGCACACCGGCGGCAACGTCCCAGGCGTTGAGTTGGAGTTCCCAGAAGCCGTCCAGTTTCCCCGCCGCGGTGAAGGCCAGGTCGAGAGCCGCTGAGCCCATGCGGCGCAGGCCACCGGCCACCAAGCCGAGGCGCGCGACGTTATCGAGATTGTTATCAGCGACGGTATCGCGGGCGTAGGGGAACCCCGTCGCGAGAATCGAGTCGCCGATCTCGGCAACCTGGGAGACGTGGATCGGACTCCCGTTCAACGTTGCCCCGCCGTCACGCTCTGCGGCGAAGGTCATGGCGAGCGCCGGCGCGTGCACCACCGCCGCCTCGAGCATGCCGTCTGCGATGGTGGCGATGGAAACGCACCAGAACGGAATGCCGTGAAGGAAGTTGATCGTTCCATCCAGCGGGTCTACCACCCAGTACCGCCCGCTTCCCGGTCGCTCACCCGACTCTTCCGCGAGGACCCTGTCGCCGGCCGGGACCGCCTCGAGGATCACGGCTTCCGCCGCCAAGTCGGCCGCGCTCACCAGGTCGCGCCGCTGGTTGCCCTTGCGAGTGGCGTCGGCGGCACTCAGCCGGCCGAATTGAGCGAGCAGAACTTCGCCAGCACGGGTGGCGATGCGGACCTGTTCCTGCGCCAACATGTGTCCCCCAGATAACCAAAAAACGCCCGCGGCGCGTACCCCGCGGGCGCAGTATAGGCCTGATGGCTCTAGTAGGCGGCGAGTGCCTCCGCCTGCAGGACCCAGACGATGCGATCCTTCGCATCCACGAGTCCGTCGCGCTTGAACGCGTTGAAGGCCATGCTGGTCGTCTCGCGGGTGGACCCCACGAGCTGCCCCAGGTCGGTCTGGGTCAAGCGCAGATCCACGCGCAGTCCCTTCTCGTCTTCGTTGCCGTGCTCGAGACCAAGGCGCGCGAGGGCGTGCGCCAGTCGCGTTCGCACGTCTTCCGACAGGAGCGCAGCCGAAGACGCCTCGGCACGCCTGCGGCGACGGGCGATGACTCCGCCCACATGCAGCGCCACGTCGGGATGCTGGTGCAGGTAGCTGGCAAACTGGTCGCGATCGATGATGCACACGAAAGCGTCATCGACGACTTCGGCGTTCTCACCACGGCGCTCTTCGCCGAGAACAGCCCCCTCACCGAAGAGATCTCCCACGCCGTGATAGTCGAGGATCATCCTCTTTCCGTTGGGAAGATCCCGATGCAGCTTCACCTTGCCGGAGCGAATCACGAAGAAGTGATGGGCCAGGTCGCCGTCACGGTAGACATCCGTCCCGGTCTTGATCAGTCGTAGGTCCGCAAACTTGACCAGTTGCTTCAGTTCCCAGTCAGCCAGGGACCTGAAGACACCCATTTGCCTGAGATGCCAGTACTTGGCCTGCGACACGGCTAGAGCCGTTCCCATGATGGTTTCCTCCGTCACAGCGTACGTTTGCGCCTCGAGTATCGAGTTCAAGGCGTGATTGTTTGCTCAGGAGTAACTTTGCGCGGGGGGCGCGTCAGGTTTCCACGTTTTTTGCGGAAATCAATCGCGGGCGGCAGCGCGGTGGTAGACGCTCCAGACGTACCCCAGGAGGAAGCCCGTCAGACCGAGTATGAGGATCCCTCCGGTGTGTCCCAGGAGCACGTGTCCAGGCTCCGAATTGGGGCACACCATGCGCCAGGAGGCCTCCGCGGCGATGCCGGCGCCGGTACCGGCCAGGAATCCCGCCAGGAGCGGTCTGCACGGCAGCGCACGACTCACCAGCCAGGCCACAAGAACCAGTATCGGAATGCCGATGAGGCTCTCCACGCGGAAGCAACTGATCCACGTCTCCAGCACACCACTCGGCCCCGCCTCAGCGGGCACTTGCATGAACATCAGAAGGTTCACGAGGATCTGCAGCGAATACGCGGCGAGAACCATGGCGAAGATGAGCCTCGTCGAAACACGCCACCCTGGCACGCCCTCGCGGAGGGCTATCACCAGCAGGCCGAAGGCAAGAAATACCTGGACGGCCACCGGGATCCAGCTCAACAGGACGCCAAAATCGCCGGTCTCGCGCAATTGGTTGTAGACCAACGGCATGATGAGAACACCGACGATCAGAGGCGCCACCAGAAGGAAACGCTTCCACGGCGAAGGCAGAGGCTTCACCGGCTTCATATCGCCAAGGATCGCGGCCCTCAGTTCTTCAGGCAGCGGCGGCGTCGTGCTACTCATCGCTGCCTCCGGTCCCCATGGTCTCGCGCAGACTCTGCACTCCCCTGAAGGAGCGCAACTTGGCGGCGCGCTCGCTTATGCCGAGCATGTGTCCCACCTCGCGAAATGTGAATCCCCACACGTGGTGCAGAAGGAGCGACTCACGGCGGTCCTCCGGTACCGACTGCAGCGCCTTCGTCAGCTCGTCGC
>JAJCXT010000041.1 GCA_029263295.1 Acidobacteriota bacterium | reverse complement strand
CCTCGAGTCCACCCAACTCGGCCTGGCCGCGGAGGTTGTTGCCGTAGTCAATACAGATCGCCCCAGCCGCCTGCAGGTCCAGAATGCCCTGGGTATGGGCCACCATCGAGGCCAACGAGCGGCGCCTGTACTCCTCCGGATCGTCGCGCCGCAAGTCGTCGAGGTCGTCGAGGTCGCCTATCGGCACGTAGTCCAACTGGTTGTGCGCCGGCGTCTGGTCGGTAACGACGTCGGGGATCTCGCCGCGACGCGCCAGTTCGGGATAGATTTCCGCCGCGTTGCCAGCCAGGCCAACCGACAGCCCGGTTCCCGCCGCCGTCGCTTCGCGTATCCACCCGAGCGCCTCGTCGAGGTTGTCCGCCTGGCGATGGCAGTAGCCTTCCTCGACCTTCCGCGCGATGCGCTCGGGCCGGACCTCGACGATCAGCACGGCAGCCTCGTTCATGGTCGCTGCCATCGGCTGCGCGCCGCTCATGCCGCCCAACCCCGCGGTCAAGACGAACTTGCCGCTCAGGCTGTCGGCCCCGAACTCCTGCTTGGCCAGGGCCGCAAAGGTCTCGTAGGTGCCTTGCAGGATCCCCTGGGTGCCGATGTAGATCCACGACCCGGCGGTCATCTGGCCGTACATGGTGAGTCCCGCGATATCGAGTTCCTCGAAGACCCCCTCGGTGGCCCAATCAGGCACGAGGTTGGAGTTCGCGATGATCACGCGCGGCGAGTCTGGATGCGTACGAGCGACGTATACGGGTTTGCCGGACTGCACGCAGAGGGTCTCGTCGGGCGCCAGGCGCTGCAGCGCGCTAATGATCTGGTGGTAGGCCTTCCAGTTGCGCGCCGCGCGGCCCGAGCCGCCGTAGACGACGAGCTGTTCCCAGTCGACGGCAACCTGAGGATCCAGGTTGTTCATCAACATCCGCATCGCCGCTTCCGTGTCCCAGGTGGAGCAGGTCCGTTCCACGCCGCGTGGGGCGCGGATCGGGGAGGTGGGGCGCAACTCCTCAAACATAGGGCGCACTGCCCTGGGTCGCGCTGACACGGGACCGGACTTCGTTCCTGTTTCGCTCATCGCTTCACTTTCCGGGGCACTCGCCCGCGTCGTCAGAGTTCATTGTTGGTCCGACGACGCGGTGGTCCGCAGCCGCCAGATCTGGATGTCGGACACGAAGGCCTCGCCGAGTTGTGTGGTCCTGAGAGGTTCGAAGTAAGCCTCCCACGCCTCGTCCCAGCGGTTGACCACGCCATCGCCACCACCGCCGGGTCCACGGTCCTGAAAGATGATGCCGACGTGATCCTCGATGGTGACGATATCGCCAGCCTGAACGGTTTCCCAATCGACCACCCGTAACGGGTCGTTCGTCCAGTAGTAGCTTCCGTCGCTGGCGAGGAACATGTCGTCGACGACAATATCAGCGACCTGATCGAGGCTCTCCCACGTGATCAGCGGCCCGCTGTACATGCCCGCATCGCGCTGCGCAATGAGCCAGTAGGCAAGCACGGTGCCACCCAGGTAATCGTGTACGGGATGGGCCGCTACATCGCTATCGGTGAACGGCACGTAGGCGAGTCCGGCATACCCCTGCAGGCGGCCGAGCGGGTCGTCGCCCGCCCGTACCGTGACTCTATGCGGCTGCTGCGAGGCCACCTCCGCATGGACCTCCGTCGCCGCGGGCGAGGAGACCTGCTGCAGGATCCGCTCTTGCCAATCGCGCACCACGGCGCGCGCGGCAAACCGCATCGTCCCGGTTGGCAGATCAGGAAATACGTCGCCGGCGGGCGAGACGTCAACAGCGTGCCTCGGAGCGAAGCCCCAGGCCACCTGATAGCTGTCCGTGTAGAGAATCTCGCTGGCAGCGAAGTCCGCGGCGAACTCCGGATTGGCGAAGCCGTGCAACGGCTCGACCTTGAGCCATAGAAACTCGAGCGTGTACCACCAGTCGCTCCAATCCTCGACGGACTCCGCTCCGCGCGCGTCGTCGAGGATGACCTCGTCGATGGTTCCGTATAGCCGCGTCGTGCTACTGAACGCGGGCCGCGCCTCGACAATTGCCAGCAGCGTCACCGGCGCACCCTGCAGTACTTCCTTCGGGCTGGTGGACGCCACGGCGTCGCCCAGAACCACCGAGACAATCCAAACGCGCTCGATCTCGGGAGTCAGGAAGCCTCGCGCTCGGGGCACCCCGAGGATGACTGTGACGGCGGCCGCAATCACGGTGGAGCCGATCAGCAGCAAACGAAAGCGTTCGTTCCGCGGCACTAGTGGCTCGCCTCAGACCGTGGGTTCAGCCGCCGGTAGCAGGCCGGCGCGCCCGATGAGGCGAGAGGCCACCCGGCGAACCGTGTTGATGGGAATCGCGAAGCCCACGCCCGCGTTGGCGCCACGCCCCGTCTGCTGCGCTTCTTCGGAGACAGCGATCGCCGTATTGATGCCGATCACCTCGCCGTGCAGATTGGCCAGCGGGCCACCGGAGTTGCCCGGGTTGATCGCCGCATCTGTCTGAATGAAAGAACTGGTGAGCGACAGCGAACGTACCCGCCGATCGAGGGCACTCACGATGCCTGTCGAAACCGTGTTCTTGAGCTGAAAAGGCGCTCCGAACGCCACCACCCACTGCCCGACCTCGAGCGCGTCGGAATCGCCCAGCGCAGCCGCCAGCAGCGGTGCCGAAGGCTCAACTCGCAGCACGGCGATGTCCACACTGCGATCACGTCCCACCAGCGTCGCTGGCAGCGCATCACCGTTCTCGAGCACGACCTCGATGTCACCGGCATCGTCCACCACGTGGGCATTGGTGACCACGTAGCCATCCGCCCTCACAACCACGCCCGAACCACTCGACCGCGGTGGGCCGATGCCGCGCCGGCCCTCCTCATACACCTCGATCACCACAACCGCAGGACTCAGGACGCGCGCAACCTCGGTCCAGGGTGTGGCCGCCAGGCCAACGCGCAGCTGTGGCGTAGGCCCGCCGAGATCAACTTCGGGCCAGATCGCACCGTCCGGCGCCACCAGGTGGCTGCCCACCAGGGCAAAAGCCAGGATCGCGAGGACCGCGAGAACGGAGCGGCGCAGGAGATTGTCGAAACCGTTAGCGCTCACAGGGCGAGTGTAGCACGGGGCCAGCGTCGTCCCGAGGCGAAGAACCCTTGTCCGGGCGGCACAACCCT
>JAJCXT010000040.1 GCA_029263295.1 Acidobacteriota bacterium | reverse complement strand
GCCGATCACATGGCCTCGATGAAAGACAAGGCGATAGTCGCGAACATCGGTCACTTCGACAACGAAGTCGACATGGCAGGTCTGGCCAAGCTCCCGGGAATCGAACGGCGTAACGTGAAGCCGCAGACCGACGAGTGGGTTTTCGCCGATGGCCACAGCGTGATCGTGCTGGCCGAGGGGCGTCTGATGAATCTCGGCTGTGCCACGGGCCACCCGAGTTTCGTGATGTCGGCCTCGTTCACCAACCAGGTGCTGGCACAGCTGGCGCTACATGCCAACGAGGGCGAGTACGGCAACCATGTCTACGTGCTGCCCAAGAAGCTCGACGAAGAGGTCGCCCGACTGCACCTCGACCATCTGGGCGTTGAGTTGACGCGCCTCACGCCGGAGCAGTCAGCGTATCTGGGTGTTGATGTCGACGGTCCCTACAAGCCGGACCATTACCGCTACTGAGTTGATGCCGGCGCCAGCACGCCGCTGCGGCGACAGAGCGAAGGGGCGGTCCAGGTGGGCCGCCCCTTTTGCCTGCAGTGTTCGGGCGGTGCTCAGGCTCCTCCGCCCCCGTCGGGGCGGAACATCTCTTGTCGTTTGTAGCCGGAGGGCGGTTCGAACGCGTCCGGGTCGATCGTCTGACGTTTGGCTGACTTCAGCGTGGCCTCGTCTTCCAGACTGCCATCGTCTCCGAAATCGCGCGTTACCACCGGGAAACCACCGAGCTCCGCGAAGTCACTGAAGGGACTGTCGCCGCCGCCCGGGAGACCGCCGAGATCCCCCATCGCATCGCCGATCGACCCCACCAGTTCCTCGAAGAAATCGGCCATCGACTGGAAAGCCCCACGGACCTCGCCGCCGCCTTCCAGGTTGGACCAGTCCGTGACCCACAGTTCACGCGTCTTGCGCCCGCCACGAAAGACCTCGACCTTGGCGCTGGGGTAGCCGGCCATGGTTGCGCGGTCGCCAGTGCGTCGGTACTCGTTCTTGATGCCCCGGCCCGTTGCCTCGGTGCCGGGCGCATCTCCACTTGCGGCGGCCATCTGTTTCTGGGCTTCCTCCATGCGCGCGAGCAACTCTTTCCTTTGCTCTTCGGGCATCTGGTCCAGGACAGCCTTTGGGATCTGCATGCCACCCATGCCAGCCATCAAGCCCTGGGTTTGCTCCTTGACCGCCGCCAGTTGCGCCGCCAGAGCCTGTATCGCGGCCTCGTCGATCACCACATAGCTCTGGTTGTCGTTGTCGACAACGATCATTTCCCTACGGTCTCCGCGAAAGATGGCTTCGTCCTGCGCATCGCTATCCCTGGGGGCGATAGTCATCTTGAGATTCGTTCCCTGGACATACGCCCAGGTTGTCGCGATCCTCGGCGGAGATTGCTCGTGGTCCGTCACGTCGATCTCGAAGACGACACCAGGGTTAGCTGGGCTCGGAGCTAGCCCGAGCATGCCCCCAAGCAGACTCGCTGCAATAACTAGGGTCGCGGCGGTCTTCATCTTTGTGGGTCCCTTGGAGTCGGGCATGCTCGTCTCCACGATAGAGGTGAATTCATCGCAGGGCGAGCGCACTATAGCGCGCCGCGCGGTCATCCCACCAGCGCGTCCAACTCCAGCGGCTGGCGGAGTGCTCGGCTCTCCGGCGGCGACGTTGTCGCTGCGTCCGGCGCGGAATCTCTAGAGCGGGCGCCAGGTGAAGCCGTCGCCGCGGCGCAGGAACACGGCGATGGCGCGGCCGTAGATATCGTTGGCCGGCACCGATCCGAACATGCGCCCGTCGTGACTGTTGCCACGGTAGTCGCCCATCACCAGCACGTGTCCCTCAGGAATGTCACGCGGGCCGAAGCGGCTCCCGGACCCTGATGAGAGATTCAACTCGGCCCGATGGTCGCCGAAGTTCTCGACGGTCGGATCGTCGGCCAGGGCATACGGCGTGCCGTTCACGATCAGCTGACCCTTGCGGATTTGTACGGTGTCGCCACCGACAGCGACGACCCGCTTGATCAGGCGCTTGCCCGACTCAGGCGAGTCGAAAACAACGACTTCACCGGCGACTGGCGTGCCCGCAGCGATCAAACGCCATCCGATGAAGGGAACACGGAGTCCGTACGCGAGCTTGTTGACGAGCACGCGGTCGCCCGGCATCAGGGTGTATTCCATCGAACTGGTGGGCACGACGTAGTGATCGGCCAGCGATGAACGTGCAGAGAACAACACCAGGGCCAGAACGGCGACGGTGAGGATTTCCTTGCTGATGCGGCGTAGGCGTTCCATCGAATTTCCGAATGAGGGTTGCTGGCGACTCTTGCGCGATAGCCATATGTAAACACGCCAGCAAGGTAGCGATGCATCATCGTCGCCGAGATTCGAGCGAGAGGACAGGCGTGGTTAGGCCTTGCCGTCCTCGAACTCCAGGCAGTCGAGAT
Organism: Acidobacteriota bacterium; assembly: GCA_029263295.1. GTDB lineage: Bacteria > Acidobacteriota > UBA890 > UBA890 > WLXD01 > WLXD01. The sequence continues at coordinate 3,756 of JAJCXT010000040.1, read as the reverse complement.
ATTCGCCGATGTCGGGAGGGAGCTCGCCGGCAAACAGTGCTGGTTCGCCGCATGGCGCCTCATCCGGAACACTGCAGTCGCCCACCGCTCGCAAGTCGTCAGGCGCTGCCTCCACGGGCGCGGCAAGCGCCGTGTCGAGCTCCTCGATGGCCTTGTCGAAGGCGACCTCGGCGGCCTGCACCGTCAGGATGCAGCCGATACTCAGGATTGTTCCGGTGAAAATGCGCGGTAGCATCGGTTAACTCTCTTGCGAGGATGGTTACAACTAGTAAGACGCGTCCAAGTGGGGATTGGTTCCGTCAAACTTCTGTCACAGTTTCTGGCCTCGAGCGCGGCCTTCTGACTGTCCGTGGGTACTTTGCCGCGGGCACCAGTTGGATACGTCAAATCTCTGTCAGAAATGGGTCAAACCTCTGTCACCAGAGGCTCGTCCCCGTTCAGAGAGATGGATCATTCCGCGCGCAGCGCCGTCATGGGATCGACCGATGTGGCACGGCGTGCCGGGATCCAGCTGGCCACGAGCGCTACGATCCCGAGGAACGCCGCCACGGTGACGAACGTGGCCAGGTCGGCAGAATCCACTCCGAAAAGAAGACTGTCGAGAACTCCGCCAACGAAGTAGGCCCCTGCCAGTCCCACGACCAGGCCGAGGAGCACCAGCCGCAACCCCGAAAGCAGGACCATTGTTCGCACGTCTTCACGACGGGCGCCAAGTGCGACGCGGATGCCCATCTCGCGGGTGCGCTGCGACACCAGGAAGGCCATCACTCCGTAGACGCCGATGGCGGCCAGGGTGACGGCGGTCACCGCGAAGATAATCAACATGACGGCCAGCGACCGCCGCGCTGCCTCGTGTGCGGCCAGTTCGTCGGTGAGCAGCGAGATGTTGTCGAGCGGCAGGGTCGGATCAATCTCCTCGAGGGCCGCGCGCAGCGGCCTCACCAGATTCAGTGGATTCCCCTCCACCGCGACCAGGACCTTGAGTTCGCGCACGGGCTGCTGAGCGTGTGGGAAGTAGGTTGCCCGGTACGTCTCGAGCGCCCGACCGGAGAAACGAACGTCTGCTACCACCCCCACGATCTCGTACTCGGGTGGGCTCTCCCTCTGCCACCAGCTGCCGTAGTTCAGTCGAGCGCCGAGCGGATCGGTCCCAGGCTCGAAGTAACGCTCCACGAATCTCTCGTTGACGATCACCACACGGGCCCCCTCGGCGCTGTCGTCTGCCGTGAAGGTGCGGCCGCGGACGAGACGGACACCCGCCGTCTCGAAGTAGCCCGGAGTCACTGGGTTGAAGCGGGCGCTGTAGATCTCACCTGCGGCCAGCTCACGTGGGCGCGTGGCCGTGAGATCGAATTCGAATGCGTTGTTCCAACCCGAGTCGGTGGGCAACTGGTAGGCGGAGGCCACCGATGTCACGCCCGGTAGGCCGCGGATCCGCTCCTCGTACTGTTCGAAGAATTCAACCGCCCGGGGCCACTCAGCGCTAACGAAGTCCATGGGAAGTTGCACGCTCGCTGTGAGAACGCCCTCTGGCCGGAAACCCGGGTCAACCCGCAGGACCTCCTCCAGACTACGTAGAAGAAGCCCAGCGCCGATGAGCAGGACGACAGCAAGCGCGAGCTGTGCCACGACCAGTCCACGGCGTGCCAGCGACCGCCGGCCTGCGACCGCGCGCCCTTCCGAACGCAGTGTCGCGGACGGCGAGGCGCTGGTGGCGAACAGCGCGGGCCCCGCGCCGAACGCCAGGCCCGCGGCGATGGCGAGCGCGACCAGGAAAGCGAACACGCGGCCGTCGATGGCCACGGTATCGATCTGGGCGATATTGAGAGCACGACTCGTAACCAGCAATTCGAGCCCTGCCGTCGCGATCGCGGCCCCCGCGGCGGCACCGAGCCCAGCGAGGATCAGGCTCTCCACGACGAGCTGGCGTACGAGCCGCAGGCGGCCAGCGCCAAGCGCCGTGCGCAGGGCCATTTCGCGCCGCCGGCCTGAGGCACGCCCGATGAGCAGATTTGCGACGTTGGTGCAGGCGATCAACAGGAGCAAACTCACGGCCCCAAAACTGAGAAGTAGCGACTGGCGCACATCCGCGACAGCCTTCTCCTCGGCCACGTGGAGCTTGGGGGTGATCGCGTTGCGCAGTTCAGGGAATCTCTCGTCGAGGGCCCCTGCCACCGCGGTGGCCTCGCTGCGGGCTTGTTCCACCGTTGCGTTCGCGGCGAGCTTGCCGAGTATGTTGACGTTCGTCAGGCCGCGTTCTTCCATGCCGCCGCGGGAGAACGACGACCGATAGGACAGCCACACGTCGACCGGCACCGAGGGCAGGATGAACCCGCCGCTCACGCCTGTGAAGCCGCGCGGCAGCACGCCAACGACGACGAACGGCGTCTCGTCGAGCAGTATCGTTCTTCCGAGGACACTCTCGTCACCGCCAAAGCGATTCTGCCAGAGCCAGTGCGACAGCAGTGCGGCCCGCTGAGCGGCGTCGGGCGTGTCTTCCTCGGGAAGGAAACCTCGGCCCAGGATGGGTTCGATCCCCAGCATGGGCAGTAGGTTGGCGGTGACGTCGGCCGCGTCCAAGCGCTGGGCGACTTGCCCGTCCTCCGAGGCGAGAGCCGGCGTTGCCGACTGCCACGCGGCGAGCTCGTCGAAGGAAGTCATGCCCACCCGATAGTCCTCATAGTCGGGGAAGGACACGAGCCAGGTCCCGGGTCGCCCATCCGAGTAGCCGTTGTGCAGTAGCACCAGTCGGTCGGCCTCTTCGAAGGGCAGGCCGCGGATCAGCACGCCGTCCACGACGGCGTAGATCATTGCGTTGGCCCCGATGCCCAGGGCGAGCGTGATCGTCGCGACGACGACAAAGCCCGGACTGCGTCGCAGACTGCGACCCGCATAGCGGGCGTCCTGCCAGGTGTTCTCGATATGGTCTCGCAGGCTGCGCCGAGCCAACCGGTGGGCGAGTGTGCGCTTCGCCTGGCGCCAGTACCAGCGCCGGGCGGCGGCGGGATCCTCAACGGCACGGTCAGCGAATTGTTCCTCGATGTCGCCAAGCCAGAACTCGCGCTCGGCGGCAGGGGAGGCAACGCTGATAATCCACTGCGCCAGGCGTGGCGGTGCGGCCGGGGCGCTCAAGCGCGACCGTCCGCAATCGTCTCGAGTTCGCTTTCGATGCCGGCGGTCATGCCGCGCAAGGCATCGTGCGACTGCTTGAGCGCCTCGCGACCTGCCTCGGCCAGGCGGTAGTACTTCTTGCGGCGCCCACCGCGTTTGGCCGTGGGTTCACCGATCTCGGCGGTCACGTACCCGTTCTTCTGCATACGTGCCAGGGCTGTGTACACGGCGCCGACGTAGATTTCGCGTCCAGTGCGGGCCTCGATCTCGTCCTTGATCGTGACGCCGTAGGCATCCTCGCGGAGGCGAACCAGCGCCAGCATCACGAAGTGCTCGAACTCTCCCAGTGCGCGTCCCATGGTGCTCTCCCGACGGTTGGATCTTTATTTAACTGCATTGCAGTACAAATAATATGTACTGCAGCGCAGCTAATATCAAGACGGATCCTTCGCGTATGATCTGTGCCGCTGAACTCCTTCCCCAGATCCTGTGAGATTCGCGTGCAGCTTTCCGTTCGATCCTTCGCGCTCACCAGTGGTCTCTTCTTCGCGGGAACCGTGGCCGTGGTTGGCGGTGCCGGGGTCGTGTTCCCCGGATATGGGCAACCGGTTCTCGAGCTTTTCGCATCGCTCTATCCGGGCTACG
>JAJCXT010000039.1 GCA_029263295.1 Acidobacteriota bacterium | reverse complement strand
TGGCCGAAGTGAACTCCGGCCTCGAGCAGATCTCGCAGCGATACGCTGACCACTTAGCCTCTCCTAACGCTTGCTGAACTGGAACCGCGCACGCGCGCCGCGTTGACCGTACTTCTTGCGCTCGACCTTACGAGCGTCACGCGTCAGCAGCCCCTTTTCCTTGAGCGCAGTGCGGCGCTCTGGGTCTGCATCGAGTAGCGCGCGGGCAATCCCGTGGCGCACCGCGCCTGCCTGGCCGGAAGGACCACCACCGGTCACGGTGACATGAAGGTCATACGTGTCGGTGGCGTCTACCGCCTGCAGTGGCTCCATGACCGTACTCTTCTGAGTGCTGGTCTGGAAATAATCTCCCAGCTCGCGCCGGTTGATCGTGATCTTGCCCGAACCCGGGCGCAGGAAAACTCGGGCGACCGAGGTCTTGCGCTTGCCGGTGCCGTAGTACTGGACGTCGGCCATTCTGATCTCCGTTAGCCCTCGTAAGGCTCGGGTTGCTGTGCCGTGTGCGGATGCTCGCTACCGGCGTAAACCCGCAGCTTCCGATACATCTCCCGCCCCAAGGTGCCCTTGGGCAGCATGCCCTTCACGGCGAACTCCACGACACGTTCGGGATGCTCTTCGAGCATGCTCTGAACGCTGGTCTCGGTGAGTCCGCCCGGGTAGCCGCTGTAGCGGTAGTACTTCTTGGCGTCAAACTTGTTACCGGTCAGGACGATCTTCTCTGCATTGATGATCACGACGTGATCACCGACGTCCAGGAACGGCGTATAGATGGGCTTGTGCTTGCCCATCAACAGACGGGCCACCGTGGTCGCCATCCGACCGAGGATCTGCCCATCGGCATCCACCGTCCACCACCGACGCTCGATATCCTTCGCGGACGGGAATGGTGTACTCATCGATTCGACCCTATTTCAGCCCACCGATTCGGTGGATTGCCTGTATTCACGTTTTGACTCATCCGCCAACGGACGCGCGATCCGCGTCCGTCAGGGTTTTGACCGACAGCCGCACGCGATTCGGCGCCTCGATCTTGACCACCTTCACGATGATCTCCTGGCCCTCTTCAACATGCTCGCGCATGTCCTCGACGTGGTGATCCGCCACTTCGGAGATATGCAGGAGGCCATCCGTTCCAGGCAGGATCTCGACGAACGCGCCGAAGTCCTTGATCGACCTGACCTTGCCACGGTAGACCTTACCGAGTTCAGCTTCGGCCGTCAGATCCTGGATCCGACGCTTGGCCAACTCACAGGCCTCGGCGTCGGGTGACGCGATCTGCACCGAGCCGTCGTCCTCGACGCTGATCTTACATCCGGTCTCTTCCTGCATCCCGCGAATGATGCGACCACCTGGGCCGATGATGTCGCGGATGCGGTCAACCGGAATCTGCACCGTGACGATCTGTGGTGCCCACTGGTTCATGGTGTCGCGCGGTGCCGCGAGCGCTTCGCTCATCTTGCGCAAGATGTGCATGCGATTCTCGCGCGCCTGACCGAGGGCCTGCTCGAAGATCTCACGCGACAGACCGGACACCTTGATATCCATCTGCAAAGCGGTGATGCCCTTCGGTGTGCCCGCAACCTTGAAGTCCATGTCGCCGTAGTGATCTTCCTCGCCGGCGATGTCCGAGAGGATCGCGACGTTGTCGCCTTCCTTCATCATGCCCATGGCAACGCCGGCAACCGGTGCCTTGATCGGCACACCAGCATCCATCAGCGACAGGACGCCGCCACAAATGCTGGCCATCGACGAGGACCCGTTGGACTCGAAGATGTCCGAGACCACCCTGATCACATAGGGCCACTCGTCCTCGTTCGGAAGTACGGGCAGGATCGACCGCTCGGCGAGGTTTCCGTGGCCGATCTCGCGCCGACCCGGGCCACGCATGAAGCGAGCCTCACCGACACTGAAGGGCGGGAAGTTGTAGTGGAGCATGAACCGCTTCCACGTCTCGCTGTGGTATTCCTCGACCTTCTTGGCATCGTCGCCGGTGCCGAGCGTCGTGGTCACGAGGGCCTGAGTCTCACCTCGCGTGAACAGTGACGAGCCGTGCACCCGCGGCGCAAAGCCGACTTCGGCAGTGATCTCGCGAACCTCATCGAATGCGCGACCGTCGAAGCGAACACCTTCGTTGAGCGCGGAATGACGCGTGGCGCGCTTCACCAGTTCGCCGATGGCGTCACCGGCGGAGCCCGACCACTCGTCGTTCTCCTCAGCGATCGCGGCCTTGAGCTCGCCCTTGATCACGCTCATGGCGTCACGGCGCTCAATCTTGTCTGCGATCTTCAGCGCCTCACGAATCCTGTCGCCACCCAGTTCATCGACGCGGGCAACGAGGTCGGCGTCCAGCACCGGCTCCACGAACTCGCGCTTCACGAGGTTGCGCTGCTCGAACATGCGCTCCTGCATGTCGATGAATGACTCGACAAAGGGCTGCACGAACTCGAGTGCCCCGATGACCTCGTCCTCACTGACCTCGAGCGCGCCGGCCTCCACCATCATCACGGCATCGCGACGCGCGGCAAGAATCATGTTCAGTCGCGAACCCTCGATCTGTTCCGTGGTGGGGTTGATCGAGTAGCCGTCGTCGTCCAGCCCGACACGAAACGCGGCGAACGGCGTCGTGAACGGAATGCGCGAGCAATACAGCGCCACAGAAGCGCCGAGCTTTGCCAGGATCGCCGGGTCGTTCTCCTTGTCAGCGGAGATGACCCAGCCAATCACCTGGGTCTCGT
>JAJCXT010000038.1 GCA_029263295.1 Acidobacteriota bacterium | reverse complement strand
CACCACTCGATCGACGCGGTAGGCATTGTTCAGTCGTTTCGAAGCGCGTCCGTCGGCTGAATCGAAGCAGCTCGGATCGCTGGAATCGAGGCGGACATCATCGCAACGATGAACAGTACCAGGCTGACGGCGACGAGCACGACCGGATCGTTCAGATTGCCGATCGACCATTGGGCGACAACCTTGTTAAGCCCCACGCTCAGTGCGAGACCAGCGAAGAGGCCCGCGACGATGGCCAAGACCGCCGGCCGCACCGCTGCGTTTACGACGCGCCCGCGACCGGCACCGAGCGCCATTCGGATGCCAAATTCTTTGAATCGGCACGACACCGAGTACGACACGACACTGTAGAGCCCAACTACTGCGAGCATCAGCGCGAACATCGCGAAGCCGAGCAACAGCAACGTCACAAACCGCGCACGGGCCCAGCCCGCGTTTGCCAGCGCGCCTTCGGCTGTGTAGACGCTTACGGTTTGATTGGGATCGACGGTACGCACGGCTTCCCGAATCGAACGGGTCATCGCAAGCGTTGGGTCGGAACTCGTCCGCAGGATCACATTCAGGGAATCGCTCAGCATGAGCATGTATGGCACGTAGATCGACGGCGCCGGCGGCTCATGGAGACCGACATTGGGTGTGTCGCCCACGACACCGACTATTTCGAACCAGCCGTCACTGCCCGGCGCCGCCAGTCTGTATGGGTTGGGTGGCTTGACGTAATCGGGCATTCGAACGCGCCGCCCGATCGCGGATTCGTCGGGCCACCACGCACGAGCCATCGTTTGGTTGATGACGGCGACGTGAGGCGTTCCACCGCTCTCCGAATCTGACCACACGCGGCCTCGAATGAGGGGGATCTTCATCGTCGAAAAGTAGTCGGCGCTGATCCGCTGGACAATCGGTGCTTCTTCTCCTGACGTGTCCCTGCCGGGAACTTCGGCCACCGACCGTTGGCCCGACTGAGGCGGTATCCCGCTGTAGGTGGCGAGCGCGACCGAGTCGACCTGGGGTACCTCTGCCAGGCGATCCCGCAGGCGCTCGTAGAACGTGGCGCGGCCGGCCCATTCCCTGTAGGTGTTCTCCGGAAGGTTGATCGTCGCGACGCTCACGTGGTGCGGATCGTAGCCAAGCGTTGTCTGGTACAGGCCGATGAGCACCCCGACAGCCGCACCAGCGCCCGTGAGGAGCAGCACCGTCACCGCGACTTGAGCCGCGAGCAGGAGATGATGCGCTCGGCGGCCCTGGACGCCGGCGGTGGTCCGGGCAGTCGTCGGCGTCAGGCGTGGGCGCGAAAACGACAAAGCCGGTGATAGTCCAGCGATCAGGGCCGACGCCATCGCAAGGCCCGCACTGAAGAACAAGACCGGTACATTGACGGGCGCGACCATGAGGTTCCCGACCGGAACCGAATTGGGGGGCAAGAGCCTGAGCACGGCCGGCAGGCCCCAGTAGCCCGCCGCAACGCCCAGCGTGGCGCCGACGACTGCCAGGAGCAGCGATTCTACGAGGAGCTGTCGCACCAATCGCCCACGACTGGCCCCGAGGGCGGCGCGCACGACGAACTCGTATGCCCGCGCCGTCCCGAGCGCCAGTAGCAGGATGGACACGTTCGCACAGGCGAGCAGGAGCAGCAAAACAGACGCAGCGAAGATCAACAGGAGGGTCGGCACGAAGCCCTGCGCCGATTGTGACTCCACCAGACCTCGTACAAGCGGGCGCGCCTCCGTCGGAAAGCGTTGCGGCGACTCCTTGGCGAACTGGTCGAAGAGCAACTGAAGTCGCTGTTCGGCCATGCGGGGAGTCACGCCGTGCTTGAGACGGGCCTGGACGGTCCAGGCGACATCCGGATCGAACGTCATATCGATGGGGACGACAATCTCCGGACCGGTGGGAAAGTACTGCCGTGGCAGCACGCCGATCACGGTGTAGGGCTCGCGGTCTAGATTCAGGGTCCGCCCCACGGCCTCGGGCCGCCCTCCGAAGTGTCGCTGCCAGAATCGATAGGTGAGCACGACGACCCGCTGGGCTTGCTCGCCTGCCGGCCCGTCGGCCTCGTGGAAGACTCGTCCGAGGAGAGGCGGCACTTCGAGTACGTCCAAACCGTTCGCGGAAAAGTACTGCGCGCCCACCGTTTCCGGGAGCTCCTGGCCGGTCAGCGTCATCCCCCAGGTGTTCAAGGCGAAAGCGCCGTCCAAGACTTCGCTCTGTTGGAGCGCGACGAGCTCGCTGGCCGTGAAAAACAGAGTCCGGCCCCTGCCACTGTCGAGCGTGCCGAGCCTGACGATCTGATCGCTGTCGGCGAATGGGAAAGGGTCCAGCAATGTCGCATTCACGATGCTGAACAGCGCTGTAGCAGCGGCAATCCCAGTTGCAAGGGAGAGAACCGCCGTTGCGGCGAAGCCGGGGCTGCGGCGGAGGAGGCGCAGCGCATATCGGAGATCTGCGATCAGGATTTCTAGCAAGAAGCCTCCTCTGCAACGAGCGCAAAGGACACTACCATTCGGAACGATCAGCACACGATGCAATCAACTGACCTGACCCCTCACTCCCCGGTCCCGTCATCTCTGTTCGTCGGCCGAAAACCTCTCGACGGCGTCCTTCGAGGAGAAACTTGCCAGGGGCATCGTCGAGGAGGTCTGACGCCGGAGATGGCGTCGCGCCGCCGCGGCAGGGGTCGCCCCCCTCACGCCGGAGGACCTACGATTCGAGTCGTTCGGGCGTTTGGTGCGCACCTTGACCGCCGCGGCGAACACCAGGGCGACCAGCAAGCCAGCTCCAGCCACGGGCGCCGTCACCAGGCAGTTGGCGGAGCAGTGCCGGATCAATGACCATGGCCTTGGTAGACTCTCAGTCTCGAACCTGAAGCCAGCCCTGACGACGGATGAGGTGGATGAGGTCAACGTGTCTTGGTGTCCTTGTTGGGCTCATCGGAGCCTTGGCCCTCACAGCGCAAGAAGCAACGCCCGGGCCGCGGTTCGGGCATGAACTGGTGTTCGATGAGGCGCGGGGAGTCGTACTCCTGTTCGGAGGGTTCGGCCCCGATGGCGTGCCCAAAGGGGATACCTGGACCTGGGACGGAACGCGCTGGCGCCTTGCCTCACCGACCGGTCCCAGCCCTCGGAAATGGCCGGCCGCGACCTACGATGCTCGTCGTCGGACGGTGGTCCTTCATGGAGGTCGCGAAGGTGTGGAACGCACGGGGCCATCGCTCGATGACACTTGGACATGGGATGGCACAGCTTGGTCGGAGGTAGAAACTCCGGGCCCCGGCGCTAGGGACCATCACCGCATCGCCTACGATCGGCGACGGGATCGTGTCGTGCTGTTCGGCGGGTGGAACGGCCAGGGACTCGAGCAGGACACGTGGGAGTGGGACGGCACGACGTGGGCCCGAATCGCAGTTCAGGGACCCAGCGCTCGAGCACCGCTCGGACTCGCGTTCGACGAGGCACGCGGAACCGTGGTGCTCGCAGGTGGCCAGAACCTCGACGGTGCCTATTCGGATGCCTGGGAGTTTGACGGGTCGGCATGGACGAAGCTGGCCGCAGACATGCCGGCGCCCCGGGGATTTCACGCGATGACGTACTCCCCACTGTCCGGAAGTGTGCTCGTCTTCGGAGGGCGTAGCGGCGATGAACTCTACGACGATCTGTGGAGCTTGAGAGATCTCGAATGGACGCGGCTATCGCAAGACGGTCCGCTCCGCCGCGGTATCTACGCCTCCGCCTTCGACCGGGAAAGAGGCGTCATGGTCATTCACGGCAGCGGAGACTTTGTCGCTGGCCAGTGGGACCTCGACGGACGGACATGGGCCTGGGCTCCTGAGTCGGGATGGCGTGTGATCGCCGGCGAGCACTAGGGTTGCCGGATGCCTGTGGACGATCGTGCGGCCGGTAGCTGACGGCCCCGAACCTCTCGGGCCGCCGCGAATGGCTGGCGGGTGCCAACAGTGACCGGCTGCGTAGGCCGGAAGTCAAGGCTAGTTGTCCGAGCCCACTCCATCTCGGCGCTCCCCCTTGTCCTCGGGGTCGACGATGACGTGCTCGATCTTCGTCACCACGACGGCCGGTCCTTCACTGCCTGGGCCCGTCAACTCTGTGCGTCGGCCGAAAACCGCGCGACGGCGGCCCTCGAGGAGGACCTTCAAGAGGCCGTCGGAGTAACGGCGCACATACTGGCTAGCCTCGCCCTTGTAGAAGCCGACCGGCACTTCTACACCCTCGACTGCTCGACGGCGGGCCTCAGCCTCAAGCATGTCGGCAGCGTCCTCCTCCGCGTCCTCGAAAGCCTCCTTGTACTCCGAGTCGAGTTGGAGCCAGTCGTAATGAGTCTTCCGCGTGATGTTGGCGAGCTCCGCGGCATGGAGCACGACGCCCGCCTCGGCGAAGGCCTTGAGAAAGGTCTTCTGCACCGCGCGCCGGTCTTCCTCGTCGCCAATTGGCCCGGACCGCAGAGCGTGCCGCGCTGCCCTCCCGCGGCCACGGTTCCCTTTAGCGAGCGAAGCGGGGGGGGGGGAGTTGGGGGGGTGGCGGGGGGGGGGCGGGGGGCGGGGGGGCCGGGGGGGCGGCGCCGGCGGGGGC
>JAJCXT010000037.1 GCA_029263295.1 Acidobacteriota bacterium | reverse complement strand
CTCAACATGTGGTTCGCGATCATTGCGGTCGCCAGCTTCGTGAGCGTGATGTGGATGATCTGGGATGACTACGCACGCCCGTGGAAGGCGTACCAGCGGCAGTTCCAGGTCATTCAGAGTGAGGTCACGCAGCAGCAGCTCGCGCAGGAACAAGCCGGCGTTGACCAGCAGCAGCTCTCGGCGCTCCGACAACAGCGCGACGCGGCGGAACAGGAACTCGCCGACCAGGCCGACCGCATTAGTGAGCTCGAGGGCGAAATCGGGGCCAAGCAGACGCGCATGGACCGCGCTGATCAGGAGTCCCGCTTCGCGCGCTCTATCTTCGATACCCGCCGTTGGGAATTCGAGGAGGCACGCAAGCACCACGGCGAAGAGGGCGCGAGCAATGAGAAGGCCGCCCTCGACCAGGCCGAAGCGGACCTCGACCAAGCGCGCCTGGAGCTGGAAACCGAGACCCTCGCCCGCGACGCCGCACAGGCGAGCCTGGATGTACTGACCGATGCTCAGAGCGCGGCTGTGGGCGAGATCGCGACCATGACACGCGAGATCGACCGCCTGCAGGATCGCCTCGACGGCCTGCGCTTCGATTGGGTCTACTACCTTCGCAACGCGCCGTTCATGGATGGATTCAACCCCTCCGAACGCATCAACCAGACCGTCCTCAACGACATTCGTTTCGACCTCAACTTCACCGACGCACCGCGCGTCGACAGGTGTGAGTCCTGCCATCTCGGCGCGGGCTCGGCGGACTACGAATCGTACGATCAGCCCTTCAAGAGCCACCCCCGCCTCGACCTGTTCGTGGCTGACGCTTCGGTGCACCCGGCTGGTGAATTCGGCTGCACGGCCTGCCACGGCGGCAAGGGCCACGCGACCAGCTTCTACACCGCGGTCCACACTCCGGACAACGAGAGCGAAGAAGAACGGTGGGAACACGAGCTCGGCTGGGACCACATCGAGCTGTGGGAATGGCCGATGCGCTCGAGCGGCGACACCGAAGCTTCGTGCGTCAAGTGTCACCTCGACGACCCCTGGCTGCCGGAATCGCCCAAGTTGGAATACGGCCTCGAGCTCGTTGAGAGCCTCGGCTGCTACGGCTGCCACCAGATCGATCGGTTTGACGATGCCCGCAAGCGTGGCCCCGACCTGGCCGGCGTGGCCTCCAAGACGACGCCCGAGTGGGCCTATAACTGGGTGATGAACCCCAAGAGCTTCCGGCCCGAAACGCCGATGCCGCGTTTCTTCAACCTCGCCAACACGTCCGATGAGTACTGGGCGGGCCGCAACGAGGCAGAGGCCGAGGCGATCGTCAGCTATCTCTTCGCCAACGCCACCGAGGTGGACCTCGAACGGGCTCCCGCGGGCGACATCGCCCGGGGCGAAGCGCTGGTCGAGTCTGTTGGCTGTCTTGGCTGCCACAACGTTGGCGACTACGTGCCTAGCGACGACTACGACCCCAACACGGCCCGCTTCTCCGGCTACCGCCATCACGGCCCCAACCTCGACGGCCTTGGCAGCAAGGTAAGTGCCGACTGGGTCTACACCTGGGTGCGCGACCCCAAGCACTATTGGGACGAGACCGTGATGCCCGACCTGCGCTTGAGCGAGCGCGAAGCCGGTGACGTCGCCGCATACCTGACCAGCCTCACGAACGACACGTTTGAGGACGCGCCGATCCCCACGATCGACCCGGCCGTCCGCGACGACGTCGCGCTCGAGTACCTGCAGCAGCAGATGCCGTCGCAGATGGCCGCCGATCGGCTCGCCGGAATGGACGAGGACGCCACGCGGATGTACCTCGGCGAGCGCCTGATCTCGCGGTACGGTTGCGCTGGATGCCACGACATTCCCGGCTTCGAAGGCGCCGGACGCATTGGCACGAGCCTCTCGGAGTGGGGCAGCAAGTCGGTTAACCGGCTCGATTTCGGGCTCCTGGACCTCCCACACGAGCGCCGTGCTTTCTTCGAGCAGAAGATGCGCGCACCGCGCAGCTACGATGACGGCCGGGTCCGTAACCCGCAGGAGATCCTGCGGATGCCGAACTTCGACCTGACGCCCGACGAGATCGACGCACTCGCGGTGGCCGTGCTCGGCTTCACCGATGAGGAAATGCTGCCGGCCGCCAAGCCCGAGGAAACGCCGCGTCGAATCGCGGTGCTCGAGGGGCAGGCCATCGCCGATCAGTACAACTGTCGCGGCTGCCACGTCCTGCAGGATCAGGGCGGCGCGGTACGGCCGGTGATCGCCGCCTCCAAGTTCGCCCATGGCGAGGTGGCCAGCGAGGCCGCCGGCCTGGTCTTCGGCCCACCGAGTCTGGTGTCGGAGGGGGCCCGTGTTCAGCCGGAATGGCTGTACCGTTTCTTCACCGAGCCGGTCACCATTCGCCCATGGCTCGATGTCCGCATGCCGACGTTCGGCTTCGACGATCGCGAGCTGAACGCGCTCACCGCATACTTCGCCGCCGTCGATGACGTCCCCTACCCGTTCCAGTCCGTCTACACGACGCCGCACGATTATCCGAGCGACCTGGTGCGAGAGGGAGGCCAACTCGCCGCCGATCAGCGCGGTTCGTTGCAGTGTTTCTCGTGCCACTTCCGCGGCAGCCAGCAGCCGCGCGTGCCTTCGACACAGTGGGCTCCGGATCTGGCTCTCGCCGCGGAACGGCTACGGCCGGAGTGGATCGACGGCTGGATCAAGGACCCTCAGGCACTGCAGCCAGGTACGAACATGCCGCAGTTCTACACGTCGATGGAGCCGGGCCGGGGCTTCTGGGGGCCGCTGGATCGCGATCCCCAGGCCGAGATCGATGCTCTCGTGGCGTACATCATGAGCATCGGCAACTGAGACGGCAGCGAAATCTTCTTGCCTGAAGGACATTAACCACGCGGGCAGCATCAGTTGCCTCCTCAGGGCATAATGTGCCCGCTCTTCTTGAACCCTTCTCGCCCACCGTACGCCCCGCCCTGCGGGATGCCGCGCGAGAATATCCCTGGAGTGAAGTATGCATTTTCGTAAGCTCGCAGCGCTGACGCTGCTCGTTCCGTTCGCTGCTGCCGCCTGTGGTGGTGGAGAAGAAGCGGCTTCACCAGAGGCCCCTGCCTCGAGCGAGCCCGCGGCGACGGCGCCCGACCTCAGCCAGGCTGGCGGCGTTGCCGGCTCAGCCATGTTCACCGGCGACGCGCCGGCAGCTGAGGCGATCCAGATGGCAGCCGATCCGTTCTGCCAGTCGGCGCACAGCGACGCTGTTATGAGCACGCCTGTGATGGTCGACGCTGATGGCGGCCTGATGAACGTCGTCGTTCACATCTCCGGTGGACTCGACGGCTACGCGTTCGACAGCGCCACAGAGGCGGCGATCCTCGACCAGAGCGGCTGCGTGTACGACCCGCACGTGCTCGCCATGCAGACCGGCCAGACGATCAGCATCCGCAACAGCGACGACACGCTCCACAACGTCAATGTGCAGCCCGCGAACAACCCCGCGTTCAACCAGGGGCAGCCGCTCGCCGGCATGTCGTTGGACCGCGTGTTCGACAATGCCGAGGTCGGCATTCCCGCGCGCTGCGACGTACACCCTTGGATGGGCGCCTTCATCAGCGTCTTCGACCACCCGTACTTCTCGGTATCGACCGACGCGGGCGCCTTCACGATTCCGCAGTTGCCGCCCGGCGACTACGTGGTCGAGGCGTGGCACGAGACGCTCGGCACGATGACGCAGAACGTCACCGTGACCCCGAATGAGACCGCTTCGGTCAGCATCGAGTTCGGCAGCTAGTTCGTCTGCGGGTCATCCCGTGACGACTACGGCACTCCTCGTCGGCGTCCCGCTTTGCGGGGGACGCCGACTTGCGTTCAGGAGAAGTTAGGGTGCCCCAGCGAAGTGTCACCTCCGGTGGTTGGCTGCATCTGTACTCGCGGCTGGTCGTCCTCGCGACGTTCATTCTGATTATCGCGGGCGGTCTCGTGACGAGCACCGATTCCGGTCTGGCCGTCCCCGACTGGCCGCTGTCCTACGGGATGTTCTTTCCGCCCATGGTTGGAGGGATCTTCTACGAGCACGGCCATCGCATGATCGCGGGCACGGTCGGGTTGATGACGCTCGCGCTCACCATCTGGATCTGGCGCAAGGAAGAGCGTGCCTGGGTGCGCAAGCTGGGCCTCGTCGCCCTGGTCACGGTGGTGATCCAGGCTCTGCTTGGCGGTATCACCGTCCTGTGGATGCTGCCGCCGGTGATCTCGACATCGCATCTGGGAACCGCGATGGCCTTCTTCGCCGCGGTCACCGCCCTCGCGATCGTCACCTCGGAGGGCTGGCAACGTGCCGTCCCGGCGCCACCCGTCCGCGGGACCATGCCGCTAACCAAGCTTGCCGGCGCGACCACGCTCCTGGTCTACGGACAGATCCTGCTCGGCGCCGCCATGCGCCACACGGGCGCCGGTCTTGCGTGCCCCGACTTCCCGCTGTGCAACGGGGCGGTGCTGCCGGACCTGTCGCCTCCAGGCGTTGCGCTCCACATGACGCACCGTATCGGCGCGATCCTCGTAGCGTGCGCTGTGCTCTACCTCGCCGATCGCACCTGGGCGCAGTATCCGGACATCCCGGAGCTTCGCAGGCCTGCACTCGCTGCCCTCTTCTTCGTCGGGTTCCAGGCCCTATTGGGCACACTCAGCGTGTTGTCCGGATTATCGGTTGGCACCACTACCGCACACGTAGGTGGCGGAGCCGCTCTGCTATGCAGCCTCGTCGTGCTGACCCTACGGGCGCACCGGCGCCTCGGACGCAACGCCGTGCACTCGGGTGCGGCTGCGAACGGGGTGGCGGCCAGCGCCACCGGCTGAGGCCACCGACACCGCCATGAGCAGTCCCCTGCGTGACTACATCGCGCTGACCAAGCCGCGGCTGAGTCTGCTTGTGTGGATGACGACGCTCGGCGGCTACTTCATGGCCCCGCATGGCACCACACCGCTACGTCTCGCTGCGACCCTCATCGGCACGATGTTCGTCGTTGGTGGCGCCAACGCCCTGAACCAGGTATACGAACGCGAGGTCGACGGCCTCATGCGCCGCACGCGCAGCCGCCCTCTCCCCTCAGGCCGGCTGTGGGCCAAGCCCGCGGGTGCCTTCGGCGTAGCGCTCGCAGCCACGGGTGTCGCTCTGCTCGCAACGGTGGTCAATCCACTCTCTGCTGCCGTTGGCGCCGCCGGATTCGTCCTCTACGTGTTCGTCTACACGCCGCTCAAGCGTCTCTCATCGCTATGCACGCTGGTGGGCGGCATTCCGGGCGCCGTCCCGCCACTCATCGGCTGGGCCGCAGCGACGGGATCGCTCGACCCCACCGCATGGATTCTGTTCGGCATCCTCTTCCTGTGGCAGATGCCGCACTTCTTCGCGATCGCCCGGCTGTTCCGAGAGGACTACCGTCGCGGCGGGATGGCGATGATCGGCATCGAGGAGGACGA
>JAJCXT010000036.1 GCA_029263295.1 Acidobacteriota bacterium | reverse complement strand
CGCGCCCATCCCGGTGAGACACGGAATGACCATCGGCGAGCTCGCTCGCTACTTCAATGTCGAACTCGCCATCGGCGCGGACCTGACGGTGGTCGGCCTCTCGGGGTGGCGGCGCGAGATGTGGTTCGAGCAGACCGGATTGGAGTGGATCAACCCGTCGCCCAACATGCGCAAACCGAAACAGGCTCTCCTGTACCCCGCCCTCGGCCCCCTGGAATGGACCGATATTTCCGTCGGGCGTGGCACTGATGGACCTTTCGAGTGGTTCGGCGCGCCATGGATCGATGGCAGCGACCTCGCCGCCGCGCTCAACTCCGCAGCGCTACCTGGCCTCGAGGTGGCAGCTCGCACTCAGACGCCAGCGGCAAGCGTGCACGCCGATCAGGAATGCGGCGGCGTTTATCTGGAGGTAACCGATCGCGACGCGTTCGACAGTGGCCTTACGCTGGCCACGATCGCGGTCACACTCCAGCGGCTCTACGGCGCCGAGTGGGAGCGCGAACGGCTGGTGCCGCTGTGGGGCGACGACGCCATCGACGATCAACTCGACACAGGCATGTCCGCCGCAGCTATCGTCGCCAGCTGGGGGCAAGACCTGGCCACCTTCAGAACAGCGCGCGCTCGCCATCTGCTCTACGACTGACCGCGACGGAGCTTGTCGGGGTTCACGGGCCAGATCGTCCAGACGCCGTGCGCGGCGGCAACAACGCGCCCGCGGGCGTCGACTACCTCGCCGGCGGCGAATGCCACCCGCCGGCCCCGCCTCTCGACCCTGCCACGACCGGTCAGGGGGCCACGGCGCGCCGGGTCGCGAAACTGCACCGACAATTCCAGCGTGCCGCACCATTCCTCGGCAGTCGTCGTCGAGACGACGGCCGCACCCAAGCTGACGTCGAGGAGGGCCGACACCACACCGCCATGGGCCACGCCACGACGGTTGAGGTGAGCGGGAGTGAGCGCGAGCCGCACCTCGGCTTCGCCGTCCGCTGCGCCCAGCACCTCCAGACCCAGCAACTCGTCAAACGGCGTGGGGTTGCGCGTCACTTCCTCAGTCATCTGTCGTATCTCCGGTCATCGGTACCCTCGATTGGTCATGCTAGAATCCCGCCGCCGCAGGCGAAGTTACCTGAAGCGGCCCGTCCCCGCCCTCCACAACGCTGGAACTGTACCTTTGGCCTGGCCTCCACCTCTGTCCGCCCGCTGGACCGCGCTCGCGCTTGTCCTGTTCGCGCTCGCGCTGCATCTGTTCGCCGCGCTGGGCGGCACCGTGGCGGGTCTCGACTTCAAGCTCCTGATCATTGTCGATGAGCTGGGGGCTATTCTGCTCGCGCCTGTCCTGTTTGCGTTGCTGTTGGGGCTGCCCTTCCGCGACGCATTCCGGCTGCGCTCGGCACACTGGGCCCACTACGTCGTCGCTGGTGCCACAGCCATTCCGCTGCAGTTTTTTGGTGGCGCATTGCAGGAGCTCGTCCTCGAAATGATGCCGGGTGGCGACGCCTGGCGGGAAACGCTGGAAGCCGGACTGGAGACTCTGCTACAGGCCAACAGTACCGCCGACCTCTTGGTCCTCATGCTGGGCGCGGTCGTGCTCGCCGCGATCTGCGAGGAGCTGCTCTTCCGCGGCATGCTGATGCAGTTGCTGGCACGGGGCGGCAAGTGGCCGTTCGCAATCGCAGTCTCCGCGCTCCTCTTCGCCGTGTTCCATCTCGACCCCATCGGCCTGCTGTCGCGCACGCTGCTGGGGATCTACTTCGGCATCCTGGTCTGGCGCTCCGGATCGATCTTCCCAGCAATGCTGGCCCATGGGGCCAACAACCTGCTCGCGTTCGCGCTCGTACCCTACGCCGATGCCTCAGCGCCCAGCCCGACGGCGGGGCAGGCCCTGTTACTCGCGGCCGGCTCGGGAGCGGCCTTCGCGGTGATGTTGGTGGCCTACCTGCGCTTCACTCACCCAGACCCCGACAGCCCGGCCCACGGCGCAGACGTGCCCGAGCCAGGGAGTGGCGACGGCGACGTCAGCGATGCACTCGCGGGCGCTAGCGCAGCACCCGCGCCCACGGACACTTCGACTCACCCGGGCAGTAGTCGCCACACGGATCCGAGTGAATCGTAACGTCGGCGCGGGGGATCGCGGCTACCAACTCCTGCTCGATGTGATCGACGATGTGGTGTGATGTCTCGAATGTGATCGTCTTGCACAGAACGACGTGCAGGCTAACGATCTTCTGACTCCCGGCCCGGCGGGTCCGCAGTCCGTGGTAGGCCAGCACCTGGCCGGCGTGAGCATCCAGCACCGCAACGATCTGGTCCTGCACGCTGTGCGGCAGTTCGCGATCGACGAGGTCCTGCACCGCCCCGCTCACGACGGCACGGACCTGCCACAATACGAATAGCGCGATCAGCAGAGATACGAACGGGTCGAAGTAGACGATGCCCGTGAAACGCTGCAGGACGAGCGCCAGGATGACGCCAGCGTGGGTGGTGAAGTCCATTGAATAGTGCAACTGCTCGGTAGCCAGAATCGGCGACTCCGAACCCGCGCCAAGTCTGCGTATCGAGCGTGAGAGCACCAAGGCGACCACTGCAGACACCAGCATCGCGGCCACGCCGAGCGCCGTGCTATCGACTGGCTGCGGAGACCGCACGCGGCCAATCGCGTAGTAGGCGATGACCACGGCGACACCAGCCAGGAGCAACGCCTGCAACCCGCCCACGAGACTCTCGATCTTGCCGTGCCCGAAGGGGTGTTCCGGGTCGGGTGGTTTCTCTGCTTTGACGGCCGAATACCAGTTCAGGCCGGAAAATGCCGCGTCGAGGAGTGAGTCCAGGCTCGAGGCAAGAATGGCCAGGCTGTTGGTGGCAACACCAGCAGCGACTTTGAGCAGGAACAACCCGATGGCTGCCAATACCGCGCGCCGGAAGATAGTCGTCTTGACCTGCAGCTCGCGCGCCCGGTGACCGGCCATCAAGCGCTGCGCGCGCTCGTGCTCCGGCGCGCGGAATCGCTGCCGCGCGGCCTCTCTTCCGGCATCCGGCTCGGTCATTGGCGGATCATACGGTGGACTCCACGGCCTCGTCCCGGGCGGACGCCAGTGCCTCCCGTGTCGTGAAGCGTGGGCGAAAGCCAAAGTGGGTCTTGAGCCGGGCGTTGTCCAGCACCGGGGTCCCCGCAGTCAAATGCAGGAGGGCGCGGGCTGACGCAACTTTGCCGGTCCAGCGGGCCATGTAGGCCATCAGAAGCAGCAACACGAGCGGCAGCCGGACCGTGCTCCGGCCCAGCGCTCGGCACGCTTCGCCCACCTTCACGATGCCATCGGCACTCACGTTGTACACGCCCGGGTGGCCACCGGCCATGGCGCGATCGAGCACCTCGAACGCGTCGCGCGGATCGAGCAACTGCAGGTGGCGATGGGAGGCCGGTGTTGGCACGACCGCCAGTCTCCCGAGAGCAGCGAGCAGCGTGTGCTGCCCGGCGCCTACTATCTCGGCGGCACGAAACAGATGCACGTTGCCCTGTCGGGCCGCCACGAGTGCGTTCACTGCGCGATCGGCCTCCAGCGCACTCGCCTCGCGTCCGCTGTCCGCCAGCGGCTCAGTCTCGAGTAGGACGCGCCCCTGCAGATCGTCGCCACGACCGTAGACGAGAGCTGATCCCCAATAGACGACCCGCGTTCCCTCTACCGCCGCTACAGCCCGTACGATCTCCGCCGCCGGAACTGCCGGCCGCTCGCCTCGACCGGGGCCGAACACCACGACCGCCTCCGGCTCCTGGTCGTCCAGCGCCTGTGACAGTTCGTCGGCCGTCCCGAATTCGCTGAACGGCACGTCAGCCGGCCACGATTCGATTGGCGATGATCCGGCACCAAGTACTTCGTGCCCACGCGCGCTAGCGTGCGCGGCGAAGCGCGGCGCCAGCGTCCCGTTGCCGACTATTGCGACGCGCATCGGTGGCCCGGCCTAGCTGTCGTGTACCGACACGCCACCATCCACGGGCAGCACGGTACCGGTAACGTAATCGGGCGCTGTGGCCAGAAAACAGACTACGGCGGCAATGTCCTCCGGGGACCCTATCCTGCCGGCCGGAACCCGACCCAGAATACGCTGCTGCTCGGCGGCATCAGTCCCGCTGGGCAGAAGGATGGCCCCCGGCGCAATGCCGTTGACCTGAACCCGCGGCGCCAGCGCTTCGGCACAGCAGCGGGTGAGTTCGTCCAGGCCTCGCTTCGCCACACAGTAGGGACCGTAGTCTCCGCGTGGCTCGATGCCCACCGTGCCGCAGATATTGACGATCCGGCCATGGCCCCGGCTCCACATCTGCCGACCCACGAGAAGGCTGAGACGATAGGGAGCCTCGAGATTGAGGCGCAGGTGCCGCTGCCAGATATCGTCGTCCAGGTCCAGGAAGGCTCTCCTCTCGAAGAGCGCGGCATTATTCACCAAGACGGTGACCGGCCCCAGTTCACCGGCTCGGTCGACGAGACGCCGGCAAGCGTCGGCGTCCGTGACGTCGGCGCGAACCGCCGCCGCCGAACCGCCGCGACCCTGGATCGTCTCCACGACCTCGGTCGCCGCACGGGCCGACTCGTAGTAGTTCACCACGACGTGGTACCCCGTCGCCGCCAATGCCTCGCTGATCGCACGCCCCACGCGCACGGCGCCACCCGTGACCAGCGCCACGCCTTTCTCGGAGTCGCCCGCCAACTCAGGCTCGTGCAACGATTCTGCTCCTGCAACGGATCTTCAGCGGCCAACAGGTCCGCGATGGGCTGAACGGTGATCTACCTTACCCGGCCGGCCTGGCTAGCGTGAAACTGGACACATGAGGAGAGCCCGCAGACGTTACGATTGCAGGCGTCCCACTCGTGACCAACGCCGGCAGGAACCCAGTGCCTGACATTCTCGTCTACACCAAGACCTTCTGCGGTTACTGCGTCTGGGCCAAGCGGTTGCTGGAAAGCAAGGACGTCGATTTCGCCGAGGTCAACGTCTCGGGCGATCGCGAGCTCATGCAGCAGATGATCCAGCGTAGTGGCGGACGGCTGACGGCGCCACAGATCTTCATCGGCTCGATCCACGTGGGCGGCTACGACGAACTCGCCGCGCTCGAAGCGCGCGGCGAGTTGGACACACTACTCGCGAAACACGCCCACAACGGCTCGGACCGGCCCGCGGGTGACGACCCTACGAACCATCAGGCTGAAAAGGAGAACGCCGTGTCCGAAAACCATCGCCCCGTGATCATCCTCGGGTCTGGCTGCGCCGGGCTGACCGCCGCGATCTACACGGCACGAGCGAACCTCACGCCCCTGGTCATCTCCGGCCGCGAGTTCGGGGGCCAGCTCTACACCACCACCGATGTCGAGAACTTTCCAGGCTTTCCCGAGGGCGTTCAGGGCCCGGACCTGATTGAGAACATGAAGGCCCAGGCCGAGCGCTTCGGTGCCGAGATCATGATCGGCCACGCGGAGAAGCTGGAGGTGGCCGAGCGCCCCTTTGGCGTGATCCTGGAGGGTGGCGCGCGCTACACCTGCGACGCGCTGATCGTGGCCACAGGCGCATCTCCCAAAGAAATCGGCGTGCCGGGCGAACTCGACCTGCGCGGCTACGGCGTTTCGACCTGTGCCACCTGCGACGCAGCCTTCTTCCGCGACCGACCGATCGCCGTCGTGGGCGGCGGCGACTCGGCGCTCGAGGAGGCGCTTTTCCTGACCAAGTTCGCCAGCAAGGTGACGATCATTCATCGCCGTGACGAGTTTCGTGCGAGCCCGGTCATGGCGGAACGCGCCCTGGCCAACGAGCGCGTCGAGATGATGTGGAACACGCAGGTCAAGGAATTCGTCGGCAGCTCCAAGACGGGCCTGCAGGCGGTTCGGACAGTCGACGTGAACACCGGTGAGGAACAGGACCTTGCGGTGGATGGCTGCTTCATCGCGATCGGCCACGACCCCAACACTGCGCTCCTGCGCGACCTCGCGGTGGACCTCGACGATCTCGGATACGTGACCGAGGGCGATCGTCCGCTTCCCTACACGGCGATCGAAGGCGTTTTCGTGGCAGGTGACATCCACGACCACCACTACCGTCAGGCGATCACGGCGGCAGGCTACGGTTGCCGTGCCGCCCTCGACACCGAGCGCTGGCTCACCAATCGACTGATGGGCGCCTAGCAAGCTGTGGTGACAGTCCGCTGGCTGCGAGGCTCAACCGGACAAGAACGGGTTACTGGTTCTCTCTCGCGCGATCGTCGTGTTCGGCCCGTGCCCGCACAACACGCTGACATCGTCGCCGAGCGGCAGCAGGCCTTCTCGGATCGAACTGATCAGCGTGTCGTAATCACCGCCGGGTAGGTCCGTCCGCCCGATCGAGCCGGCGAAAAGCACATCGCCCGAAAGGACGGTCCGCTGCGACGCGAACCAGAACCCGACGTGCCCTGGGCTATGCCCGGGCAGGTGTAGCACCTCGGCGCGGAGTTCTCCGAGTTCGAGGGTTTCGCCAACCTCCAGCCAGCGCGTGGGCGGCGGTGGCTGTTCGACGGCGAGGCCGAACATCTGTCCCTGCTGGGCCACCGCGTCGTAGAGCGGGAGGTCGTCGGGATGCAGCAGGATCGGGACCGGCCCCACGCTAGCCACGGCGGCACTCACGCCCGTCACGTGATCCAGGTGCGCGTGGGTGAGCCAGATCGCCTCTACGCTGAGGTGTTCGGCCGCCGCGACTCCGAGAAGCTCGTCGACTTGGCCTCCCGGATCCACCAGAACCGAGGCGCCCGACTGGCGACAACCTACGAGCCGGGCGTTCTCGGCGAACGGCTCGACAACCTCGCAGTGCACGAACAAGCCGTCCGTCGAGTGGTC
Organism: Acidobacteriota bacterium; assembly: GCA_029263295.1. Lineage (GTDB taxonomy): Bacteria > Acidobacteriota > UBA890 > UBA890 > WLXD01 > WLXD01. The sequence goes on along the minus strand of JAJCXT010000036.1, from coordinate 33,492 downwards.
TGCACTCATCCTTCCATCTCCTTTAACCACAGCCTCCTAGTCGCTCCGCCAGGGCGGTGTTGCGGGCGGCGGGCGATGCGTTGCGCACGGCTCTTCCCAGAGCTTTGCGTGATGCCACCAGCACCGCCACCTTGCTGGCGCGGGTGAGGGCCGTATACAGAAGGTTACGCTGCAACATGATGTGGTGCTCCGGTAACAGAACCACCACCACGCCCGGGTACTCACTGCCCTGACTCTTGTGGACCGTGCTGGCATAGGCAAGCGTCAGGTCTCCGGCGTCTTCCCGCCTGTAGCCCACGAGATGCCCATCGAAATCGACGCTGACCGATCCGTCGTCCAACGCCAGAACGTGCCCGATGTCGCCGTTGAACACCTCCTTGTCGTAGTCATTGCGCAGCTGCATCACGCGGTCGCCCGCGCGCAACTCCGGCGCCTCAGGCCGTGCCGCAGCAGCTCCAGGGTTGAGTGCGTCCTGAAGCATGGCGTTGAGCGCCGAGACGCCGCAACGACCGCGATGCATCGGCGCGAGCACCTGGACGTCGTGCCGGGGATCAACGCCGAACCGGTCCGGCAGTCGGCGAGTGACGAGACGCGTTACGAGGTCGGCCGCATGTTCGGCGTCGTCCGGCTCGATGAGGTAGAAATCGCTCGACTCACCCGCTTCGGTCGTCGTCGCCGGCATCTCGCCCGAGTTGATTCGATGCGCGTTATAGACGATCTGGCTCTCCTGCGCCTGGCGGAAGATCACCTGAAGACGGACCGCGTGCACCGCCTCGGCACGCACCAGATCCCTGAGGACCGCGCCGGGGCCAACCGGAGGTAATTGGTCCGCGTCGCCCACCAGGAGCAGACGTGCCTGTGGCTTGAGCGCGGCCACCAGCGCATCCATCAGGTTCAGGTCCACCATCGACATCTCGTCGACCACTACGAGATCTGCCTCCAGTGGGCTGTCCGCGTCGCGACCGAACCCGGTGTCAAAGCGGTACTCGAGCCACCGATGCAGCGTGCGCGCCTCGTGGTCGGTCGCCTGCTCCATCCGTTTCGCCGCACGTCCGGTCGGTGCCGCGAGCGCGACGGTCAGATCAAGCCGCTCGGCGCACGCCACAACCGCGCGGATGAGCGTCGTCTTGCCGGTTCCGGGGCCGCCCGTGACGACAAGCAACGATCGGACGAGAGCGTTCTCGACCGCGCTGGTCTGCTCGGGCGCCAGCGTGATGTGCAGACGCTCCTGTACCACCTCGAGGGCTCGCCGCACGCGCTCCGGGGTAGTTGACGTCGGAGTGGTCGCCAATTCCGCGAGCCGTTGGCTCACCCGGCACTCCGCCGCATGGAGGGGGCGGTCCCACACTCGCCAGGCTTCCCTGCCCTCGGCGGGTGGCTCCATCACCAAACGCCGACGTGCGACCAGATCTTCCACTACATCCTCGAGCGCGGCGGGATCCTCGATCTGCAGGAGTTTCGTGGCGGCCGCACCAAGTTCCGCTGCCGGCAGAAAACAATGCCCGGCACCCGCTGCGACCTGCAGTGAATGCAGCACGCCGGCAGCAAGTCGATGCGGCGCGTCGGTGGCGATGCCAAGCCTCTGAGCAAGATCGTCAGCCGTGCGAAAGCCGATTCCCGACACCTCTCGGATCAACGAGTACGGGTCGCGCTTCACGCGCGTGATCGTCTCGTCACCCCAGAGCCGAAGAACGCGCTGTGCCAGCGCCGCCCCGAGGCCATGACCCTGTAGGAACACACGGCCCTGCCGCTCTGCCGACTTGGCCTGCCAGCCTTCCTTGATCTGAGCGAGGCGCTTGGCGCCGATGCCACGCACCCGCAGCAAACGCTCGGCTTCGTCATCCAGCACACGCAGCGTGTCCTGGCCAAAGCGGGCCACCAGGCGACTCGCTAGCTCCGGGCCGATCCCCGGCACGACGCCGGAGGCGAGGTAGCGGCGAGTGCCTTCTACCGAGGTCGGCTCCGCGGGGACCGCGCTACGAGCGCGAAACTGTCTGCCCCAGCGGCTGTCGGTCTCCCAATCGCCCTCGAGTTCGAGGTATTCCCCCACGAATACCGGCGCAAGGGGCCCGATGACCGTGGTAACTCCGGCCTCTTTGTCGGCCTCGAAGTGCACCACCGCCCAGCCGCTCTCGCGATTCTCGAACACGACTCGAGCGACGGTGCCCTGCAGGCTTCCGTCGAAGAGATCTTTCCCCGGGTCGGTCAATAGCAGCCTATGGCAGAAGTCAGATGTGGAGCGCGCGACCGTCAACCGCCAACGCCGCCTCTTTGAAGGCTTCCGACAGGGTCGGGTGCGCGTGGACGGTAAGACCGAGATCCTCGGCATAGCCGTGGTACCCCATGGCAACCACCGCTTCGTGGATCAAATGACCAGCGTCCGGTCCCACGCAATGCACGCCGAGAATCTCGTCGGTCTCGGCATCCGCGATGATCTTCACCCAACCTTCAACGTCGTTCTTGGCCCGAGCGCGGCCATTGCCTCGGAACGGGAACCGACCGACTTTAATCGCGCCGCGCAGTTCGGCCTCGTCTTCCTTCAGACCCACCGACGCGAGTTCGGGATGAGTGAACACGACGGCGGGGATCGCGTGGTACTCCATGGCCGCGGCCTGACCGGCGATGCACTCAGCGGCAACCACCCCTTCGTCCGAGGCGACATGGGCCAGCATCGGGGTCGACACCACATCGCCGATCGCATAAAGGCCCGGGATTCCGGTGCGCATGCCGTGGTCCACGGTGATGAAACCGCGGTCGTCGGTTTCCAACCCGACAGCCTCGAGGTTCAGTCCGGCGGTCGCTGGCTTGCGTCCAATGGACACCAGCACCCGGTCGGTGTCGATCTTGACCTCGTCGTCACCCACCGCGCAACGGACAACCGCTCCGTCGTCCGACAGGTCGATGCCCGTGACACGCGCACCCACGTGGATGGAGAGCCCCTGGTCGCTGAAGAGCTTCTGAGCCGTGGTGGCGAGTTCGGTATCCATCTCGGGCAGGATCCGGTCCATCATCTCCAGCACGACGACATCGCTACCCAGACGGTTGTACACGCTGCCGAGTTCCAGTCCGATGTACCCGCCGCCTACGACAACCAGTCGCTCCGGCACGTCATCGAAGTCCAGCGCGCCGCGCGACGATACGACGCGGTCGCCATCGAACGGCACCGGCGGCAGTTCCGCCTCCACCGAGCCGGCGGCGATGATGACATTCTCCGCCTCGAGCGTGGTGATCTGCCCGTCTTCAGCCGTCACCTCTACCTTGCCGGGGCCGACGAAGCGCGCCTCCCCTTCGCAGACCCGCACCTCGTGTTTCTTCAGCAGGCTACGGACGCCACCCGTGAGCATCTTCACGGTCTTCGCCTTGTGCTTCTGCATCGCCGCGAAGTCGACCTCGAACTCGGTGTTGATACCGAACACCGAGGCGCGCTTGATCTCGGTGAGCAAATGGGTGGCGTCGAGCAGCGCTTTGGACGGAATGCACCCGACGTTGAGACACGTGCCGCCAATGAACTCGCGCTCGATGATGGCCGTGTTCAGACCGAGCTGGGCGGCCCGAATGGCCGCGACATAGCCGCCAGGACCGGCCCCGATAACAATGACGTCGAGCGTCTGATCCGAACTCATTGAGGTCTCCTTGATCGGCCAGCTAGCGAAAGCAGCCCGTTAGGGTTGGCCGAGGGTCTGCAGCTTCGGGTCCTCGAGCAGCGCCACCATGTCGCGCATGAACATGGCGCCGGGGGCTCCGTCTACGATGCGATGGTCGAGCGAAATCGCCAGGTTGACCATCTGCCGGATTACGATCTCTCCGTCACGCACCACGGCGCGCGGCCGGATCGCGGTCACGCCGACGATCGCAACCTCTGGATAATTGATGATCGGCGTGGCCAGCACACCACCGATATTGCCGGTGCTGGTGATGGTCATCGTGCCGCCGGTGAGATCGTCCAGCGAGCTGCGCCCCTCGCGAGCCGCTGTCGCGAGCCGATCGATCTCGCGCGCGAGCTCGTAGATGCTCAACTGGTCGACGTTCTTCACTACGGGTACGACGAGTCCCCTCTCCGTGTCCGTCGCGATCCCGAAGTTGTAGTAGTGCTTGTAGACAACCTCCGAGTTCTCCTCGTCGAGCGAGGAGTTGAGGATCGGATGCAGCTTGACCGCTTCGACCATCGCCTTGAGGAAGAACGGCAGGTAGGTGACCTTGATGCCGTGAGCGGCACCCACCTCCTTGGCCCGCGCCCGCAGCGTGACGATCTCCGTGGCGTCGCACTCCTCGACGTAGGTGAAGTGCGGTATGACCCGCTTGGCTTCGGCAAGGCGCTCGGCGATCTTCCGGCGCAGCCCACGGAAGGGGACCCGCTCCTCGAGCGCCCCGTCCGCCTGCGCGCTCGACTGCGAGGCCACGGGCACAGGCGTAGGCGTAGGCGTAGGCGTAGGCGGGGCCGGCATCGCCGGTGCCGGTGCCGGGCTCGGGGTCGGGGCCGGGGCCGGCTCCGTTACCGTCGCTGGCGCACTCGACTCGACGCCTTCCAGATCCTCGCGCATGACCATGCCGCCACGGCCGCTGCCCTGCACGCCGATGAGATCGATACCTTTCTCCCGAGCCAGGCGGCGCGCCGCGGGCGTGGAAGGCACGCGTCCGGGGCCAGGCGCCGGCGCTTCCCAGACAGGCCGCTCCGCATCCTCGAGTTCTGCGCGCGCAACCGCGCGAGCGGCGTCGACAGTGTCCCGCGACGAGACCGGCACCGCGAGCGGGACGGTCGCCTCGGCGGGTGAGCTTGCGGGCTCCGTTTCGGCGCCACTTTCGCCGAAGACCATGATGACCGCACCGACGTCGACCACGTCGCCTTCGGCGGCGCGAAGCTCCGCCACGATGCCCGGACCCGGCGAGGGAATCTCCACCGTCGCCTTATCCGTCATCACCTCTACGAGAGGAGTGTCCTCGGCAACCTCATCACCGACAGCGACGAGCCACTTGATGATCTCGCCCTCGGCCGTACCTTCGCCGATCTCAGGTAATTTGAAGTCCACAGCCATGAATCCTTAGAAGTTGGCTACCCGCTCGATCGCCGCCGTGATCCGGCCGACGTCGGGCAAGTACTTGTCTTCGTGTGCGTATGGGACAGGGGTATCGAAGCCGGTCACGCGTTCGACCGGTGCCTCAAGATGCATGATGCCGCGCTCAGCCAGGGTGGCCGCCAGCTCGGCCACGTAGCCTCCGCTCCGAGGAGCCTCGCTCACTAGCACGGCTCGGCCAGTCTTGGCGATCGAGCGCAGTAGCGCGGCGATATCGAACGGCACGAGAGTACGCAGGTCCAGGACGTCGGCCTGGATTCCCCGAGCCGAAGCCAGCTGCGCAGCTTCCAGCGTCACGGGAACAGTGCTGCCATACGTAACGAGTGTGACGTCCGCACCCTCGCGGCGCACGCGCGCCGAACCCAGCGGCACAACCTCGTCGCTCATGCTCGCTCGCCCTTCCCGGTAGAGACGCTTGGGTTCCATGAACACCACCGGATCCTCGCCCCGCAAGGCGCTCCGCAGGAGTCCCGCAGCGTCAGTCCCGTCTGCCGGAGCAACCACCGTGATGCCCGGGATCTGACAGAAATGCGCCTCGGGGCTTTGCGACTGGTACATCCCGCCCCCGACTCCCGCACCATAGGGCACGCGCAGGACCACCGGGCACGTGTACTGTCCCGCCGATCGATAGCGCAGCGTGGCCATCTCGGACACGAGTTGTTCGAAGCCTGACCACACAAAGTCGGCAAACTGGATCTCGGCCACCGGTCGCAATCCGTAGAGCGCGAGACCTACCGCCGTGCCGACCAGGCCGCCCTCGGCGGCGAGCGTGTCGATCACGCGGCGGTCCCCGAACTCCTCGAGCAGGCCCTCCGTGACGCCAAAAAGGCCACCGAGCGCCCCCACCTCATCCCCGAGCACGACAATCCTGTCGTCGCGAAACATCTCGGCACGGAGCGCGTGGTTCACGGCCTGGGCAATCGTCAACTCAGACATCGTCGCCCTCCTTCAGACGCGCCGCCTGCTCCTCGAGCATCCATGGTTGCTCCGCCCAAACATCGTCCAGCAAACTCTCGGGGCCCATGGGCCCCGCGTTCTCCACCGCCTCTAGAGCATCGAGTACGCGATCCAGACAGCGCCGGACAAACGCCTCCTCGCGCTCCGCGTCCCACAGACCTCTGTGCTCGACGAAGCCCCGCAGTCGACCGGCAGCGTCCTGCTCGAGCTCCGCGGCGCCGGCAACTGCCTCGATCAGGGTCGGACCGCCACCCGCGACCGCACGCGTACGAGCCACTGCCACAGCATTCGCCACCGCGAGACAATCCGTGCCGTCGACAAGCTCGGTCTCCAATCCGTAGCCAACCCCGCGCTGCGCGATCGGCGGCGCCTCGGCACCCGATGTGCGGCACAGGAAGATCGCGGGAGCCTGATGCTGAACCGCAGCGTTGAGCCCGGTGTGGAATGCGCCCTGTACCACCGCGGAGGGGCCGAAGATCGCCAGCGCCACCTGCGCCTCACCGCGCAGCTGCATCGCGAGCGCGACTCCAGCCGCGTGCTGGATCTGGGTGCCGGCAGCGCCTGAAGGCGCAACGAACTTGCCTGCCGGCAACGAGCCATGACCAGGAAGTTGGCGGCCTTTCAGGGGGTCACCCGCGGCGGCCAGCAACTGGGCGACGAAGTCGTCGATCCGTCCTCCCCGTGCCAGATAGGCCGCGGCATCGCGGAACGAAGGAAAAAGCCAATCGTCATCATCCAGGGCAATCGCAGCCGCCGCGGATGATGCCGCCGCCGGCAACGACGGCACGAAGAACCCGACACGCCCGTCCCGATGCAGCCGCGCACAAGTGTCATCGACGACTCTGGTGAGGGTCAACGTCTCGTAGAGCGCGCGCAGCTGCTCGTCGTCGAGATGGACTTTGGCTGACTCCGCCGACTCGGGATCGGCGCTGAGCAAGCTCAGCGGCTGGCGCCCCATGCTGCCTCTCCCGGCATCACCGATGCCGCGCATTCGCGTCGCTGGCGTACCAGCGATTCGATGAAAAACTCGCCTGCGCGATACGAGCTCCGTACGAGCGGGCCCGCGGCGACGTAGCCGAAGCCCATCGTCTCCCCCTCAACACGCAACTGTTCGAATTGATCCGGGTGGATCCACTCCGCCACCTCGAGGTGGCGGTGCGTCGGCTGTAGATATTGCCCGATGGTCAAGAAATCGACCTGCGCATCGCGTAGGTCCCTCATCGTGGCGAGCACCTCCGCGTGGCTCTCGCCGAGGCCGACCATGATCGAAGATTTCGTGTACGGCGCGAATTCGTGCTGCTTGGCGTGCCGTAGCACCGCGAGCGACTGCTCGTAGCCGCACCGCGCGTCGCGCACCGTGCGCTGTAGCCGCGCCACGGTTTCGATGTTGTGGCCGTAGACGTCGACCTGCGACTCGACCACGGCATTGATGGCCGCCTTATCGCCGGAAAAGTCGCTCACCAGCGCCTCGACGATGAGGTCCGGCTCGCAGCGCTTCAGGTGCCCGATGCATTCGGCGACATGGTGCGCGCCACCATCGTCCAGATCGTCGCGGTCGACCATCGTCAGGACGATGTACTTCAAGCCCATCAGCGCAACGGACTCCGCCAACTTGCGGGGCTCATCGCGGTCGACCCAGCCACCGGGGTTACCGGTGGTGACCGCACAGAAGCGGCAACCGCGCGTACACATCTCACCGAGCACCATGAACGTCGCCGTGCCACCGCTCCAACACTCGCCCACGTTGGGGCAATGGGCCTCTTCGCAGACTGTGAACAGCCCGCGATCGCGCAGTGTCTTCTTGATGAGGGTGTAGCTGTCTCCGCCTGGTGCTCGCACGCGCAGCCAGTCTGGCTTGCGGCCCCCCACGGGAGCGGCCGAGCCGACGGCGCACCCGGGCGCACTGTTGGACAGGACAGGTAGATCGACCATCCGGCGATTATCCCATATCACCGCAGAATCCGATGGCGGGCACAGGCCGCCCAAACAGCACGGCTCCCCGTGCGACAATGCCCGCGCCAACCGGAGAACAAGCACGATGCGACCGTACCTGGATCTGATGACGCGGGTGCTCGAGACGGGCGCCCACAAGGACGACCGAACCGGCACCGGTACCCGTAGTGTTTTCGGCCATCAGATGCGCTTCGACCTGGCGGAGGGGTTTCCGCTGGTCACCACGAAGAAGCTGCACCTGAAATCGATCATCCACGAGCTTCTATGGTTCCTGCAGGGGTCGACGAACACCGCCTACCTGCGCGAACACGGCGTGAAGATCTGGGACGACTGGGCCGACGAGAACGGAGAGCTCGGGCCCATCTACGGCTACCAGTGGCGCAGCTGGCCCGCGCCCGGCGGCGGCCACGTGGACCAAATCGCGTGGCTCATCAACGAGATCCGGACGAATCCTACGTCACGCCGCCTGCTCGTATCCGCGTGGAATGTGCCCGCCATCGAGAGCATGGCTCTCCCCCCCTGCCACACGATGTTTCAGTTCTACGTGCGCGACGGCCGGGTCTCGTGCCAGCTCTACCAGCGCAGCGCGGACATCTTTCTCGGTGTGCCGTTCAACATCGCTTCGTACGCTCTGCTGACGATGATGGTGGCGCAGGTCACGGGACACGAGCCAGGTGACTTCGTGCACACCTTCGGCGACGCCCACCTGTACAGCAACCACCTGGAACAGGCCGCCGAGCAGCTGGCCAGAGATCCTCGCGGTCGCCCGACCATGACGCTCAATCCGGACGTGCGCGAGATTGACGGGTTTCGCTTCGACGACTTCGTACTGTCGAACTACGATCCACACCCTCACATCAAAGCGCCCATCGCCGTATGACAGAAGCTACGGCGACTCGGCCCCGCACGGTCGCGATCATTGCAGCGATTGCCAACAACGGCATCATCGGCCGCGACAACGACCTGCCATGGCGTCTGTCCGACGACCTGCGCCGCTTCAAGTCGCTGACCCTGGGGCACCCGGTAGTGATGGGGCGACTGACCTACGAGTCGATGGGACGACCGTTGCCCGGCCGCCACAACATCGTCCTCAGCCGTTCACCCGGATTCGCGGCCGCGGGCGTAGAGGTCCGCGGCGAACTGGTCCAGGCGCTCGCTGCGGTAGCCGACGCCGAGGTCGCCTTCATTCTGGGCGGCCGTCGCCTATTCGCGGCGGCCCTGCCGCTCGCCGACCGTCTGTACCTGACTCGTGTCCATGCCGAGGTCGACGGCGACGTCTACTTTCCCGAACTGGCGCTCAGCGAGTGGCACCTAGAGCGCAGCGCCCGGCACGAAGCCGACGAGCGCAACGAGCACGCCTTCACGTTCGAGGACTACATCCGCGATCCGGTCTGAGCCGTGATCAGCGTTGTGGCCGCAGCGGCGGGTTGACCGCCCGCGCCGCGCGCGTGTTGTAGAGCGCGCGCCAGTCATCCGTCGCGGGCTCTTCGCCAGTGCCGTCGCGATACGCGTCCATCGCGTGGTACGGCAAGGGCTCGACGCGCTCACCACCGAGCGTGTTCGGGTCGCCGTCCTTGACCCAACCGTTGAGGTAGAGCAGCCAGTCGCGTTGCCAACCCTCCGGGAGTGGCGGGAGGTTGTCGCTGAACCGCACCGCAACTTCGTCGCCGGTGCCGACGAGCACCAGGCGATCATCGGCGCTGGACAATAGTTCGCCGACCGGTCCGTAACGCGTGTAGCTGCCGCGATGCTGATTCCAGTTCGAATCGCTGGCGACCGTGGCGTAGTCGAAAGTCTCGAAACCGTCGGCACCCCGCTGCAACGCGGAGAAACCGCGCCAGCGGATGTCGGCCGACGACGGCGCCAGCACGTGCACGCGCAGGGGATCGTTCCCGTCGCCGGCGACCATGTCGCTGGTGACCATGCTGAGCGGCCCAGCTTCGGGCACACGCCAGGCAGACTGCCAGTCGCCGGTTGGACGGTAACGCGCGGCTCCATCCCCCAACGTGTAGAACGCGGCATCCCAATAGAGGCGCATGGTGGTGGTCAACCTCACTCTCGGGTCGGCCGCAACCAGGTGTCCGGCCAGGTCGACAACGAGCGTGGTGTTCTTGGCATTGGGCAGTCCTATGTCGGGGATCGCTATCCGCCAGCCGCCATCGCCATCAGGAACCTCCAGCGCGACAGGAGCAAACGTCACGCGCGGATCCTGGTCCACCTGCAGGTTTATGGACCCCGTCGCCCAGTACACCCAGCCCGTGAGAAACAGCCGCGCCTCGGTGCCGTCGGCCATCTCCGCCACTTGCGGCAAAGTCAATTCGAGACTGTGATCGGTCGCCAGCCCTTCGTACAGGTAGGGATCGAAGGGGCGCGCCCAGTTTCTATCCACCTGCACGAGCTCGGCAGTCCAGTCGCGGTCGTTCTGGTCCCGCGCCGTCACCGGCATCGGGGCCGAGACCGCATAGATGCCGAACTCCGGATGTGGGGGTGCGATGAAGCGTTCGTCGGGAATCGTCTTTATCCCAGCCGGTCTGTCGACCGCCAGTAGTCGCACCGCGTCCAAGTAACCAGCCTCGCGCAACTCCTCGGTCAGCCGCACCTCGAACATCCCGTCACGCGCCTGCAGCGCGGCACCGGGGATCGGCACGTACTCGTCGAAGTCCGCCGGATGAATGACATCGGTGGCCAGCGGCATGCCGAGCGGCGCCACCCCGAGCACCTCGTTGATGAAGCGCCACTCCTGACCATCCCAGGTGTACAGCAGCGGGCACGAACCCTCCAGACGCTCGACCTCGCCGATCGGGCCGAGGGCCGCGTTGCTCGCGACGCCGGTTTCGTTCTGGATGATGCCGTTGGGCCAGGTGATCCGGACGACATCGATCAGATCACCGTCGCCTAGCCCGAAGTGCAGCCAACGCCCGCGCTGCATCCGTCGCTGATACAGACCGCCCGACTTCGCCTCGACCACAGCCCCGATTCCCCTGAGGTTGGCCTTCACGCCATCGAGAGCCACCCTCGTCCAGTTGCCTACCGGCGCCTCCTGAGTGACCCATCGGAGTTCATCGCCAGATCGCATCAGCATGTCGACGGCACCGTCGCCCGTGCGATCGGCGAGCGCCACCAGCACACCGTCGGAAAAAGCGGGATGCGCCAGCGGCAAGAACGAGAGTTCGCCGGAGTTCACCAGCGCGCGCCCGCCATCGAGCACCAGATCGAGCCAGCCGTCGTTGTTCAGATCGGCAGCGAGCACCTCCTCGGCTGGGGCCACGCCGAGTTCAACTGTGCGGAACGTGCCGTCACCGTTGTTCGCCATCACGACCACGCCCTCAGCCCCGCCCAGCACGAGATCGAACCAGCCGTCGTTGTTCATGTCCTCCGCCACTACCGCGGTCACGCCACCCGGCCCGGCAGCCCCAACGGCACCCGCGATCTCCTCGAAGCGGCCGCCGCGGGCGTTGCTGTAGAGGGCACCCGTCCCGTCTTCGCCGAGTATCCAGAAGTCGACATCGCTGTCGTCGTCGAAATCAGCCCAGGCGACCTGCTTCGCCGCAGGGCCCCCGAGCCCCGCGGCAGTTGTCACCTCGGCGAAGCTGCCGCCGCCGTGATTGGCGATCCACCGAAAGCCCGCTCCCGTCTCAGCGGTCGCCGCCAGGATGTCCAGATCACCATCGTGATCAGCGTCCACCCAGACCGCGTGCACTGCATGGGCGAGTGAGGGGATGCCCTCACTCGCAACCGGCTCGAAGCGTGGTCCGGTGGCGGAATCATCGACGCCACGCAGGAGCACGGTCTGTTCAGCACCCATCACCAGAACGTCGGGTTGGCCATCGCGATCGTGGTCGCCCACGGCCATCGGTCCGTCGGCAGCCGCGAGCGCCAGAAGCTCGCCATTCGCGGCTGCACCAGCTCCGCCTGCCGCCGACGCCCCGTACAGGATCCGGACACCTTGGCCGAGATCGGCTACCACCAGATGCTGCGGCGAGGGCGTCTGTGGGAGGGCCAGCGGAGCGGCGCTGTCAAAGCCGATCTCACGCGCCGTCGCGGGGGCCGCGGGCGCCAGGTTGACGCGCGGGACAACGACCCGCTTGTAACGACCAGCCTCCAGCGCGGTGGGAGCCCGCTGCGCCTGCGACAGGCGCCGCTGAAACTCCTGATATCGCTCGATGTACGGCCGCGCTACCTCGATGCCGTCACGTACCGCGAGCGCCCGCCCCGCCCGGTACAGGCTCGAGACGAAGAACTGCTGGGCCACATCGAAACCCATCGCGGCAACCCTTTCGTACAGTTCGAGCGCTTCGTCGACTCGCCCCAGGTTGTGCAGTACCGCTGCCCAGTTGTAGAGCGTCGCCGCATCAGTACCGTCCAGCGCGGCGGTTGCCGCGAACTGCGCCACGGCCTCCGCGTCGCGACCGCGCCGTGCGTGCACGAGACCACGCAAGTAAGGTGATCCTGGGTTGGCGCCATCCAGCTCAGCGGCACGATCGAGCGCCGCGAGAATCTCGGCGTCATCGCCCTCTTCGCCACCAAGTTCGTAGCGCGCCAGCGCCAGGTTCAGCCAGTCGGAGGCCGAGGCATCGGCCGACTCGACAACGCGCGCGAAGACCGCCGCGGAGGCGACCGTTTGCTTCTCCTCGAACAGCGCTTGAGCCTCATTGCGCAGGGTCTGCAGATCGACGCCTTGCTGCGCCGCCAGGGTCCAACCCAGCACGGCGGCGGCGGCAGCCACGCCGAGAACGACGGTCCACACCGCTTCACCAGAGGTCTTCTTGGCCACTCCGATCACAACTTCCTCCAACTACGGTCCGACACGAATTGGGGCGCGGGCATCCTCGCCAGAGTCGCGCTGGACAGAGTCTACGCGTAGCGGCAGCGCGGTATAGTTGCAGCTTGCACCAACAGGGGGATCGGGATGCGCCGCAGTCTCTTCGTTTTCGTAATCGGGTTGATCGCCGGGATCGCGGTGATGCTGGTTGTGGACGGCCCGGTCGACTTCGGTTTTCTCGGCGACAACGCTGGTGAGGCGATCGAAGAAGCCGGCCGCGGCGCCAGGCATCTGCAACTCGAAACTCGCGTGCGCACGGCGCTCGCCCTGCAGAAGGACTTCGCCCTCTTTGGCGGAATCTCGGTAGAGGCCGAAGACGACGAAGTCACCCTGTCGGGGACAGTGGCCACCGTCGAACAGTTACAGCTCGCCGAGCTGATCGCCAAGGGCGTTGACGGAGTGGGAAGCATCGTCAACGAACTCGAAGTTCATAGCGGCGACGACGAGTAGTCGCCGGCTAACCGCCCCGCCCCGCGAGCCTGGGCCCGACAAGAAACGGGCCGACCCGAAGGCCGGCCCGTTGAAGTCGTGTGTCGGCACTGCCGACGTTGCCTCAGCCGTCGAATTCGACGTCGGAGAGCACGTAGTTGAGCGGCGTGTACTCCTGCCACTTATCTGGCACCTCTTCGTCCATGAAGATGGCGTCCACCGGGCAGACCGGCTCGCACGCACCGCAGTCGATGCACTCATCTGGATGGATGTAGAGGATCTGCTCCTTGCCTTCCGGAGCCTTGACACCGTGCGCGCTGACGCCCGAGTCGTCGTCCACTTCATAGATGCAGTCAACGGGGCAAACTTCGACGCACGCGCGGTCGCGCACGTTCACGCATGGTTCGGCGATGATGTAGGTCATCCTGGCTCTCTCCTACCTACGACGTTCGGTCTCTGGTGATGGGCTTCGGAACATTCGTCGCTTCATTCGAGCGGCCAACATAACACAGTGCGCGGGCGCGGAAAACAAGCCCATCGGCAGCACAAAACGAGCAATGGACGCTCCCACCGGGAGACACTGAGCGGTTCCGGCCAAAAAAATCGACGGAACTTATGCACACAGTGCTACGCCCCGTTTTCGCCGTAAGGCGAACAAAGTTCCGCTGCCGGTGAACACGGCAGCCGCTGAACACCCTGTCTCCACGCGGTTTATGCCCCCCGGGCGTTTTCAACACGTTTTCCACACTATCTCGTAGGCCTGTTAAGACGGACACCCCACATCTTGTGGTGTCCGTCTTGACTATGCCCAAGTCAGCCAGTACAAGTAGGGAGCCTTTGCGCCGCCATCCTCCCGGCAGCGCTGTGAGACCCGCCGTGATGCGCCCCTAACCTCGGAGAACGCTCCATGCCGCCAGAGAAGAACCAACCTCCCGGTTCTAGCACCTCAAACGCTGCCGATCCCGGCAAGAGCGCGTCTGCGCCCACTCGTGAGCAGCAGAGCACACCAGGCTCGACGGAAGGCGAAGCAAGCCCATCCGGACTGAGCTTCTCGCGTTATTTCTCGACGGATAGCGTTCACCCATACGATGCGGTCGAATGGGAACAGCGCGACGCGCTGATCGAGCGCCACACGGGCGAGATCGTATTCGAACAAAGGGAAGTGCAGTTCCCCGTGTTCTGGAGTCAGCGGGCGACCAACATCGTCGCCTCGAAGTACTTCCACGGCCAGATGGGCACGTCAGAACGCGAGACCAGCCTGAAACAACTCATCGGCAGAGTCGTCGGGCGCATCACCCAGTGGGGCATCGACGGCGGCTATTTCGATAGCGACGAGTCCGCCGAGGTGTTCTCGGAAGAGCTCACGCACTTGCTCCTGCACCAGTACGTGGCCTTCAACTCGCCTGTCTGGTTCAACCTCGGCGTTGAAGGCGAGCGGCAGCAAGCGTCGGCCTGTTACATCAACCACGTCGACGACACCATGGAGTCGATTCTGGATCTCGCCAAGACCGAGGGACTCATCTTCAAGTGGGGCTCGGGCGCTGGCGTGAACCTGTCGCGGCTGCGTGGTTCCGCGGAACAGCTCTCCGGCGGTGGCATTGCCTCCGGTCCGGTCTCGTTCATGAAGGGCTTCGACGCTTTCGCCGGCGTGATCAAGAGTGGTGGCAAGACACGGCGTGCAGCGAAGATGATCATTCTGGATGTCGACCACCCCGACGTCGTGGAGTTCATCGAGTGCAAGGGTTCGGAAGAGCGCAAAGCATGGGCGCTGATCGAGGCGGGCTACGACCCGGCCCTCGACGGCGAGGCCTACGGCTCTGTGTTCTTCCAGAACGCCAACCACTCCGTGCGCGCGACAGACGCGTTCATGCAGGCAGCAGAGCGCGGCGAGGACTGGCAGACGCTGGGGCGCGTCGCCCGCGAGCCGATCTCGACTATCCCCGCTCGCGACCTGATGGGCAAGATCGCATACGAAACATGGCATTGCGGCGATCCCGGGATGCAGTTCGACGACACGATCAACCGCTGGCACACCTGTAAGGCGACCGATCGTATCTACGGTTCGAACCCGTGCTCCGAGTACATGTTCCTTGATGAGACGGCGTGCAACCTCGCGTCCCTCAACCTGCTCAAGTTCCTCCAGGAAGACGGCACGTTCGATGTCCACAGCTACCGACGGGCAGTAGCGACGACGTTCACCGCGATGGAGATTGTCGTGGGCTACGCCGACTACCCGACCGAATCGGTAACCAAGAACTCGCACGACTATCGGCCTCTCGGTCTCGGCTACGCCAACCTCGGCGCACTGCTGATGCACCAGGGCCTGCCCTACGACTCCGATGCGGGTCGATCGCAGGCTGCCGCACTCACCGCCGTAATGACCGGCGAGGCCTATGCCCAGTCCGCTCGCATCGCCACGGTGAAGGGGCCGTTCGCGGGTTATCAGGAGAACGAGGAGCCCATGCTCGGCGTCATGCGGATGCATCGCGACGCCGCGTATGACCTCGACGAATCGCAGGTATCGGCATCACTGGCCCGTGGAGCCCGCGAGGTCTGGGACCGCGCGGTGGAGCTCGGCGAGGAGCACGGCTACCGCAACGCTCAGGCGACGGTGCTGGCACCCACGGGCACGATCAGCTTCATGATGGACTGCGACACGACTGGCGTGGAGCCAGATCTGGCGCTCGTGAAGCACAAGCGTCTGGTTGGCGGCGGTACGTTGAAGATCGTCAACGAGTCGGTACCAACAGCGCTTCAGAAGCTCGGCTACACGTCCGATCAGGTCGAGAGCATCGTCGCGCACATCGATGAGGTCGGCACGATCGAAGGTGCGGATCAGCTGCAGGACAAGCACCTGGCGATCTTCGATTGCGCTTTCCGCGCCCCTGCCGGCGAGCGGTCGATTCACCACATGGGGCATATCCGCATGCTGGCCGCGACCCAACCGTTCATCTCCGGAGCCATCTCGAAGACGGTGAACATGCCGTCGGAGTCGACGGTCGAAGAGATCGGCGATGCCTACATGGAGGCATGGCGGCTCGGCATCAAAGCGGTGGCGATCTATCGCGACGGCAGCAAGATGGCGCAGCCACTGGCGACCAGCGCTGAGGGCAAGCGCGAGAAACGGCCTGAGGTCGTAGTCGCGGGCCCCGTGCGGCGCAAGCTGGCCGACGAGCGCCACTCGATCACCCACAAGTTCGGTATTGCCGGGCACAAGGGCTACATAACTGTGGGCCTGTACGAGGATGGCAAGCCCGGCGAAGTGTTCATCACCATGGCCAAGGAGGGATCGACGATCTCCGGGCTCATGGACTCCTTCGCCAGCATGACCTCGTTCGCGCTGCAGTACGGCGTGCCGCTCAAGTTCCTGGTGCAAAAGTGTTCGAACGCTCGTTTCGAGCCTTCCGGGTACACCGGCAATCAGGAGATTCCGTTCGCCAAGTCGATCACCGACTACATCTTCCGTTGGATGGCTAACCGTTTCCTCAGCGAAGAGGAGAAGGTCGAGATCGGGCTGATCGCAGCGCCCGAGCAGTCCATCGAGGCGGTTAGCGCGGCCGGCGGCGGCGACAACGAGGCCCAGCCAGCCGCAGCTCCCCCTGTAGCGGTAGCGTTCGTCTCTCCGACTGACGCACCGACCTGCCCGGACTGTGGATCCCTGATGGTAGTCAACGGTAATTGTCACAAGTGCCAGAACTGCGGTTCAACGTCGGGATGTTCCTGACCCGAGTCGCTTAATCGAGACGTAGTGCAACGCGGTGAGCGGGCCGCACTGGGGTGGGCGGCGGCCTTGCTCACCGCGTTGCCATTCTTGAGCGGGCTGATCGCAAGCCCGCGGCAGAAATCGACGGGCCGGTCGGGGCCGGGGGCTGCCTCCCGCCGTCGGTCGAGGGCTGCGCCGACCGGCCCGTCTATCTTCCTCGCGTTGCGGCGCGCCAGAACGTCTTGACAGCGCCCGTCGCGCCTCGCATTGTCGCTGCATGCGCAAGCCAGTCGTCCTCATCACCGGCGCCGCCGGTGAAATCGGCCACGCCCTCGTCGACCACCTCGTCGCCGATGGTAGCGAGGCGACCATCACGGTCGACCTACGCCCCCTCGAGCCAGATCTCGACGCCAAGGTGACACGCGCGTTTACCGGGTCGATTCTCGATCAGGCTCTGCTGGACGCGATCCAGGCCGAGTACGCCGTCGATCGCATATTCCATCTGGCGGCCCTGCTATCCACGCGCTGTGAATACACGCCCGTCGCCGCCCATGAGGTGAACGTGCGCGGAACACTCAACCTGCTCGAGTTCGCCGCGGGACAGGCTCGCAGTCACGGCTCGACGGTGGCGTTCTTCTACCCGAGTTCGATCGCCGCCTATGGCATCCCGGCGGACATCGAAGCACCCGATTCGGGCTGGCGCGAGGCCCAGCACACGCTGCCCACCACCATGTACGGCTGCAACAAGCTGTATTGCGAGCACCTCGGCCGCTACTACGCCCATCACTACAAGCAACTCGACGCCGAGCCGCAGGCTGGGCGGGTTGACTTTCGGTCGCTCCGCTTCCCCGGGTTGATCAGCGCCCACACACTCCCTTCGGGCGGCACCAGCGACTACGCCCCGGAGATGATCCACGCCGCGGCACAGGGTCAGCCCTACGAGTGTTTCGTCCGGCCGGACACCCGCATCCCCTTCATGGCGATGCCCGATGCCGTCGACGCGATCCTGGCGTTCTGCGCGGCCCCACGGCAACAGCTAACTCAGACCGTGTACAACCTCACGGCCTTTGCCCCGACGGCTGATGCCATCAGGTCGCTGGTGCTGCAGGAGTTCCCGAAGGCGCAGATCGGATACACCGTCGACGACAGACGGCAACGCATCGTTGATTCCTGGCCGCAGCGGGTAGATGACTCCGCGGCTCGCTCCGACTGGGGCCTGGCGCCGCGCTTCGACCTCGATGCTGCGTTCGGCGAGTACCTCATCCCGACCATCGCGGCACGCTACGCCGCCGCGAAACCGTAGCCGGACGGTTTCAGTACGCCGCGGCGGCGCCCGACCGGCGCCTGTCGGCCACCGCCAATCGCGCACCCTCGGGATAGATCCAGATGCAATGGGCGTCACCCTGCGTCCGGCCTGGGCCAAGCAAGTGCCCCATGTCTCGCAGCTCGGTGGCGATCGCCGCGGGGAATCCGCTTTCGAGGCGAACCAAGTCAGGCATCCACTGATGATGGACACGCGGCGCGTCGACCGCCGCGGCCAGGTCCATCTCGAAGTCAACGAGGTTCACGATCAACCGCAGCACCGTATTGATGATGGTCTTGCCACCCGGTGAACCCAGCAGAGCCACCGGCTTTCCTTCGCGCGCCAGAATGGTCGGCGTCATCGAGGACAGCGGCCGCTTGCCAGGCGCGATCCGATTCGGCTCGGTCCCGACGTAACCACGCGTGTCAGTCATGCCAGGCCACGCGTTGAAATCCCCCATCTCGTTGTTGAGAAGGAACCCCGTGCCCGGTGCGACAACCTTGGCACCGAAGCCCGCCTCGATCGTGTACGTAATCGAGACGGCGTTACCCTCGGCATCGATCACCGAGTAGTGCGTGGTCTCAGGCGACTCCGGTGGCGTCAGAATAGCGGCCCCAAGGTCAGCGCTGCGACGTGCCTCGCCGGCGGGTATGGCGGCCGCCAGTTCCGCGGCTCTCGCCTTCGAGGTTAGCCATTCCACCGGCACTTCCTGAAAATCGCCATCGCCGAGATAGGTAGCACGATCCAGGTAGGCCTGGCGCATCGACTCGATGAGCATATGCGCGATCGGCGCACCGGCCGGGTCGAGGCCCGCCATGTCGAAGTTCTCGAGGATGTTGAGCATCCCTACGAGGGTCGTCCCCCCCGAGGAAGGCGGCCCCATCGAAATGACCTCCCAGCCGCGGTAGGTCCCACGCACGGGCTCGCGCTCGATGGGTTCATACCTGGCGAGGTCCGCCGCTGTGATGAGACCACCGTTCGCCTCCATCGCCTCCACTAGGCGATCGGCGATCGGACCGCGGTAGAACGCGTCCGCCCCGCCGTCGGCGATCTGCTGCAGCGACCACGCCAGGTCGGGCTGCACGAATCTCTCACCCGCCGAGTACGAACTGCCGTCACCGTGCAAGAACGCCTGCGCGCTGCCCTCGTAGCGTCGGAACGTCGGCGCCACCCGCGCGAAAGAGCCCGCCAGGTAAGGATCCACCCAGAACCCCCGGGCGGCCAAGTCTATCGCCGGCTCAATCAGGTCGGCCCAATCGAGACGACCCCACCGATGGGCAGCCTCGAATCCCGCGACCGTGCCCGGCACACCGACAGCCTTCCACCCCACGTAGTTCAGGCCGCGCACAGGCCGGCCGTCTTCGCCCAGATACATCCCGGCGTTCGCCGCGGACGGTGCCATTTCGCGGAAGTCCAGCGTCGTGTAGCGATCCTCGTCGGCCAGATAGACCACCATGAAACCGCCACCACCGAGGTTACCGGCCTGTGGATGGGTCACGGCGAGCGCCATCCCCACGGCGATGGCTGCGTCGACCGCGTTGCCCCCAGCGCGCAAGATATCGAGGCCAACCCGCGTGGCATGCCCATCGACGCTTACGACAGCGCCGTGCGTGCCCATCGCCAGGCGCCCGTACTGAACCGCGTCGGCGCTCTGAGTAACACCTGGCTCCGCTACCGCCAATGCGGGCGTGCCGCCGGCGAGACTCACCGTGAGCACCACCGTAACAAGTAGCAGAGCGGCGAATCGTACTTCGTTCATCAGGAGTTCCTCGGGGTCGATCGATTGGCGTCGATCGATCAGCTTGGCGCCGGATTGTCAGAGCAAGGGCGACGGTAGCACGCGCCTGCCGCGAGTAGGCATCAAGCTTCAGACGAGAGTATCCAGCCGTTCCCTACCGAAGTTCGGAGCCCCGTCGCCGAGCCCCTTGTGGAGGAACGCCACACTATGCGAGTCGGCGATCTCGGACACCAGCAGGTGCCGCAACGCCATGCGCGCCTCGAGCGGTTGCTTCTCCTGGTCCGCGGTGGCCCCCATACCAATCAGAAACACACGCAGGCTGCAGCGCCCCGCCCACTGTAGGCCCAGCCCCTCGCCCACCCGGCGCAAGTTACCGAAGTCCACGTGCGCCGTCAGGTCGCGGTCTCCAGGGCAGGCGAGCACCTCATCGAAGAGTGCGAAACGCTGCTGCGCCACGAGCGTCCCCGACATTCGCGTGGGCCCGTAGAGCGCGGTCGTGGAGTGTCCATAGTCCACCGCAAGAAGACCTCCGGCGCCGAGCACCTCATTCACTCTCCCAAGCCAGGGGTCCACCTGCAGGCACACCTCGCCAACCTGGCCGTCCGCCAGCACGACATCGTTGGCTTCGAGGTATCCGGCGAGCGCAGTGGTCGAGGGCTCCATATAGCACTCGACTAGCCCCTCCGCCGCAACGGCAACGTGTGCCTCCACGAGGCCCTGGCTTGTCTGCTTGACCCGATGGACGGGGAAAGCGTCGAACAGTTCGTTGGCGTACACCAGGCCGCTCAACATCCCACCAGGCGCCGGCAGTTCATCGCTAATGTTCAGACCCGCGCCTGGCGTGGGCAGGTCCTCCTGAACGGCGCGCGCCACCGTGCCGCGCTCGACGCTCGCGAAACTCAACCGTTCCCACAGCGCGGGTGCGCTCTTTTCGATCTGCGCCAACACGGCCCGCGCCAGCTGGCCGTTACCACTCCCGACCTCGAGCAGAGTGAACGGCGCCGGCCTCCCGAGCACCCCATCGAGCTCAATGGCGAGCGTCGCGATACTCTGCCCGAGTGCTGGGTGAACCTGCGGAGCCGTCACGTAGTCCGCGTCAGCGCCCCAAGGAAGAGGGCCAGCGCCGTAGTAGCCGAGCTCCGGGTCGTAGAGGGCCTGCTCCATGAATCGAGCGAACGTGATCGGCCCTTGCCGCTGGATCGCCGCTCGCAGACGCGCCTCGAGTTCTTGCGAACGAGCGCTCTGTGGCAGGCTAGAATCGACTTGCACGTATTGCTCCCGTCCGGCACACTTGACAAACTCCCAGTGGGGGCCGTCTGCCTTCAGAGCGAACGACTGTGCCCGCCCACTGTCCACGAACTCCGGATTCTAGGTAAGTCATAACCGCATGGCAAACGAGAAGGTCGAGGACATCCAGGCCCTGATTGCACGGGGCAAGAAACGCGGCTACCTCACGCACGCAGAGATCGACGAGTTGCTCCCGCAGGGAGCCGACCCTGAGATCAACCGTAGACACTTGGCGTCCATGTTCGAAGGCATGGAGATCAAGGTTGTCGCGGAGGACCCTGAGGAGGCCGGCGAGGATTTCGCTGAAGACGAGAAGGCTTCCTCGTCGAAGCGCTACGAACCTGGGGCCGGAGATCTGGACGACCCCATCAAGATCTACTTCCGCGAGATGGGCGAGAAGGCGCTCCTCGACCGTGAGGGCGAGATTCGCCTTGCGCGCGCCATCGAGGAAGGGCTCGAGAACCGCGTAAAGGCCGTGCTCAACTGCCCAATCTCGACGGACTATCTCATGGAGCTGGTACCCTCGATCTACGATGGGACGCTGCCGATCACCGCACTGGCCGCGGGGTTCAGCGAGGCAGACGACAAGGTCGCCATCAAGGAGATTCGCCGAGTCGTACGCTCCGTCAAGAACC
This sequence comes from Acidobacteriota bacterium, assembly GCA_029263295.1. Lineage (GTDB taxonomy): Bacteria > Acidobacteriota > UBA890 > UBA890 > WLXD01 > WLXD01. The sequence continues at coordinate 11,593 of JAJCXT010000036.1, read as the reverse complement.
AGCTCAAGTACGTCCGCCAGACGCGCGGCAAGCTGAAGCGCAACCTGCGCCAGGAAACAGAGTTCCGCGCGCGACTCGACCTGATCCAGACACAGTCCAAGATCGTTGCCAAGGTCGAGGAGCTCAAGCCGGCGGAGGACTTCCTCGACGAGAGCATCGTGCGCATGCGCCGCCTGATGGCGCAGCTGGCCGTGGCGAATCACGCCAAGGACTTCGAGCGCGTACGCGAGCTGGAAGACACCCATCTGCTCGGCCGCGACGAACTCCGCCGTTACCTCCGTTCCATCGAGGATGCAGACCAGCAGGTCGAGTGGGCCAAGAGTGAACTCACCCAGGCCAACCTGCGTCTCGTCGTCTCGATTGCCAAGAAGTACGTCAACTACGGCCTGCCGTTCTCCGACCTGATCCAGGAAGGGAACATCGGCTTGATGAAGGCCGTCGAGAAGTTCGACTACAAGAAGGGCTACAAGTTCTCGACCTACGCCACCTGGTGGATTCGCCAGGCGATTACGCGTGCCATTGCCGACAAGGGCAAGACGATTCGCGTACCGGTGCACATGATCGAGACGATTCGCAAGGTTTCGCAGACCTCGCGCAGGCTCTTCAAGTTGCTCGGCCGCAAGCCAACGCCGAAGGAGATCGGCGATGAGATGGACATGCCGGTCGACAAGGTAAAGGAGGTCCTACGGGCCGCCAAGAAGACCTTGTCGCTCGAGACGCCCATCGGCGACGGCGACGGCGACTCCTCGCTAGCCGACTTCATCGAGAACGACCAGGTGGTCTCACCCCTGGACATCGTGCTGTCGAAGAACTTGTCGGATCAGACCCGCAAGGTCCTGTCGACGTTGACGCCGCGCGAGGAGAAGGTTCTTCGCATGAGGTTCGGCATCGGCGAAGAGCGCGAGTTCACGCTCGAAGAGGTTGGCCTGTACTTCAGCGTCACTCGCGAGCGCATCCGCCAGATCGAGGGTAAGGCGCTGCGCAAGCTGCGCCATCCTCTGCGCTCGAAGAACCTCAAAGAGCTGCTCAACGAGGCTGCTTCATAGAGGCCGACCCGCAGGAGTCAACTCGCCCGTCTACCGGCGTTCGAGCCAGCTTGTCGGATCGAGGGCGTCCGCGCCCTCACGCACTTCGAAATAGAGGTTCGCGCCCGTCAGGGAACCCGTCTCCCCCACCTTGCCGATCAGCTGACCGGCCTCGATGCGCTCGTGCACGCCAACCGCCACCTGCGAAAGGTGTCCGTACAACGTGAAGTAGTCGCTCCCGTGGTCGACGATCACGAGCAATCCGTAACCGCTGTACCAATCGGCGAAGGCGACCTTGCCGCTGTGCACGGCGGTCACTGGATCACCGGCAGGTGCACTGACTTCGATGCCCCGCGAAACGGTGTAGGTGTCGTAAATTGGGTGGCGCTGACGGCCGAACCCCGTCATCACGTCGCCCTGGGCCGGCCACGGCAGCGCACCGCGCGCGTCACGGAAGTTCGAAGTAACGGCATCGCTCTCGGCCAGTTCGGTCATCGTGCCGGCTAGCTCCCGCTCGGCACGCACGGCGCTGTCCAGCGCGATCCGCTGGGCCTCGGCCTCGCGATCGATCCTCGAGAGGAGTCGCTGCCGCTCCTCTTGCTGGCTGGCGAGCGCGATCGTCGCGGTCTCCGTATCGGACTCCACAGCGGCGAGACGCTCGACGGTGTCCGCCAGCGAGGTTCGCGTCACCTGCAACTCGGCCAAAGTTCCTCGAATCTCACCCACGAGGTCGCGATCTCGCGCCGCCAGATAGGTCACGATCTGGTAGGCAATCAGCGCTTCCTGGCTCGTGTCGGCGGTCAGGAGTAACCGGTTGTAGGAAAGCGGACCGACACGGTAGAGCACCTCGACCCGACGCCGCAGTTGCTCCCGCCCCCCGATCAGGGTTGTTTCAAGCTGGTCGAGCCGTGCCGCGTGTTCCTCGTTCTCGGCGGCCAGCACCGTTCCGCGCTGCTGCAGAATCTGCAACTGCTGTCGCCGCAGCGCCAGTTCCACGTCGGCCGCCTCGAAGTCGCGCACCACAGTGGCACGCTCGCTGGCGAGACGATCGAGTTCGGCGCGCAGGTCCAAGGCACGACTGGCGACAGCGTCCTCCTGGGCGCTCCCCGCCGCCGCACCCACGACGCCACCTACCGCCCACAGCGCCAAGAGCGCGCCGCCAAGCCTCAACAGCGTCACCGCTCCGCGCTCAGTACGAGTAGAAGCCCTGGCCCGCCTTGCGTCCAGTGTGGCCAGCGTCGACCTTGCGCCGCAAGAGCGGACACGGTCGGTACTTCGAATCACCGTACCCCCGATGTAGAACCTCCATGATCGCCAGACATATATCCAACCCGATCAGGTCGGCCAGGCGCAACGGCCCCATTGGATGCGCCATCCCCAGATGCATCACCGTATCGATGTCCTCGGCGGTGGCCACCCCCTCCTGCAGACAGAAAACGGCCTCGTTGATCATCGGCATGAGCACCCGGTTCGACACGAATCCCGGAACGTCAGCGACCGTCACCGGGGTCTTCTGCAGGCCGCGGGCAAGCTGGTCTATGGCGTCGTGAACCTCGTCCGACGTCGCCTCGCCACGGACGATCTCCACCAGCTTCATCAGCGGCACGGGATTGAAGAAGTGCATGCCGACCACCTGTTGGGGCCGGCTGGTCGCCGCGGCCAGACGCGTGATCGAGATCGACGAAGTGTTGGATGCCAGAATGGCGCCCTCGCCGCACCCGGAGTCGAGTTGCTGGAAGACCTGCGTCTTGGCATCGAGGTCTTCGATGATCGCCTCGATCACGAGATCGCAATCGTAGAGATCCGCCAGGTCGGTCGTTCCGCGCAGTGCGGTCCTCATGCCCTCCGCCGCCGCTGCGTCGACGATGTCCTTCTCGACCCACTTGTCGATGCCCTTATGGATCCGCGCCAGCCCCTTCTCGAGGAACTCCTCAGCGACCTCGCGTACGACGACTTCGAACCCACCGCCGACACAGACCTGGGCGATTCCGGCGCCCATCGTGCCCGCACCTACCACGCCGATCTTCTTGATCTCCATTCGCCTTCCTATCGGTTTGCGGGAGAATCTCAGTACCAGTTAGCCGAGGCGCTCCACCGCCATGGCGACCGCGTTGCCACCTCCCAAACACATGGCGGCGATGCCCCGCTTCGCGCCACGATCGCGGAGCGCGTACAGCAGGGTGGTCAGAATTCGAGTTCCGGATGCTCCGATCGGGTGCCCGAGAGCCACCGCACCGCCGCGCACGTTCACGCGTTCAGGATCAATGCCCAGTTCGCGAACCACCGCGACCGACTGCACGGCGAAAGCCTCGTTCAACTCGAACAGATCGACCTCATCGCGGTTCCAACCGGTCTTGTCCAGCACCATCTCGACGGCTTTCACCGGCGCCATCATCACCAGTTCGGGTTCGAGACCGCTGGTCGCGTAGGCGACGATTCGCGCGAGCGGCTCGATACCTCGCGACTCGGCTTCCTCGTCCGACATCACACAGACCGCCGAGGCGCCATCGTTGATGCCGGGAGCGTTGCCGGCTGTGACGGAACCCTCGGGGTCGAAAGCGGGGCGGAGCTTGCCGAGCGCCTGCAGGGAGGTGTCGTCACGAATCGACTCGTCACGGCTCAATACGACCGGATCGCCCTTCCGCTGCGGCACCGAGACGGGCAGGATCTCCGTATCGAACTCGCCGGCGTCAGCCGCGGCCGCGGCCCGCTCGTGCGAACGCAGACTCCAGGCATCCTGTTCTTCGCGGCTCACCTCGAAGCGCTCCGCGACAACTTCTCCCGTGCAACCCATGTGGTAGTCGTTGTACGCGTCCCACAGCCCATCATGAACCGTGGCGTCGAGTATCTTGCCATGGCCGAGCCGATAGCCGACGCGCGCCTTGGGCAACAGATACGGCCCCTTGCTCATGCTCTCCTGGCCGCCCGCCACGATGCGATCGGCGTCGCCCAGCTTGATCGCCTGCGCCGCGAGTACGACCGCCTTGAGCGACGAACCGCAGACCTTATTGAGCGTCAGGGCGGCAACCGCAGGCGGCAACCCAGCCCCCAGCGCCGTCTGGCGCGCAGGGTTTTGTCCAGTGCCCGCCTGGACCACCTGGCCCATGATGACCTCGTCGATATCCTCGGGGGCGAGTCCGGCGCGCTGGACGGCCTCGCGGACAACAAGAGCGCCCAGTTGGGGCGCGGTGAACGAACTCAACGCACCCATGAGCTTGCCACTCGGAGTGCGGACTGCAGATACGATTACGGCTTCACGCATGAGAACAGGTTAGCCTCGCCCCCCTACCCCCACAAGCCACTCAAATCAGTGTCCGACCCGAACAACAATGCCGCTGCCCCTTACCGAATCGTCGGAACCGCGGGACATATCGATCACGGCAAGAGCGCCCTCGTCCAGGCACTGACCGGGACCGACCCCGATCGCCTGCAGGAGGAGAAAGAGCGAGGGATAACGATCGATCTCGGCTTTGCCGACAGCCAGTTCGGAGGCTTCCACATCGGCTTTGTGGATGTTCCCGGCCACGAACGCTTCGTGAAGAACATGCTGGCCGGCGTGGGTGGAATCGACGCTGTGATTCTCGTCGTGGCGGCTGACGAATCGGTCATGCCCCAGACTCGTGAACACCTGGCGATATGCGAGCTGCTGGGAATCCGTGGCGGCGTAGTGGCTCTGACCAAGTGCGACCTTGTGGATGAGGAGCTCGCCGAACTGGCCGAACTCGAGGTAACCGACCTGCTGGAAGGCACCTCGTTGCAGGACGCGCCGGTGGTCCGCACGAGCGCGATGACAGGCACGGGGCTGGATGAGTTGCGACGGGCCCTGGCCGAGGTACTGCTGGCGCAGCCCGCACGCACGACGGCCGCCGCGACACGCCTGCCGATCGACCGTGTCTTCACGATTCGCGGGTTCGGCACCGTCGTCACCGGCACGCTCCTGGCCGGTGACATAGAAACGGGTGACAAGCTCGATCTCCTTCCGGGAGATCGCACGGTGACAGTCCGAGGCTTGCAGGTGCACGGGGCGCCGGCCGAGCACGCAACCGCGGGACAGCGCGTCGCACTCAATTTGCACGGGGTTCAGACCGACGAGTTGTCGCGCGGGATGGTGCTCGCCCGACCAGGAGAACTGGAGGCGGCGCACGTCCTGGACGTTCGCCTCGACACCCTACCCGGATGCACCGTGAAGCACTTGCAGCGAGTGCGCTTTCACCACGGCGCCGCGGAGTTGCTAGCGCGGGTGGCCCTGATCACTGGCGACGACGTGCCTGCGGGCGATTCTGCGTACTGTCAGCTCCGGCTCGAAGCTCGCTACCCCGCTGTACCTGGCGACCGCGTCGTGCTGCGCCGCTACTCCCCCCTGGTCACGATCGCTGGGGCGGAAGTTCTTGACGTGCACCCTGGCAAGCGACGTCGGGGACTCGCAGCCGCCGAGTCCATCCAGCAACTCGACGGTGTCGGAGATACCGAGAAGCTCCGTCGGTGGGTTCTGGCGGCGGGCGACCGCGGGCTCGGGGAGCTCGCCCTGGCCCGACGATCCGGGCGCAACGCCGAGTCCTTCACCGCCAGCCTCAACGCGCTCCTGACAGACGGCGAGATCGCCGTGCTCCCCGGCGCGCCACGCCATCTGGTGGCCCGAGGGGTCCTCGACCGCGTGGTAGCCGACGTCCTAGCCGCGTTGGCCTCCTATCACGAGGCCAACCCTCTGCGGCCGGGCATGGACAAGGAGGGCTTGCGGAGCGCAGCCGCCGCAGGATTGCCCGACGCTATCCTGACGGCCGTGCTGAACGAACTCGCGGGCGATGGGCTGGTTGCCGTTCGGGGAGCCTATGTCGCCCTCGGTGACCATCGAGTTGCCGTGTCCGGCGACGCTGCCAAGGTACGGGGCCGACTCCTCGAGGCGTTCAACCGTGGGCAACTGGCGCCGTCAACCGTGGACGAGATCCTCAGAGCCAGCGATGACCCGACACTCGCACGAGAACTCTTCCACCTTGCCCTGCGCGAGGGTCACCTGACCCGTATCACCGACCAGTACGTCGTCGCCCAGAGTGCTATCGACGATCTCGTAGCGGACCTGCGCTCGCGCGTCGAGGCCGGCGCGGGCTTTACGATCGGCGATTTCAAGGCCTGGACCGGACTGAGCCGCAAGCACTCCATCCCGCTCCTCGAACACCTGGACGCCGCCCTCGTCACGCGCAGAGGCCCCGATGGGCGGGTGCTGAACTGACTCACGAGTACTCTGGACGCCCCTTTGCCGCGTCTGTGGCGGCCGCACCGCCGCCGCCTGAGCGTTTCGCGTACCATAGGAACGAAGGTCCTGTCGTTGACCTGACTTCCGCCAATTGCCTATCATCGTTCTATTGAGGATCTCAGGAGGATTACCCGATGCTCGGCTCCCTCGGACCCACTGAACTGCTACTCATCCTGGTCATCGTGATGCTCCTGTTCGGAGCCCGAAAGCTGCCGCAAGTCGGCGCCGGCCTGGGTCGCGGTATTCAGAACTTCAAGGCTGCCATGCGTGGTGGCTCCGACGAAGACATCGACTGAATCCCTGACCCCGAATCGTCCCAAACCCCTGGATCGGAACATCACACATGCGAATTCGTCGCGGCGCACAGCGTGGCCTACTTCTCCCGCTGCTGCTGGTAACGGGTGCGTGTCAGATCACGTGGCGCGAACCCGTGATCGAGCCGGTCAACACGAACCGGTTCTTCGACGCTGAACTCGCGCCGACATGTGATGCCGCCGAGCAGGTCGTGCAAGCGCTCGGACTGGCTCTGGAAGACGTGCAACGCGAGGACACCGCGTGCTTGCTCGACACGAAATTCAGCGTCTTCCCAGATGAGGGCGACGACCCCATCGATCACCTGAAAAGCGTGGCGATGGTGGGCGCCGGGGGCTTCATCGGTGGCCGCTATACGCTCACGGTCACCACGCGCGACGTGCGTAACGGGGGCACCCGCGTGCGCGTGTCGACGAGAATCGAAGGCTACGTGAACGAAGAATTCGGATACCAGGTCCTGCGTTCGAACGGTCTGTTAGAGCGCAGTATTTTCGACGCCATCGGGGTCAAGCTGGGCGCCGACCCCGTCCAGGCCCGCTAGCGGCCCCACGGCCGCGCACGATCTGAATGGGACGACGCCGACGCCACCACTCGTTACTGGCCGGCACGCTCCTTCTGGTCGCTGTGACGACCCCGCTCGGCTGTCAGGTGACCTGGCGCGAGCCCGAGGTACAGCAGCCCGATCCAGTCGTGATCTTCCCGGCCGAACTCGCGAGAACCTGCGCGCAACTGCGCGTCACCGTCCGCCTGCTCGGCTCGGCACTGGACAAAGACACGCTCGAGGCGGACGCCTGTCTGCTCGAAAGCGCACACATTGAGCTGACCGATACCGGCGACCCCATCGATCATCTCGACGAGGTCGCCTACGTCGGCAACCCGAATCCCTTCTCGAGCGCTCGCTACAAGATCACGGCCACGGTTCGACCGACCACACAGGGCAATGTCCGCGTACACCTGGCGACGCGCATCGAGGGCTTCGACGGCGACTATCGCGTCTTGCGCTCACGGGGCCTTATCGAACGGACTGTCGTCGAGCGGCTCGCCGAGCTGCTCGGCGTCAAGCCGATCGAAGAGTAACGGGCTGAACCACTAGCCATTCGTCAGAAGCGAATGTCCAGGCCAACGCTCCAGATGAAGTTCGACGCCTTGAAGTCGCCGACGAACACGCCCGGAAGATCCCCTTCCTGCTGACCCGAGCCGAAGCCCGACCGAAGGCCCCGCGCATCTGCCCGCAGAGCGATCATGTCGACAATTCGGACGCGGACGCCACCACCGAAGACCAGGCCCGGCTTGCGCGATTTCACGATGTCCTCATCCTCGGAACTGACCGACACGACCCCGAGGCCGAGCGTCAGATAGGGCACCACCCGACGCGTCCGCTCGATCATCGAGTAGTTCACCGAGGCGGTGAGCCAAGTCATGTCGAGGTCCGAGAACGGCACCTCGGTCTTGCCTTGGCCCTGGAGATCCGTGAGGGTGGCTATCAGTCCAGGCGAGGCGTTGCCGTACTCGAACTCGACGTCGAAACGCGACGCAAGGACATAGCCGGCCCGGAACCCGAAGGTGCTGTCCGAGCCCATGTTGAGCTGGGTGCGGAAGAACACATTGTCGATGAGTCCCATCGACGTGCCGCCCGAGAGGTTGCCGTAGAAACCACCGACGTGGAACCGCTGGTCCTTCCACCCGGCATCCGGGTTGTCGTACAGCGATGTCCCCTCGGCCTCGGCCTGCCCGTCAGCCTCTGCCTGCTCCGCCTCCTGCGCGAATGCGAGTCCGGGCAGGATCAGGGCCAACAACAGCAGAACAGTCACTCCCGTGGTCGCTCTGTTGACGCCCATTAGCTCACCTCCAAGTTCAAGCCGGAGGCGTTCTGGCCGGCGCCGAGACGCACCGTCACTTCGAAGAACTGCCGCTGGAAATTCGTGTCGACGTCGTCGCCCGAGTAGATGCCGCCAATCCTCGCCGGAACGACAGGCGCCGTCAGCGGCAGCACCTCCATCAGGTACCTCCCGGCGGGGAGACCGTCGATATGGAACGTGCCATCGGGAAGCGTCAGCGCCCCGACCATCACGCCTTCGATCGGATCGTAGGCCACCACCTGTGCGCCAAACACGGGGCTTCCGCCCTGGGTGATCGTGCCCCTGATCGAAGCGAAGGACGCGCCCTCGTCCGGGTACATCGAACGCATCCCGGCGACGTCATCGGCCCGCAGCGCGCGCGCTGTCTCACCGATTCCTCGCGGCAGGGCATACATCACCGCAGAGGTCTCATCGATCGTCTGATCCGACTCGAAACCACCCACCGGCGAACTGGCGAGACCGAGGAACTTGCCGAACTCCCTGACCATCGAGGTCTCGAGGTCGAGTCCGACGTCCGATCCCGCGCTCGTCGTGAACCCGATCTCGCGATCGTTCACGAGCATGTCGGCCTCGAGAATCCGGCCGTCACCGTTAGTCAGCAGGAAAGTAATCGCCACAAACTGTGAGCCATCGAGCGCCGGGTCGTTCGAGAATTCAATCGCGTTGAGACCATCGACCACGCCGGCCTCGAGATCCTGCTCGCGCTGGACGAACACCGCCGCATTCGAGCCCGCGGCGTTCGACCACGTGGCCAACGCCGAGTCGAGCGCACTGCGATCGCTGCCGTCACTGATATCGGTGGTCAATCCGGGGGTCACCCGGACCGGAATCGGGAAGTCGCCGGCCGACCAGTGGGTAATCACCGCTTCGCCATCCACGAAGTCAACCGTGTTGGGCACATAGCCGGGCGCCGGCGATGCCGCCACGGCAACGAACAGCACCGCCAGACCGATCGGAAGGAGACGTGCCAGACCCTTCATCGGGCACCACCCTGGCCGATAAGCCGCGCTACAGATTGCTCTGTCTGATCCACTGCGGCGTTGCCTCTTTCCGGTCGGAGCAACGAGGCTCCGCCCGAATCGCTGGCCCGCGCGACGGCGCCTTCGGGGCCCAGGTGCCACACGCCCTGGAACATGCCCACCGACCGCCACGACCCTTGGTCGCCGTACAGGAACAGGAGAACCGTGTCGCCCTTGCTGAAGGTCGGCGCACCTTGCACTACCATCCGGCGGTCACGCAGTTCGCCGCCGAGCGCCCGGACCTGGATACGGCGCTCGACCTCACCCTTGTGCACCCGTCGCACGCGCACGATAGCAATCGTCTCGATGCGACCGGCGGTGCGCAGCGACCGCACCTCGACCACCTTGCCTTCGACGATGGCCTCGGCACGCGAGCGCAGCTGACCAACGGTCAAGCCGCGCAGCACGGTCGCCTCGGCAACCGGCGCCACCGCGAGTAACCCCGCGAGGACCAGCGCGGCCACTCGCCAAACGGGGACTATGCGACCGGCATTCTGTCTACTGGCCGCCGTAGTAGCCCGGCTTGGTGCGGACTTCTTTGGCACCTTTGGCGCGAATCTCGATCTCGCGCCACTCGCCGGGCTCGGCCGGTTCGGAAGGTCGGTACGCAAGCGCATACTGACTCTTGAGTTCATTGGCGATGTCTTCATAGGCCTCAAGAAGCTCTCCAAGGGAAGCGAGGATGATGGATCGGCCGCCCGAACCGTCGGCGAAAGTGCGTAGGGCATCTTCGCCGGGATTAAAACTGTCAAATGATCGTCGGCCGCGGAGGTCGCCGCCCTCGGCGCCGAAGATCCCGATGGTATACACCCGTGTGTCCATACGTCGCGCATAGTCGACGGCCTGATCGACCGTCACCGTGGCAGTACTGTCATAGCCGTCCGAGAGGACGATGAGGGCTCGTCGTTCGGCACGATCGGCGAGAACATCCGCCCCTTCCACGACCGCCAGGTTCATCGCTGTCGCGCCGCCCAGGACAAGCTCGCCGATAGACTCACGCAGCAGCGCGTGACTACCGGTCAGGTCCTGCAGCAGCATCGGAAACGAGTCGAAGGACATCACGAAGGCTTCGTCGGCAGGACCGATTTGATCGATAAAAGCCAGTGCCCCCTGGCGCGCGCGCTGGAACTTGGCCCCCTGCATGCTGCCCGAGGTGTCGATCAGCAGGCCGATAACCATGGGACGCGGTTCCGACGAGAAATTGGTGAGGTCCTGCTTCTCGCCGTCTTCGTAGATCTCGAAATCGTCGCGCTCCAACCCGGCCACGTAACGGCCGCGGCCATCCACGGCAGTGGCATAGACGAGCACGGCGTTGACCTCGGCACGGAAGACCGCCGTCTCGAGATCGCGCGTCAAGATGAGGTCCGTCGCTTGCCGCCCAGCGGTGTCCACAACTTCCACCTCAACCACATGCTGCGCGAATTCATCGCCCGCATCCCACGGGATCTCCCACGGGGCCTCTTCGATCACACCCAACACCGCGCCGTCGACCTTGAACGTCAGACGCGCGAGGGCAGTCTCACCGACAAGCGACACCGCGGCGCGAATGACCACCTGCCCGGTGACGTACGTATCGTTCTCGGGCGCCACGATGCGCACTTCGAGATCCTGAGGGGCGGCGACGAGTCGGCTCGCTGCAGCAAACACCACAACGAGGGCCAGTAAGAATCGAGTCTTCACAGTGTGCCCGAGGGGTAGCGGCAGGGATGCCGCCACAATGCTCTAGTGGGGATTGCAAGGGAGCTTCCGCTTAGGCTAGCACAGCCCCTCCAGCACGCTCAAACGCCGTTCGGAGCAACTCTTTTTCGGTCGCCGAACCCTGAACGCCGATGACAATGCCTGACTCGTTGCAGCGCGGCCCATCAGAGGCCCGCCATGGACTGCTACACTTGCCCGCCGTCCGAGTGTGCCACCCGCCCTACTCCGCCCGAGGCCGCGAACGAGATGCGATTCCTGGACCTCATCGAGTCGAAGAAAAGCGGCGCGAGCCTCTCATCCGCCGAGATCCGCTGGGCAATCGCGGCGTATGTAGACGACGATGTCCCCGACTACCAGATGGCGGCGTTGCTGATGGCGATCCGTTGGCGCGGTCTCGACGACCGCGAGGTCGCAGCATTGACGCAGGCG
>JAJCXT010000035.1 GCA_029263295.1 Acidobacteriota bacterium | reverse complement strand
CGAGAGGCTCTGCCGGGCGTCGCCATAGTCCAGGTGGTCCATGTGACCGGCGAGGAGTCGGTCGGCGAGGCGATCGAGGTTTCGCACCACGTCGACGCGATTCTCCTCGAATCTGGCAATCCCGGGCTGGCCACCAAGGAGCTCGGTGGTACCGGCCGCACCCACGACTGGGATCTCAGCCGTCGGATCCGCGCCGCTGTCGATCGGCCGGTGTACCTGGCGGGCGGCCTGTCTGCCGACAACGTCGGCGAGGCGATTCGCGCCGTACGGCCGTTCGGCGTCGATGTATGCAGCGGAGTGCGCACAGACGGACAGCTGGACCCGACCCGCCTTGCCCACTTCGTGGACGCTGTCGCTCAGGTTGATCGCCACGGGCATTGACCGCCACGCCAATCGGGTCTGATACTGACCGTTCCCCCCGCTGTTCCAACGAGAGGTTTCCATGGCACGTCGTACGTTTCCGCCCCGCTGGCTCTGGGCAGTCTGGTCCGTTCTACTCGTCCTGATCGTCGTAGTGCGGCGCGTGGTCGACATGGGCGACTCCGGAATGACCAACGTCGCGACGTTTGCGTTGTTGCTGTTGGCGGCGATCTCCGGCGTGCTCTGGTTCGTGTTCGGCTCTGCCTTTGGCGCCAAACTGCGCTTTGGCAGCCTGGTCGGCCTGGTCGTTGCCGGGTTCGTGCTGCCGTGGGTTGTGGAGGTGCGTGGCTTTTCCGGTGAGATGGTGCCGGTACTCGGTCTGCGCGGCGGCGGAGTTACAGGGCCGACCGCGGATGCACCGGCCGCGGCCGGCGCGGCGATCGACCTACTGGCCACGACGCCGTACGATTTCGCTGGCTTCCTGGGATCCGACCGCAACATGCGCGTCGACAACGTGCGCCTGGCGCACGACTGGACAACGACCCCGCCCGAGTTGTTGTGGAAGCAGCCCATTGGCTCTGGCTGGGGTGGCTACGCGGTGGTCAACGGTCTTGCGGCGACGCTCGAGGAGCGTGACGGGCGCGAACTCGTAACCCTCTACGACGTCGCGACGGGCGACCTGATCTGGGCCCGTGAGATCGGCGGCGCGTTCTATCACGTGCTCGGCGGCGCCGGTCCGCGCAGCACGCCGCTTATCCACGAGGGAGTCGTCTACGCGATGGGTGTACGTGGCCATCTCGTCGCGCTCGAGGGCGCGACGGGCGCGATCATCTGGGAGCGCGACGTGCTCGCCGACTACGGGATCTCGATTGCCGAAGAGGACCTCAACGTGGCCTACGGCAGGCCGACGTCGCCGCTAGTCGTGGGCGACAGCCTCATAGTGGGCGTCGGAGGGTCGGTTGGCAGCCGTGTGTCCGTCGCGGCTTATCAGAAGGATCATGGCGAGGTGCTGTGGGAGAGCGGCAACCACAACATCAGCATGGCTTCCCCGGGCTATGGCGTTCTCGGAGGGGTCGAGCAGGTGCTGATGGTCAACCAGAACTGGGTGTCCGGACATGACCCGGTCACAGGCACCGTGTTGTGGGAGTTCGAGTGGCCCGGCCTGACAGCCGGTGACTCGAACGTGTCGCAGGCCGTGCCGGTGCCGCCCGACAAGGTCTTCATTTCGAAGGGCTACGGCCTCGGCGCCGCGCTGTACCGCCTGGTGCCGCAGAGCGATGGGACCTTCGCTCCGGAGAACATCTGGAACTCAGCGCGCGTGATGCGGACGAAACTGACCAATGCCGCGATCAAGGACGGCTATGTCTACGGGCTATCCGAGGGCGTTCTCGAATGCATTGAACTGGAAACCGGCGAGCGAGCCTGGAAGGCGGGCCGGTATCACCACGGTCAGATTCTGCTGGTGGGTGATGTCGTGCTGGTGCTGACCGAAGACGGCGAGCTCGTCATGGTCGAGGCTTCGCCCGAGCGTCGCAATAACGTGCTCGGCCAGATCCAGGCGATTGACGGGCATACTTGGAACACCTTCGCGCTCTACGGCGACATCGTGGTGGTGCGCAATGAGCAGGAGGCTGCCGCGTACCGTCTGCCGCTTGACCTGCCGCTCGTGTTTCCCGCCGGCTTCGGGGACTCCCCCGAGGAGTAACGCGGGCCCCTCGGAGTTCAGTCGCCGGCGAGCTCGGCGCGTAGCGCCTCGACCCGTGCGGTGAGTTCGCTCACCGCCTCGACGTAGACCGCCTGCCAGAAGGCCAGCTGGTCCTCGTTGTCGGTCTCGATCTCGTAGCGCAAGCCGGGGAGCATCCAGGAGGCGTAGCCGCTGAACGGATCGGGTGAGGCGTACAGCGAGCGGAACCACGGGCGACCCTGGAGCCCTTCCTCGTGCATGAAGGACTTTTCGAGGCCGATCAGCATTGCGTTCAGCGCCCGCAGTTCGTCCGCCGGGAACGTGGTTTCCACCAGCGCGGCGTCACGTGCGGTGGCGTAGTCTTCGGCCGTGGTCTGCAGCTCCGCGATGGCAGCGTGTAGGTCCGACAGTTCGGCCTCCATGCCGGCGTCCGCGGCCAGATCTTTGATCGTGTTCGCGTGTACCTCGAGGTCTCGGGCGTAGCGCGGCACGTCGTATGGCAGGACATCGGCGTTGGCCAGCCGCAGGGCAAGTACGCCGTTGACGCGTGCCAGGGTAGGGCCGAAGATGAACTCGTGATCGCCGAAGCGCTCGTACCAGGCGAAGTTGTCGTAATTGGAGTGGTACACGCCGCCGCTGCCACCGAATCCGAGCGAGCCGGAGGGCACTCCGACGTGGGCGTAGAAACCTACGTGATCCGACCCACCGCCGAGATTACCCATGCCGGGTTCGACCCGCTCTTCCGAACCCGCGCTCAACCACGTCTCGTACACGGTGAGGCCGTTGGTCGGATGCGCGACGGCCTTGGTGGCCTCGACGATCGGGCCTTTCAGCGAAGGCGACGATGACGAGCCGAAACGGGGCCCGGAAACAGCCGAGTCGGCATTGATGTACGCGATGGCGTTGCTGGTGAGTTCATCGCGGAACTGCTCGACCCATTCCGCCGAGCCGATGATGCCGTACTCCTCGGCGTCCCAATGGCCGATCAGGATGGAGCGTCGCGGCGCGCAACCGTTGGCCGCGAGTTCGCCGAGGGCTTCGGCCATGGTGAGCAACATGGCGGTGCCCCCGTTCGGGTCGATGGCGCCGAATCCCCAGGGGTCGTAGTGCGAGCCGAACATGACCCATTCGTCCGGCTGTTCAGTGCCGCGAATCGTGCCGACGACGTTCACCGCCCGGGTGAGCGCTTTCGGCTGGTTGACGCGCACGCGCACGGTGAGCTCTTCGCCGCCCACCAACCGGTAGGTCACGGGTAGCCCGCCGCTCCAGTCTTCCGGGGCCGCCTCGCCTTCCATGCGTTCGAGGATCTGTTGCGCGGCGCCGTAGCCCATTGGCAACACCGGGATCTTGTGCAGGTCGACCTCGCTCGGATCGAGCCGGTTGACCTCCTTGCCGGAATCGAGCGTATAGGCGGGCTCGAACGGGGTGAGAGGGTCCCCGGTGTAGTCGAGTGTCAACACCGAGCCGCGCTGGATCGTCGTCGAGTTCATGTTCGGGCCAGCGGGATACTCGTCGACCCCGAGGTTGTCGCCCGGATCGCTGAACATGATCACGCCGATGGCGCCGTGCTGTTGGGCGAACTTCACCTTGAAGCCGCGGAAGTTGCCGCCATACCGTGCGATGACGATTTTGCCCTGGATGTCTACGCCCAGCTCGAGCAACTGCTCGAAGTCTTCCTTGCGTCCGAAGTTGGCGTAGACGACCTGGCCGGTGACGTCGCCGGAGCCCGAAAACGCGTTCCAGCCGTTGAGCAGCTCCGGATGACCCGAGAAACGGTCCTCCGCAAGTTCGCCCTCCTGGGTAGAGAGGGCAATGTGTTCCGGAGTGATGATCTCGGCCGTTACATCGTCGGTGAGCTGCGGCAGGTAGAGGTCGTACGGGTAGCTCTCGACCTCGAGTCCGGCAGCGGTCATCACGTCGATCAGGTACTGGCCGACTCGTTTCTGCGCCTCAGACCCGGCGGGGTGCGGATCCTGCGTGATGATCCGCAGGTGCTCGCGGAATTGCTCGGGGCGCGGCAGTTCCATCAGTTGCGCTTCGCAGCTCAGTTGTCCGGCCACACGATCGGGCCGGAATCCGGTAGGAGCTGCCTGCTCCTGCGCAGCGGGCGCTGCGGGCAGGAAGACGATGGCGGCCAGACCGACGACGAGTGCTGCGGCGAAGAGCGAGCGTGACTTCATGAATTCAATTACCGGGCAGTTCGTTTCTGAGATAGGAGACAGACTCGAGATCAGGGGCGGGGGCGAGCATAGCGCTTCGGGCTTGCCGAGGCGTACTACTCGAGTTCGCCCCGCGCCTCGAGCCAGGCGCGTTCGACGGCCTCGCCCAGCGCCTGATCGAAGAAGCGGGCGGCGATGTCGTCACTCGCGAGACGATCGCGCCACGAGTCCAGGGCGATCCCATCCACCGTGGCCTGGAGCGACTGCCCTGCTTCTGCGGCGACCGTTGCCTGGACAATCAGATCATTCAGGAACCCGTGCACGGCATCGAGCTTGTTGCCATCGCGGAACACCGGTCCGTGGCCTGGAACCGTGATTTCGATGGGCATGTCGCGCAGGGCCGCCAGCGCGTCGCGCCAGGGGGTGGGGTAACCGTGGCCGGTGTAGGGAAGGTCATCGAGCAGGTCGCCTGTGAGCGCAATGTGGTCCTGCGGCAGCCAGACCACGGTGTCGCCGCGGGTGTGTCCCTCGTAGTGGATCAGGTCGATCGTGCGACCGGCGCGGCGCAGGCGCTGGCGCATGCTGTAGGTGCGATTCGGAGCCACGAAGCGCGCGCCACGGTTGGCGGCGAGCCAGCCCTCCGCGCGGGCCAGAGTCGCCTCCTGTTCCACCTTGTCGTCGTCGGTCATCGGGGTGCCATCGCGGAACACTCCCTGTTCCAGGCGGTTGTAGGCGGCGGGGAGTTCAGCGTCGTAGTAGGCGGTGCGCTCATGAACAAACGCCGCCGCGCGCTCCGGTACGTCTTGCTCCAGGCTCGAGTGGCCGATGATTTCCAGATCGTCGCCGTAGATGTCGCGGTAGATCGCGTTGCCCTGGGTGTGGTCGCCGTGCCAGTGCGTGTTGATCACCAGCCGGACCGGGGCGTCGGTGACGCCGCCGATCCAGTCGATGAGCGACATCACCGCGGCCGGGTCAGATTGAGTGTCGACCACGACAACTTCATTGGTGCCGATGATGACCGTGGAATTGGAATCGTCGAAGCGGCTCTCCACCGGCTGCAGCGCGGCGAAAACCCCCGGCGCGACTTCCTCCATTCGCCAGGGATAAGCGTCCTCCTGGGCCGGGCTGGGAGTCGCGACGGACAGCGCGATTGCCGCGGCGAGCGTTAGTCGGGTCATCAGCTTCATCGGAACGCGCCTCGGCCGGAACGGCCGCAGCCGCGGTACTCGACGCCGTCGATTTCGAACTGGACGGTGTAGCCGAACCACGCATCAGCCATCGAGTCTCGGCACGGGGTGCCGGCGAACGAGATGCCGAGGTCGGTTTCCCCTGTCGATGCTTGGAGCAGCCAGCCATTGCCAACCTGTTCGCGTGAGGTGATCTCGAACTCCAGGCCGTCGAGATTCTCCGGCGTACTCCAGACTGCCGTGTCGTCTCGTATCTCTACGCTCCAGAACGGCTCGTTGCCGTGGGCGCGCAGCGCGTAGTCGGGCGCCGCTCCGGCGCAGCCGTGAGTTTCCCGCGCCGCGTGCATCAACCGCGTGATGGTCATCGTCGGTACTCTGCCACCGACGCGGCCCATGAACTCGGCGTAGATCGGTTCGCCGGAGCTCGTGAGTTCGTCGAGCAGATTGCGAGTGAACAGGTCGACTGGCCGCAACGGTAGTTCGCCCTCCTGGTCGCAGGAGCGGAAGCGCACGTCGTCGCCAGGAATGATGGTGCCGCGCACGAAGCTCTGGGGCACTGGTGGTGCAGGCGGTTCCGTGTCACTGGTATCCGGGTCGGCCGGCGCGCAGGCTCCGAGCGTTGCCGACAGGAGAGCGCCGGCAGCGAGGAGTCTCGCCGCCGGCGCCGCCTTCATCCGAACTGAGCCGGCTCGCGTCAACGGCGCGGTCGTGCCTTGTACTTCTGGTACGAGTTGTCGTGCTTGTTGTCGTACGGATCGATCAGCCGACCCTGGATGACCACGTGCGTCACCTGTGTGGCGATGTCCAGCGGGTCGCCGTCGGCCACGAACAGATTGGCGATCTTGCCGGCCTCGACCGTGCCGAGGTCAGCAGCCACGCCCATGATCTCGGCCGGATAGCGAGTGATCGCCTTCAGGGCTTCCTCCGCCGGCAGACCGTAGGGAACCGCGGTGGCTGCCTCGTAGGGCAGCGTGCGCGCGGCCGATGCGTTGAAGGTGGAGATCGCGAACTTCACTCCGGCAGCGTGCAGCTTCCCTGGCGCCGCGTAAGGCGCGTCGTAGGGGTCGTCCTCGCGGGAAGGTAACGACTGCGTGGCGCCGAGAATCACGGGAACTCCCGAGGCCGCCACTTCGTCGGCGATGCGCCAGGCCTCTCGGCCGCCGGCGATCACGACCTTCACGTCGTTGCGTTCCGCGAACGCGATCACGTCGCGGATCCCTCGCTCGCTGTTCACGGCGACGAGCAACGGCTGATCACCGTTGAGAACAGGGGCAAGTGCCTCCAGCTTGAAGTTCCGCTGCGTCGGGTCGTCGCGGACATCGCTGGTGGCGTAGCGGCGTGCGTCCTCCAGCAGTTTCTCCAGATCGGCAACCGAAGTCTCGTACTCCTCCTTCGCTTCGGCGAAGGAGCGGTTGAACACGGTGAAGGTTGCCC
Organism: Acidobacteriota bacterium; assembly: GCA_029263295.1. Classification (GTDB taxonomy): domain Bacteria; phylum Acidobacteriota; class UBA890; order UBA890; family WLXD01; genus WLXD01. Next base: position 45,048 of record JAJCXT010000035.1, on the reverse strand, counting down.
GGTCGAACCCGCGCGTTTGCAGATTCGGCCAGCGGACGACCATGTAGACGTTCTCGACGAACATCTCCTCCACGGTCCAGCCGTCGAGGTGGATCAGAGATCCCTGCCCCGAAATGCCGTTGCCCTGTGGCGCCGCGACCGCGTGGGTCGTGCCGTTGGCGCGTGTTACCGGAATGATCTCGCTTGCCGGATGTACGGCACTGGCCGCTTCGAGGTGTGGGTTGTTGTCACCCAGTTCGCTGAAGTCGGACGTCACGGCTACCGCGCCGATCTCGGTGAGACCGAGACGGGTGACAGAATCGAAGAACCCCGGGTAGAGATGCTGTCCGGAGACATCAACGACCTGCGCCCCTGCGGGGATCGCGGTGTCCGAGCCGCCCACGGCGGCGATGCGGCCGTCCTGGATCACCACCACACCGTCTTCGATGACCTCAGCGCCTTCCACCAGCGTGTGGATCATGCCGCCCTGCAGGACGACGACGTCCTCCTGGGCAGCGGCCGGGGCAACCGCCCCAACACTGACGATCACGGCCAACGAAACAACGAAGATTGCGAGGCGCTTCATCGACCTGCCTCCTGGTCTGTCGCGGAGTCTCTGGTGGGCCGACGTCTCGGCTGCTTGTCGGAATCATCTGCTGCTTCGAGTTCCATGAGCTTCTTCTTCTCTTCATCGCGTTCGGCCTGAACGGCAGCATCGTGCTCGCGGTCGAACCACAGGATCCCGTCGATCATGGTGGCGTCCACACGCCCGTACACCGACAGGGGATCGTTGGCCCAGAGCACGAGATCGGCATCTTTGCCGACCTCCACGGAGCCGACCCAGTCGTCGATGCCGAGCTGTATCGCCGGGTTGATCGTGACCATCGCGAGAGCGGCTTCGCGGCCCATGCCGCCCCATTTCATGCTCTTGGCGGCTTCCTGGTTCAGGTGGCGCATTTCCTCGCCGGAATCCGAGTTGATCGACACGCGGACCCCGCGGTCGGTCATCAGCGACGCGTTGTGCGGAATGGCCTCGTAGGCCTCCACCTTGTACGCCCACCAGTCGGAGAACGTCGAGGCGCCAGCGCCGTGCTCGGCAATCTCATCGGCAACTCGGTAGCCCTCGAGCACGTGCTGGAACGTGGCGATGCGGAAGCCGAATTCCTCGGCCGCACGGAGCAGCTGGAGGATCTCGTCGGCGCGGTAGGAGTGCGAGTGCACGAGCCGCTGGCCCTCCAGGATCTCCGCCAGCGCCTCGAGTTTCAGGTCACGTCGCGGCGGGATCACACCTTCAACGCCATCGGCGAGCGCCTGCTCGTAACGTCGTCCCTCGGCCTGATACGCCTGTGCCTCGAGAAAGGCCTGACGAATCACGTCCTTCACGCCCATCCGCGAGTTGGGGTAGCGCTGTGGAGTACGGGCGCGCTTGGTGTTCTCACCCAGCGCGAACTTGATCCCAGGCGGGGCACCCTGCAGGAGCAGACTGTCCGCGTCCTGACCCCAGCGCAGTTTGATCACGGCGTTCTTGCCGCCGATCGGGTTGGCGGAACCGTGCAGCACGTTGGCCGTAGTAACTCCACCGGCCAGACCGCGATAGATCGCGATGTCGTACGGGTCGATGACGTCTTCGATGCCGACCATCGAGGAGACCGAGACGGAGCCCTCGTTGATCGATTCGGCGGCGATGTGTGAATGAGCATCGATGATGCCCGGGGTCACATAGCGTCCCGCCGCATCGATGACATGGGCGCCGTCCGGGGCGTCGACATCAGTGCCGATCGCCGCGATCTTGCCGTCGCGCACCAGGATCGAAGCGTTCTCCATGGTGCCGGCATCGCTGGCCGTCATCACGGTGGCATTGCGGATCACCGTCACATCGTCGTGGCGGGCGGGGCCCAGGGCCGGGGCCATGGGCACCAGTTCGAAGGCCGGCGCAGCCGCTGCCGGCGTCTCCGCGTCTTCGGTCGGCTCGGCATCGGCCGTCATCTCGTCGTCGAAGGCGAAACGGTGGCCATCGACGATCGTGGTGTGCACACGAGTGCCGTCCGCAAACAGGTCGCCGTCCGTGAGAATGATGTTGGCGATCTTGCCTGGCTGGATGCTGCCGATGCGGTCGTCGACTCCGAAGATCTCCGCCGCGCCGAGCGTGAATGCGCGCAACGCGTCGTCGGGGTCGAGCCCCGCCTGGATCGCCTTGCGGGCCCCGGCGAGCGTGTCGCCTGGCTTGTCGGATCCGGAGTAGAACGCGAATGTGGCTCCGGCCTCGGCGAGTACCGCTGGCGCCGTCGGGGCGCGGTGGCGGTGGCGGAGCGTCGCCAGGCTTTCATCCGCCTCGGGATCGGCGTCGGAGTCCTTCGCGGGCCAGTCGAGGTTCACGAGCACAGGCACTCCGGTGCTGGCCAGTTCTTCTGCCAGGCCGGGCGCGTACGCTTCCCTGGCCCCGTACACGATGGGCTGAACGCCCACCTCGCGTGCGATCCGCATGGCGCGCCGCACTTCCTTGGCGAGATCGCCAGGCAGCAGAACAGGCCAGTCTTCGCGAACCACGGCGCGCATGGGCTCCAGAGCCTTGTCGTACTCGGGGCGCTCACGGCCGCTCGGAGAGCCCGCGTACACGCTCCATGCGGCGTCGTAGTACTGGGCGTCGAGGAACAGCTGTTTGACGTAGGCGATAACGCCCATCGACGAGTTCGGGTAGCCGGGGAACTGCCGGCCCTTCGTGAAGGTCACAGGCAGCGCCACGGGCGTGGCAATCACCATGTCGTTGGGGCGCTCCCCGGCAAGGTCGATCACAGCGGCCTGGCCCGGGAACAGGCCCAGCGAGGGCGAGGAAATCGCCGTCGTGAAGCCCGCCTGGCGCCAGGTGGCGAGTCGCGAGTCGTCCGGGTCCAGCTCGTCCGCCGCATTGAGCCAAGTGAAGGTCGCGGGACGATCCTCGGGTCCCCACGAGCGCTCGGCAGCATCGGGGCCGCCGCCTCCTCCGGGGCCGCCACCGCCACGTTGCCTGCCGCCGCCGGTTCGAGCGGCGCGCAGTTCGGACGGCATGCCGAGAGTGCTCATCGCGTCGATGAGGCCGGGGTAGGCGAGGAGCCCTGTCGCGTCGATCTCCCAGGCGCCGGCCGGGACGGCTATATCGGCGCGTACCTCCTCGATGATGCCGTCGCGCACGATGATCGTGCCGCCATCGATGGTCTCACCGGTGCCGGTAACGATCTGGGCGCCGGTGATGGCGAAGTAGCGCGGCGGCGCCTGCCCGGCCGCGCCGGTGACGCTGCCGAGTGCCAGCGAGAACGTTAGCGCCGCGATAGCCAGGCGCTGGTTGGAAAAGCGCATCGAGATGCTCCTGTGTCGGGCCGGGCCCTGGAAGTAGTGCGGGCACCACGTCGCCTATCGTGGTTCGTCGCTGCGGGAAGGCTGGAGTGTATCTGGATCCAGCGACGCGCTCCACGTGGCGTCCCCGGGCACCCCATTGCCCGGTTACATCGAGCGCAGCAGTCGGCGCCTTGCTTGACAGCGTGGCTCTCCGCGCGGGATCGTCGCGCCACGTCGACCGCCCGTTTGTTGGCCATCGGCGTTCACTGCTCCCAGCCGCAGCAAGGAGACCCCGATGCGCCGATTCTTCCGCTTGATCCCGATCGCTTCGTTGACCGTGCTCAGTTTCGTCGCAGCCGGGCTGCCCGCCGGGGCGCAGGAGCCGGATGGCGAGCAACTCAAGCACGAGGCGTTCGAGCAGGTCGCCTCGATGCAGAAGCTGTCGCAGGTGATGGTCGACAGTGTTTTCTCCTTTGGCGAGTTGGGGTTTCAGGAGCATGAGACCGTTGCGTACATCACCGGGATCCTGCGCGACGAGGGATTCGAGATCGAGACCGGATGCGCCGGCATGCCCACCTGCTACGTCGCTACCTGGGGTTCTGGCCACCCTGTCATCGGATTCATGGGTGATATCGATGGCCTTCCCGAAACCTCGCAGAAGCCAGGCGTCGCCTATCACGACCCGCTGATTCCCGGCGGTCCTGGGCACGGTGAGGGGCACAACAGCGCCGCCGCGGTCGACATCATCGGTGCCATCGCGACCAAGCGCGTCATGGAAGCGCATGGCCTCGAAGGCACGTTGGTGGTGATCCCCGGCGTGGCCGAGGAACTCGTTGCTTCGCGCACCTTCATGGTCAACGCCGGGCTGTTCGAGGGCATCGACGTGATGCTGTCGACGCACATCAGCTCGGGCTTCAGCACTGGCTGGGGCATTTCGGGGTCCGGCCTCGTTTCCACGCAGTTCACTTTTCACGGCAAGTCGGCCCACGGCGCCGGATCTCCCTGGGCGGGGCGCTCGGCGCTCGACGCGGTGGAGCTGATGAACGTTGGCTGGAACTTCCGCCGCGAGCATCTGCGGCTGCAGCAGCGCTCCCACTACATGATCCCGAACGGTGGCAACCAGCCGAATGTCGTGCCGTCTGAAGCCAGCGTCTGGTATTACTTCCGCGAACTCGACTACGAGCGCATCAAGGAGTTGCACGAACTCGGCCAGACCATGGCAGAGGCGGCGGCGATGATGACCGGCACGACGGTTACCGAGCGCATCTACGGCGCCGCATGGCCGTCGAGCATGAGCAAGCCCCTGGCGGAACTGATGCACGCCAACATCCTGGAAGTCGGCATGCCCGCATGGTCGGAGGCCGACCATGCGCTGGCCCGCGGTGTCCAGGAGACGATGGGCACGCTGGGCGAGGAAGGTTATGGCGGCAGCACCATCGACGGACTGCCCCTCGAGCTGCGGAGTACGGAGTTGGAAGAGTCGGACCAGGGGATGGGCGGCGGCTCGGATGACATCGCCGAAGTGTCCTGGAACATCCCGACCATTCGACTCCGCTACCCGGGTCAGATTCCCGGGACGACGTTCCATCACTGGTCCTCGACGATCGCGATGGCCACGCCGATCGCTCACAAGGGCGCCAACTACGGGGCTCGTGTGATCGCCATGACCGCCATCGACCTGGTGGCGAACCCCGCCAACGTCGAGGCGGCCTGGAAGTACCATCGCGAGGTGACGACGGCCGACCAGCAATGGGAGTCGCTCATCCCGCTCGACACCGAGCCGCCGACCTTCCTCAACGAAGAGAAGATGGCGCGCTACCGTCCGCTGCTGAAGGAGCTGCGCTACGACCCGGAGCGCTTCGACACCTATCTCGAGCAGCTCGGCATCACGTACCCGACGGTGCGCTCCTCCGAGCAAGACCAGGAGTAGCATCGCTCTGGTCAGCATCATGCGGGCCTGGATGTGAATCGAACCAACTAGACGGAGACGCTGGTAATGGGAGTCGAACTGCGCGGTCGGAGCTTCGTCAAACTTCTCGACTTCACGCCGGAGGAGATTGGCTACCTCCTGCAGCTCGCCAAGGACCTCAAGGCGGCGAAGGCCGCGGGAATCGAGGAACCGAAGCTAGGCGGCAAGAACGTCGCCCTGATCTTCGAGAAGACCTCGACGCGCACTCGTTGCTCGTTCGAGGTCGCGACCTACGATCAGGGCGCGCAGTGCACGTATCTCGGGCCCAGCGGCTCGCAGATCGGGCACAAGGAATCGATGAAGGACACCGCCCGCGTACTCGGGCGTCTGTATGACGGCATCGAATACCGCGGCTTCGCGCAGACCACCTGCGATGAACTGGCGGAGTTCGCGGGCGTCCCCGTCTGGAACGGCCTTACCGACGAGTTCCACCCCACCCAGATCCTGGCCGACATGCTCACGATGGACGAGCACACCGACAAGTCGCTCGCCGACACGGCTTACTGCTACTTCGGCGACGCCCGCAACAACATGGGCAACTCGCTGCTGGTGGGCGGCGCGAAGCTGGGCATGGATTTCCGCGTCGTGGCACCGGAGAGTCTGTGGCCTGAGGATGGGCTGCGGGCGGAGTGCGAGTCGATCGCCGCCGCGACAGGGGCACGGCTGACGTTCACCGAGGACGTCGCGGAGGGCGTTGCCGGCGCTGATTTCATCCACACCGATGTGTGGGTCTCGATGGGCGAGCCCGACGAGGTGTGGGCACAGCGCATCGAACTCCTACAGCCCTACCAGGTGAACGGCGCAGTGCTGGCGGCGACGGGCAACCCCGGCGTGAAGTTCATGCACTGCCTGCCAGCGTTTCATAACCGCGACACGAGGGTTGGCGCCGAGGTTTACGAGAAGTTCGGCCTCGACGGGGTCGAGGTGACCGAGGAGGTATTCGAGTCGCCTCATTCGATCGTGTTCGACCAGGCCGAGAACCGCATGCATACCATCAAGGCGGTGATGGTAGCGACTATGGCAGACTGACTGCATGCGGAATCTGAGAATGGCGGCGTTGTTGTTGGTCTCCCTGGTGGCCCTGTTCGCCCTCGGGGCGATCCTATTCACCAACGAGGCAAGTGCCCGGTATCAAGCCGCTCAGCGGCCGCCCAGTTGCCGGACCCCAGAGCATCGAGCGTTCGACTTCTGGGTTGGCGAGTGGGTGGTATACGGGCCAACCGGCGATGTCGCCGGACATAACGCCATCGAACTCGTGCTCGGAGGCTGTGCGCTGCACGAGAGTTGGGAATCCGTCAATGGCGGCAAGGGACACAGCTATTCCTTCTACGATGCGGCTGCTGACAAGTGGCACCAGACGTGGATCGACGATGGTGGCAACGCCATCTACACCGATGGGGAATGGACGGGCGACGCGATGGTGCTGGGCGACGGGACCAACCGCATCACATGGACGCGGATCGAAGGCGGAGGCGTCCGCCAGCACTGGGAGACGACCGCCGATGGCGGCGCGACCTGGAGCACGGCGTTCGAAGGCGAGTACGTGCCAGCTCGTCAGGAATAGCGGGTCGCCGCCCCATGCGGGACCTTCAGTCTCGCGCCTAGTAGGCGTAGGCGTAGCGCACGATCGTTATCAGCCAGGCGCCGACCGCGGTCAGCCCCATCCCGACCGCCAGCCGGCCCATGCCGCTCAGGCAGCGTCCGTCGAACCAGATCCGCGGCAGATTGCGGCCGGCCGTTCCCAGGAAGACGTTGATCGCGTACAGGCCCACACCGCCGCGGAGCCGGGAACGGCGCCGAAGCGCGTCGCTAAGTCGTTCGTAGCAGGCAGGCTCGTACACGCGTTCACGCACGTCTCGGGGAAGGAGATACCCGAGCGCGGTCCACCACGGAGCTGAGTCACGCACCGGCGGGCTCCTCGATGTCGCCGAAGCGGCGGATTACCTCGAGCTGGAAATCACGGCTGCGATCCCACGCGCCGCTACCGGTCGCTTCCAGCTCGTAGTGGCGCTCGCGGATGATCTGGCCCTCGACGATCTGCTGGGTGTACCAGCCTTTGACGAAGCCGGCGGCCTCGAGCCGCGACATCATCTGATAGAACGCGGGCCCGCTCTTGCGCACCTCGAAGCGTTCGAGCTCGGTACGAACGATGCGGCCGGTTCGCGGACCAGCACGCAGAATTCCAAGTACCAGGAACTGCAGATTCGAGAGTTTCGGGTCGCTCATTTGACGCAGCGCCTTTGAGTAACATAACGTGTATTTACATCACTTAATATTATATCTCTGGAGAGTTCGTCATGTCACGTGTTCGGCCGATCGCTACATGGATCCTGCAGGTGCTTCTGGGGGCGTTGTTCATCCTCGTGGGCGTAGGGAAATTTCAGCAATGGGACGGGTGGACCGGCCGTTTCGAGGCGTGGGGTTACGCAGCGTGGTTCCTGGCGCTGATCGCAGGGCTCGAGATCGTCGGCGGGGTGATGGTCTTGTTCCCACGCCTGGCTTCCTTCGGAGCGGCTCTCATCGCCGTGATCATGGTCGGGGCGGCTTACACCCATGCCTCAACAGGGATCGGTAGTCCGGCGAATGTCGTCGTGCACCTGCTCTTCTGCGCGGCGGTGGGTACGTTGCGCTGGCCGGATCGCTGGCGCGCGGCTTGAGCGGCTAGCGACGGCTCTGGCGCGGCTACGCGTCGCCGTCGCCGCTGCCCTGCTGGGCGGATTCGACAGCGGCCTGGATGTCCGAGAGTTTGATCTCGACGGTCAGGGGCTTGCCGTCGATGTCGTGCTTCTTGCTCAGCTCGGACACATCGAGGCTCATCGTGGAGACGGTGCTCAGGGTCTCGCCCTCGACGATCTCCCGGTTCTGTTCGATCGCCGCGAGGATCTCCTCGTCCGACTCCGGAATCCCAATCTCGATACGCGCCTCGACGGGCAGATCCATTTCCTTGCGCATGCGCTGGATCCGGTTCACGACATCGCGCGCGATGCCTTCGAGCTTCAGTCCGCCGTCAACGTGCGGATCGAGTGCGACCACCAGGTTGCCTTTCGCCGCAACCAGCGCGCCCTCTTCGGCGGGCTCCATGTGCACGTACACATCGTCGGGACCGAGTTCGACGCCGGCCACCTCGACGCTTTCGCCGAACGCGAGTTTGCGCGCGGTCTCGGGGTCGAGCTGGGCCAGGCCTGCGGCCACGTGGCGAGCCTCGGCGCCAAGGCGCGGGCCGAGCTTGCTCATGTTGGGTTTGATGCTCGGCGATGCGACCTGGGTGGGGTCTTCGATGACCTCGAGTTCCTTGATGTTGAGTTCTTCGAGGATGACTTCGCGGCTGGCCTGCAGCCACTCCGCCTCGGCGTGGCTGATCGTGCCCACACGGATAGCGCGTAGCGGTTGGCGATTCCGGATCTTGGCCTGGACGCGCAGGCTGCGCCCCAACTCACAGACGACGCGTGTCAGGTCGATACGGTTCTCGAGGTCGCGTTCAGCGTCGCTGAGCTCGCGCCGCGTCGGCAGGTCGCGCAGATGCACGCTGTCCACGGCCTGCGTGTCGGGCGTGACGCGCAGGAACTCGTAGATGTAGTCCGCCAGGAACGGCGTGAGGGGTGCCATCAACTCTGTGAACTCGAGGAGCACGCCATACAGCGTCGTGTAGGCAGATCGTTTGTCCGCGTCGGACTCCGACTTCCAGAAGCGACGACGCGAACGGCGGATGTACCAGTTGGTGAGGTCGTCGAGGAAATCGAGCAGCGGATCGACGACACGGTACAGCTGGTAGTCGGCCATCTCCGTCTCGACCTTGCCCTTGAGCTCCTCGAGCTTGGCGCCGATCCAGACGTCCAGTTCGTGGGTGGGGGTCTCGGTCCAGGAGTCGGTCTCCGGATCCCAACCATCTACCGCGGCGTAGGTCATCAGGAACGAGACACTGTTCCACCACGGCAAGAGCACGCGGCGCACCATCTCGCGTACACCGGTTTCGGAGAAGCGCAGCTCCTCGCCGCGCAGCAGCGGCGAATCGAGTAGGTAGATGCGGATCGCGTCGGCACCCAGTTCGTTGACCAGCTTGGTCGGCTCCGGGTAGTTCTTCAGGCTCTTGGACATCTTGCGGCCGTCCTCGGCCAGCACCAGGCCGCTGCACACGACCGCCTTGAACGCGGGCTTGTCGAAGAGCGCCGTGGAGAGAACCAGCAGGGTGTAGAACCAGCCGCGGGTCTGGTCGAGCGCCTCGGTGATGAAGTCTGCCGGGTAGCCGGCCTCGAACGCTTCCGGATTGTCGAAGGGGTAGTGCGCCTGTCCATAAGGCATGGAGCCTGACTCGAACCAGCAGTCGAGCACCTCGGGCACGCGACGCAGTTCGCCGCGTCCGGTGGGAGAGGGGATCACGACGTCGTCGATAATGTGTTTGTGCAGATCGTCTACCTGGACACCGGAGAGTTGCTCGAGCTCTTCGCGCGAGCCGACGCACATGGTCTCGCCCGTTTCTTCGTTGCGCCAGATCGGCAGGGGGTTACCCCAGTAGCGGTTGCGGGAGATGTTCCAGTCGCGTGCTCCCTCCAACCACTTGCCGAAGCGACCGTCCTTGAGATGGCCAGGGACCCAGTGGATCTGCTGATTGTTCGCGACCAGGCGATCCTTGAACGAGTCGACGTTCACGTACCAGGCGCTGATCGTCTTGTAGATGAGTGGCGTGTCGGAGCGGTAGCAGAATGGATAGCTATGCACGATGGTCTCGTGGCGCAGCATGCGTCCCGCCGCCTTCAGGTCGGCGATGATCTGCTTGTCGGCGTCCTTGACCATCACTCCCTGGTAGGGCGGGATGACGTCGGTGAACTTGCCCTCGTCGTCCACAGGATCGGCGGGTTCGATGCCGTGCTCACGGCCGAGCACGAAGTCGTCCTCGCCGAATGCCGGCGCGGTGTGCACGATGCCCGTGCCGCTTTCGGCTGTGACGAAGGGGCCCGGCAAGATCCGGAAGGCGCCCTCGTCGGCGCGCTCTGCGAAGAATGGGAAGAGTGGTTGGTAGCGCTGCCCGACTAGATCGGAGCCGGCTACCGTGCCCACGCGGCGGATACCGGTGTCGTCGGGCCAGTACGCCGCCACCCGTTCGGCGTGGAGAACGAGCTGTTCGCCGCTGGTTGGCTCGCCGTCGTCACCGATCTCTTCGACGATGGCGTATTCGGCTTCAGGATTGACCGCCAGGGCAAGGTTCGACGGTAGCGTCCACGGTGTCGTGGTCCAGGCGAGGAAGGTCAGGCCGTTCTCGCCGGTGAACTTCACCGTCACCGAGGGATCCTGCACTTCCCTGTAGTTGAGGTTCGCCTCGAAGTTCGACAGCGGCGCGCCAATTCGCCAGGAGTACGGCACGACGCGATACCCCTCGTAGATGAGTTCCTTTTCCCACAGCGTCTTGAAGACGTGCCAGACGCTCTCCATGTAGGAGACGTCCATCGTCTTGTAGTCGTTGTCGAAGTCCACCCAACGACCAAAGCGCGTGACGACCTCGCGCCATTCGTCGGCATAGCGCAGGACGATCGAGCGGCAGGTCTCGTTGAAGCGGGCGACCCCATACTCCTCGATGTCCTGACGCCCTTTCAGTTCGAGTTGCTTCTCGACCTCGAACTCCACCGGGAGCCCATGGCAGTCCCAACCGAACCGGCGCTCGACGCGGCAGCCGCGCATCGTCTCGTAGCGCGCAACGACATCCTTGATCGTGCCGACCAGCAAGTGCCCGTAGTGGGGCAGGCCGGTGGCGAAAGGAGGGCCGTCGTAGAAAGAGAACGAGCGCTCGGGCGAGCGCTGTTCGATCGATCGTTCGAAGGTCCGGCGCTGCTTCCAGCGCTCGAGGACTTCCTCCTCGATGCGCGGGAAAACGATGTCAGACGGCGGGCTCGTGAACTTCATAGGCGCTAGCAGGCCGCGGCCAGCTAGGCGCGCCTACTTCTCTTCCTTGTAGACAACGTGCTTACGCACGACCGGGTCGTACTTCTTGAGCTCTATACGGTCCGGCGTATTCCGTTTGCTCTTCACCGTGTAGTACCGGTGCGGGCTCTCGGTGCTGCGCAGCTTAACCTGCACGCGGTTGCCACCCTTGGCCATAATATCCTCGTGATTTTCTTGGTGGCCCGGAGCGATACGGGCGCGAATCGAGATTGATCTGAAAGTCGGGAGACGCGAGGCCCAGACTCGGGCGCGCGGCAGCTGTTTATTCTACACGGAAAGGCCCGCACGTTCGGGCCTTTTCCGTCGGCAGCCGCTGCCCGGCGCCGCTATGCGGTAGAAGCGTCGCCAGCGGCTTCTTCTTTGGCCGGTTCGTCTTCCTCGACGGGCTCGGGCTCGCGGCTGAGGTCGCAATCTCGACAGCGCCAGCCTTTCTCACCTTCTTCATCGCTCACGTGCGGGCAGGCTTCCTGAATCGCGGCGATCTGAGCCTCGATCTCGACCTTCTCCGGGCCATCTTCCAGCTTGCCTGCGCGCTGCTGTAGACGGAACCGCGTCTCGCGAATCTCGAGGCGATGCATGTCCTGAATCTGTGTTGCCGGCACTCGGCTACTCCTGGACGGCCGACTCGAGGGGAATCGCCTCGTCAATCAGCATGATCGGAATATCGTCGCGGATGGCATAGAGAAACTGACCGTCTTCACGAATCAGCCCACCCTCGATCTCCTCGGCAGGCTCGCCGCCTCGACTGGTGACGCCGCCGGCGCGGATGCGCGTGTTCAGAGCGTCAACCTCATCAGGCTCTGCCAAGCGCACAGGCGTCTTGTTCTCGGGGCAGGCGAGGATTTCAAGCAGTTCTGGATCGATCACGAATGCACTCCTTAGGCAGGCGAGAAAATACCACGACGGTTCGCCTGACGCGGCAGCGTGTTCTCGCTATGCTACCGCCACCAGATTTCCCCAAGTGCTACCAGGCCTCCATGCGAGAACGGACGACCACGACCGACTATGCGTTGTTGCTCCTGCGCATGGTCGGCCTGTTGCTGGCGCTCGGGCACGGCTGGGGCAAGATCTACGGGCTGACCACCGGCGCCGAAGGGTTCATCGGTGGAGTGGAACGGCTGGGCCTGCCAATGCCCGTGTTGTTCGCCTGGGCAGCGGCCCTGTCGGAGTTCGTCGGGGGGCTGCTGGTAGCCGCGGGCCTCATGACCCGCGCCGCTGCCTTCTTCGCTGCCTGCACCATGGCGACGGCCGGGTTCGTACGGCACCAGTCGTTGCTGGTGTTCGGCGCCTGGCTGGGGATCATCTCGCCGGCACCGGAGACGCTCCAGGCGGCGGGTGATCCCGAGCGGGCCCTTCTGTTCCTGATCGTCATGCTGGCCGTGTTGTTCATGGGTGCTGGCCGATTTTCGCTCGACCAGAAGTTGGCCGAGCGGCGGCGATAGGGCGGCGAACGCCTTTCTTCGGACGAGCGTTGCCGGGTCCCGTATGAGTACAATGGGAACACCCTCATGCACCCCCTTCCCCGCCACTGTTTCCTCTAGAGGTGCTCTGTGATCGGACCGGTCTCCACGAACCGTTTCTTTGCCGGCATGCGCCCGGGATCGCGCGGTGCTGCCGTCGCGTTGATGACGGCGACGTCAGTGTTGGCCGTTACGGGAGCCGATGCTGCCCAGCAGAGGCCGCAGTTCAATGTCGACGTCGAGCTCGTCCAACTGCAGGTCGGGATTGCTGACGCCAGGGGCAGTTTCGTTCGGGGTCTCACTGCAGACGACTTCGTGGTGGTCGTAGACGGCGAGCCGCGCCCTGCGCAGGTCGCGTACGAGATCGATCTGCGTACGGAAGATCGTCGCGGCGTTGCGGCGATGGCAGGCCCCAGACTCGCGGCACCCGAGCGTCCCGTGGCGGCACGGCGACATTTCCTACTCTTCTTCGATTTCAGCTTCACCACTCGCCGAGGCGTCCTCGAGGCGCGTAGCGCCGCGCTCGACTTTGTTGCCAGGAATATTCGCGCTAGCGACCTGATCGGCGTGGCGACGGCCAGCAGGTACGGCATCAACCTGTTGACTCCATTCACGAGCAACCACGAGCAGGTCGACCGGGCCATTCAGGGGCTCGGTCTTGCGAACGCCGGCGACGTCATCAGTGGAGAAGGCGATTTCGACGAGTCCATCCAGCAGGCGATTGACGAGCTGCAGGCAGGCCAGGGCGGCGACGCGGGTGCGCTGTCAGCCTTGCCCGCGATGGAGTTTCGCGAGTATGTCGCCAACGTCACTAACTACACCGAGCAGCTGACGCAGTTCGGCGAGATGCTCCAGGCGATCGAAGGCCGCAAGCACTTCGTGATGTTTTCCGCGGGGTTCGAGGATCGGGCCCTGGTCGGTGCCTCCCTCGATGAACTCTCGGCGGGGCAGGAGGCACGGGCCGTCAACCCGGCCGCGTTCGCCTCAGACCCCGAGATGGCCTGGGGGGCTGCCGAGGTACGTGACGGGATGCAACAGGTCGTGGAGGTGTTTCGCAGCGCCGACGCGGTGGTTCACGCCATCGATCCGAGTGGGATGCGATCCCAGCCCGCTGGCCGTCAGGCGCTGACCTTCCTCGCGACAGGTACCGGTGGTCAGGCCTACTGGAACATGAACGATCTGAGCGTCGCCCTTACCGACATCGAGGAAACCACCTCTTCCTTCTACATGATCGCGTACAGCAAGAGCTCGCAGGACGCCGGCACCGTAGATATCGAGGTGCGCGTCGATCGGCCCGGCGTGCGCGTGACCTCGGCACCGGAGCGGCTCACGCCGCCGCCGGACTTCGCCGACATGAACGACATGCAACGCCAGATGCAATTGGCCGAAGTGATGGCCGACGCGGTCGATCGCCGCGATATCGCCTTCGACAGCCTGGTGACGACCTTCCCGGCCCGCGGCGAACGGACGGCGCGTGCGGCGCTGGTCCTGGAGATCAACGGTTTGGAGATCGATCGCATCGCGAGACGGCGCGGTACGGATGAGGTCCAGTTCGAGATTGCGGGCTTCGCGCTGGCCGACGACGACGCGATCATCGACGAGTTTCGTCGCAAGGTGAGGGTCGACGTCGCGGCGATGCGCGACGTCGGGCAGCTACAGGATCAGGCGTTTCGATACAGCGACTACGTCGACGTACCCGCGGGGGAAGGCCGGCTGCGGCTGCTACTGCGGGAAGCGGAGGTCGGTGAACTGAGTGCCACCACCCAGTCTTTCTATGCGTACACCGCCGAGGCGGGCGAGGGCATGATTGTCGCGCGTCCGATGATCGTTGACGACGTCACGACGCCGCCGCTGCCCGACCCTGAGGCGCGCTTCGATCCCCTCGAGTTCGAAGGCCGCCGGTTTGCACCCATAGCCGCGCCCTCTGTTGTTCCAGGTGGCACCCTCGAGGTGCTGGTGATCGTCTACAACATTCCCAGGCACCCGGTCAGCGGGCAGTACATCGCCGGCCTCGTGTTGGAACTGGAAGAGGCAGCGACAGGCGAATCCTATCGACTGCAGGACTTCAAGATCCTCGGCACGTCGAGCACCGACGAGATGGCAGCCACCCGCATGCTGGTTCAGGTCGAGATCCCCGGACACATCCGCCCCGGCGACGCCCGGCTGTGGGCCCGCATCGTCGACCAGGTCTCAGGCAACCGACGCGAAGAGCAAACCGCGCTCTTCATCAACCCCCAGTAGCTCGGGACCGGATGCCGACGCGATGATCGATCATCGCGTCGCCGTCGAAGATGAATCGGCCCGTGAAACGCTTGCCGGCGAACATCAGGGGCAGCCAGATGATGTCGTCGGCCCACATCTCCTCGTAGGGAAGTCCGTCGAGTGGGAACCAGAGGGGAGTCGCCTCGTCGGTCTCGGTGGGCGTGCCGGTGTAGTCGGTGGCGCTGAAGACGCGCACGTGGATCGAGTAGCCATCGAGGAACTGGAATCTGAGCTCGCCGCACTCGCTCACGTTGAGCGGGGTGACAAGGAGCTCTTCCTCCACCTCACGGATCGCGGCTTGCTTCCAGGTCTCGCCCTCATCGAGCTTGCCGCCGGGTCCGTTGATCTTGCCGGCGCCGAGGCCGCGTTTCTTGCGAATCAGCAGAATCTGGTCGTTGTGGATGACGAAAAGCAGCGTCGCGCGGTGGACGGCGGACCAGTTGTCCCAGTCGATGTCACCGAGCCGTCGTACAGAGGCGTAGGTTTCGTTCACTCCACTGCCTGGTAGGTGGCGCGAGCCGGTACCGAGACGAAGCGGTCTTCCCCGGCGATCCAGGCGGTGAGCCGGCCGCCCCACACGCAACCGGTGTCGAGGCCCCGCACGTTCTCTTCGTTGACAAGACCGCGTTCCGCCCAGTGGCCAAACACGACGGTGCGCGGGCCATGCCAGAACGCGTCCCATGGGGCGTAGGGCGGGGCGATCGGTCCGGTATGGCCGGGCCGCGTGGCGCGGCGGGCCGGCCGGGCGATGTCTCGCGGTGGCGATTTACCCTGCGGGTCGCAGTAGCGGATGGTCGTGGCGAAACGCAGGTCGGGGGTGGTCATCGGGTCACCGGTCCAGTCGACTTCAGCAGCAACTCGCCGGTTAACGGCTCCGAGATCCGTCCACTCCGGGTGGAGCCCAGCGTGTACGAGCACGATGTCGGGCCACTCGATGAGCACCGGTCGCCCGCGCAGCCATTCGACGAGTTCGGCCCCGTCGGGGGCAGCGAGGATCTCCTCGATCGTGTCGAGCTTCTTCGCTCCACGAACGCCGGCGGCCCGGGCGATCAGATGGAGGTCGTGGTTGCCGAGCACCGTGCCGGCCCCGCACTCGCGTGCCAGGCGCAGGGCATCGAGCGATCGTGGGCCGCGGTTGACCAGATCGCCGCAAAAATACAGAGCGTGGCGCGCCGGATCGTAGCGCAGCTCCTGCAGCAGGTCCTCGAGCTCGCTTGCGCAGCCCTGCACGTCGCCGATGAAGACTCGCAGCCGGTCATCCGAGTTTGCGACGGTCATCGGGGTTCGGCCTCGAGAATTGCTATGCTGCGCGGGTTCCGGCAACCGCACAAAAGTGGGTAGGCGCAGTGAAGAACGAATCGAAGACGACAGCAACTCCCGCATCCGAGACTAAGGGATCGGTATCCCGTCGCGAAGCTGTGAAACTCGGGCTCGCTGGAGTGGGGGCAGCGATGGTTGCGCCAGGCGTGCTTCCGAGTGTCGCCGAAGCCCAGATCACCACGCAGCCGGGGGAGATCCCCACATGGACGGGTGTCGAAGTACTGGATAGAGGTCTCGAACTCGGGCCCGCGCCGGCCACGCGTTTCGCCGCGCCGGCCATCGACGAGGTGCGCATCGGCTTTGTTGGAACGGGTGGGATGGGGAGCGCGCACGTTCGCAATCTGACCCGCATCGAAGGCTGTCGCATTACTGCCATCTGCGACATCGATGTGGATAACGCCGAGCGGGCGGCGGGAATTGTAGAGGAGGCGGGCAACGCGCGGCCGACTCTGTACACGGGCGGCGACACCGACTTTGTGCGGCTATGCGAGAGCGAGGACCTCGATCTCGTGTACACGGCCACGCCCTGGCGCTGGCACGTGCCGGTCTGTCTGGCGGCGATGGAGAATGGCAAGCACGCGGTGTCGGAGGTTCCGATCGCGGTGACCCTAGAGGAATGCTGGCAGCTGGTTGAAGCGGCCGAGAAGCATGCGCGTCACTGCGTGATGATGGAGAACGTCTGCTACGGCCGCATGGAGATGATGGTCCTCAACATGGTGCGCCAGGGCCTGCTCGGCGAGCTGGTACATGCCGAGTGCGGCTATCTGCACGATCTGCGCGGCATCAAGTTCTCGGACGAGGGCGAGGGCATGTGGCGGCGGGCCCACGCCATGCTGCGTAACGGCAACCTGTACCCGACGCACGGGCTCGGACCCGTTGCGCAGTGCATGAACATCAACCGCGGCGACCGCTACGACTACATGGTGTCGATGAGCTCGCCGTCACGGGGACTGCAGGACTTCGCCCGCGAGAACTTCCCTGAGGGGGATCCGCGACGCGACGAGACGTACGCGCTCGGCGACGTGAACACGAGCCTGATCAAGACGGTCAACGGCAAGACCATCAAGGTGGTCCACGACACCAACCTGCCGCGCCCCTACAGTCGCATCAACATGCTGCAGGGCACCAAGGGGATCTTCCAGGGTTATCCCCACCGGGTGCACGTCGAGGGTCGCAGCGAGGGGCACGGATGGGAAGAGGCGGAGACCTACTACGAGGATTTTGAGCACCCGCTCTGGCAGCAGTTGCGCGAAGACTCGGAGGGCGCCGGTCACGGCGGCATGGACTTCATCGAGGACTGGCGCCTGATCCACTGCCTGCGAGCTGGCATTCCCTACGACGTCGACGTCTACGACTCCGTGTCGTTGAGCGCGGTGTCGGAAATCTCCGAGCGCTCCGTTGCCATGGGCAGCGCGCCGGTGCGGTTCCCGGACTTCACTCGTGGCCGTTGGCAGCAGTACGAGCCACTGGGAATCGTGACTGTCTAGCACGGGCTGCTAGCCGCTCACGATAGGAGGTAGACGCGTGCGGTACGAACTGGGGCAGTTCAACCCCACGGTCGTCAGTGCTGCGGCGGAACGTATCGCACCGCTCGCGACCCGCACGCCGCTCGTGCGCCTGGATCACGACGGCCCAGCCGAGATCTGGCTCAAGCTCGAGAACCTGCAGCCGATCCGCTCCTTCAAGATCCGCGGTGCGGCTAACGCCATGCTGGCGGCCGACCCGACCGACCTCGAACAGGGAGTCTGGGCGGCGTCCGCCGGCAACATGGGGCAGGGCGTCGCGTACTGCGCCCGCGAACTGGACATCCCTTGCACAGTGGTAGTGCCCGAAGGCGCGCCGGAAACCAAGCAGCGGGCCATCCGGCAACTCGGAGCCACCATCGTCCAAGCGCCTTTCCGTGACTGGTTCCAGATCTACGAAACGCACGACTATCCGGGGATGCCGGGGCGCTTTGTCCACGCCTTTTCGGATCCGCAGGTGATGGCTGGCAACGCCACGATTGGCTCGGAGGTGCTGGAGGACCTGCCGGAGTTCGATGCGTTTGTCATTCCGTACGGTGGCGGGGGGCTCTCGTGCGGGATCGCGGCGCTTCTGCGGCAGTTGAGCCCCGGGGCGGCGCTCTACGCGGCGGAAGTAGATACGGCAGCGCCGCTGGCGGCGGCCTTCGCGGCTGGCGAACCAGTCGCCATCGAGCATGAAAGGACGTTCGTCGACGGTATCGGCGGGCCGGTGCTTTTCGCCGAGATGTGGGACTTTGCCTCGCGCGTTCTCCACGGCGCGCTCGTGAGCAGTGTTGCCGAGATTCGCGCAGCCGTCCGGCACCTCGCCATTCGCAACGCGGTCGTCGCCGAGGGCGCAGGCGCCGCCTCTGTGGCGACGGCCCTGGCCGGACGGGTGATGACGCTCGATGGAGAACCCGCCCGCCGCATCGTCTGCGTAGTGTCCGGTGGCAACATTGATCGGGAGGTACTGAGCGACCTCCTGGGAGAGGCGGACTAATGAGGACCTGGTCAGTTCTCCCACTGCTGGTGTTGGCCGGTGCCGCGAATGCGCAACAGGCGCGACTGGATGTCGATCCAGCGCTAGCCGAGATCGGTCGGGAGTATCTGGAGACGGTCTATCGCTTCGACTTCGAGGGCCAACGTGCCTACTACACCGACGAATCGGTGTTCGACGATCCAACCGCGGAGGTGTTCGGAGAGCCGTACCACTTCGTTGGTGGCGACGCGATCGTCGGATTTTTTCAAGAGACCCAGCCGGCGACTGAGCTCACCGTGCGCGTGGACATCCAGGACGCCTTCGTCGTCGGCAATCGCGTGCACTTCTTCGTGCACTATGAAAACCGCGGCGATGGCGCTCCGTTCGGGTCCCCGGGCGAGCAGGTCACGGTCATAGCGAAGGGCTTCACGATCCTGCGCATCGTCGATGGGAAGGTGCTCCACCACCTCGACTACATCGACTACCCGGGCATGTTCCGGCAGGCTCGCGAGCAGACAGAAGAAGCCGGAGAGCGCTGAGTCCGACGCGCCCTCTTCGTGCTGGCCCCAACGTTCTTACCGGGTCGTGCGTATATAGGGGTGTGGAGACGATAGTCACAATTCGATGTCCGGCGGTGAGCCAAACCGGGGCGACGGCGCGCATGGCAATCGAGTCCGAGCGGGCCGATCGGCTCGAGGAGCTGTTCGAGTCGCATCACGGTCGCCTCTACGCCCTTGCCGTGCGCATGGCAGTGGCCGGCGACGATGCGACGGATCTGGTGCAGGAGACATTCCTGCGCGCGGTCAGATCTCGCGGCCCGATCCCGGCCGGCGACGGTGCCGAACGCTGGCTCGTGCAGATCCTGGTGAATCTGTGCCGCGACCGCTATCGCCGACGCAAGTATCGAGGCCAGCGCCGAGCCGAACTCCGGCCCGTGCGTGAGACCCGCTCGGCCGAAGACGCCGTTGTGGCGCGAGATGTCGTGCACGCCGCGCTGGCCCAGTTGCCCGTCAGGCGGCGTGCGGTGGTCGTTCTGCGCGAACTCGAGGATCGCGACACGGCGAATATCGCCACGCTGCTGGGGATGAGCGCCGTCACCGTGCGCTGGCACCTCAGTAAGGGTCGGCAGCAACTACGACACTTGTTAGGCGGGGAGGAGACAGGCAGATGAACGATCGTGACTCGCTGCGCGAGCGACTACAGGCGAGCGACCCCTACCAGGGCGAACCCATGCCGGCCCCGGACGTGGCTCGTATCAAGACGCGCATGCGCGCGAGTGCCGGGGACAAGCACGCTCGCCCGAGCTGGATCCCGGTGGCCGCAGCCGCAGCCGTGGTTGCCGTTGTCGCGCTGGGGATATGGGCAGGATCGCGGTCCTTGCCGACCGAGGAGTCGCTAGCGTGGCCGGAGCTCGCGACGACAGAGGGCGCTGCGCCGGAACTGCCCTCGGAGCCCGTGCCGGCAACGGACCTACCGCCCGTGGGCGAACTCGCTCAACTTGGCCTCGTCGCCGTGCAGCCGGCACCAGAGCTTCCGGCCTCGGCGGAGAGCAGCCAGCAGGGTGCCGCGCCGTCGGAAACCGCGGGTGCGGCGGATCTGCCGTTGGCGGAAACCACGCTTGCTGTGAACGACGCGCCGCCTGCCGCGGCCCGTCGAATTCAGTTCACCGCGCGACGCGGTACCCGGATCGTTTGGACGCTCGATCCTGACTTCGAGCCGAGCACGACACGCAATAGCGCGCCGCCGGCGCGCCAACAACAAGGAGCGAATGGCAAATGGTAACGACGCACCGATCTCGTGGAAGCGCTGTCACCCTGCTCGGTCTGCTGATGCTAGCGGCTCTGGTGATTGGCTACGCGCCGGCCGTGATCGCGCAGGAGGGTGGCACGATCACGCCGCAGGAGAGGGTTCTGCGCGTCTACAGCCCGCGCTTCCTGCATCCTGATAACGCGATGGCCCTCGCCTTCCAGGTGTGCGGCGATGACGAGATGCGCTGCGTGGTCGAGTCGATGGGCCGGCAGGGCATCGTGCTGCGCGCGCCGGCACAGGTCCACACGGAATACGAGACGCTCTTGCAGGAGCGCGATGTGCCGCCCGCGACCCAGGAGTTCAGAGTGATCCTGCTGCGGGCCGACCAGAGCGGGAGCATGCCCGACGTGCCCTCCGACGCGACGGCCGCACTGGAAGATCTTCGCGACATGCTTGCCTACACCGGGTTCGAGATGATCGATTCGGGATGGGTGAGGACGTCCGGCTCAGGCAGCACGACCATGGGCGAGGCGGGCTCATTCCTGGTGCAGCTGAGTTTCGCCGGAGATCCACGCGAGGATAGCGCCCTGCTGGTCGAGGCCTTTGAGCTGGTCCACAGCCAGGTCTTCTGGGAGAACATCGAAACCGCGGCCGGCGTGGTGCCGCGTGCCCATCTTGCCGATCCCAAGAGCGTTCTCAGCTCGCAGTTCGGGATCAACGTCGGCGAGACGGTCGTGGTGGGTACCTCACGCACCAACGGCGGCAACGAAGCGCTGGTCGTTCTGCTGACCGCGCTCGAACGCTAGCTGCGAAGCGGACCGGATAGAAAGGCGGGGGGGCCTGCCGTGCGCACGGCAGGTCCCCCTTCCTTGTTCTGGCGGCTACTCGCTCGACCAGCCGTACCGCAGGCCCGCGTAGCCGCTGCGGCCGGCTGTACCGTAGCCCCAGACGTCCTGGTACTCGCTGTCGGTCAGGTTCTCGAGTCGACCGGTGAGTTCCAGTCCGCCGCTCACACGGAACTGGGCAGCGAGGTTGAGCACAGCGTACGCGGGTAGCTCGACCGTGCCGAGGGTCCCGAAGTCGCTCCGTTCACCTTTGTAGCGTCCCTCGACGAAGAGGTTCAGTCGCGCAGATGGCCGGTAGCGGATGCCCACCCATGCCTCGTGGGCGGGGCGTCGCAGCAGGGGCAGATCCCGGCGGACATCCTTGGCGTCCGTGTAGGTGTACGTCGCGTCGACGCGTACCTGCTTGTGCAAGAGCCAGTTGGCGGCGAATTCGAGGCCCTGTGTCCGGGCCTCTCCGACGTTCACGATTCCAGCAGGGAAGAGGTACTGGATGAGGTTGTCGATATCGTTGCGGAACCAGGTGGCGTCGATGCCGACGCGCCCGTTGGCGAAGCTGCCACCCACGCCCGCGTCCCAGCCCCTCGATTCCTCGGGTCGGAGATCCGGGTTGCTGAAGCCCGGGAAGTAGAGGTCGTTCAGACCCGGCGCGCGAAACGCTGTGCCGACCGAGCCGTGTGCGCGGAATCCCGACGGCGTGGCCCAGGCCGCTGTGATCCGGTACGTGGTCTTGTTCCCGAATCGGGAGTGGTCCGTGTACCGCAGGCCGCCACTGAGATGCAGGTTCCCCTGATTGAAGCGGTGCAAGCCGTAGACGCCCGTGGTATCGACGGCTTCGTCGAAGCCGCTGGCCCCGAAGTCAGAGGTCGAAAGCGTCTCCGCCGATTCACGCCGGTGTTCGACGCCCACCACGGTCGTGTTGGCAGCGTTGAGACGAAGATCGTTCTGGAAGTCGAACTCCGTGATCTTCGTGTCCAGATCGAAGGCCGTGAAGAAGCCGTCCGGGTCGACCGTGCCCAGCTTCTGGTCGGACACGCTGGCTGCCAAGCGGCCGGCGTATATCCCGCTTCGATATGTCACAGCGCCGCCGCCGAGAACCTCGCGTGAGTTCTGCAACTGCTCGGGATCATCGACGGGGCCGGCGCTGAAGTCGTAGCCGTCGATACGCGTCTCGCCGTTGAAGTAGGCGAGTCGAGCCTCCGCGCCGAACCCGTCGTTACGGCCAATGGCCACTCGGCCGGTGAAGGAAGTGTTGCCGAAACCGTCCGCTTCGGTGTTGCCGTTGGCGGCATCGGCAGCCGAGAAACCGTTGTTGTTGAGGCGCTCGAAGCTCGCGGCGTATTCGAGGGCGTCGCCGCCGCCCTGTGCGCTGGCCGTCGCGCGAGTGGTCCCGTACGAGCCGCCAGCGAGCGCAGCGGAGATCCGCGGCTCGCCGCCGCCCTTGCGGGTGATGATGTTGATTACACCGCCGATCGCCTCCGACCCGTAGAGAACGCTCTGGGGGCCACGCACGATCTCGACGCGTTCGATCGCAGAGGCGGGGATCTTGCTGAAGTCGTACGCGCCCGTGCTGGGCGCGTTGGCCTTGATGCCGTCGACCAGTACCAACGTGTGGTTCGAATTCGTTCCACGTAGGAAGACGCTGGTCGCCGCGCCGGGGCCACCCGTACGCGCCACCACGACGCCAGGGACCGCGGCCAGCGCGTCGCTCAGCCAGTGAACGCCAGAGGCCCGTAGCTTCTCGGCGGTAATTACCGTGACGCTCGAACCGAGTTGGCCGGTCGGGACCTCGACGCGGTCGGCGGTGACCGTGACCTCTTCACGCAGGCGCAGCGTTTGCTCCTGCTCGGTCTGGGGAGTTCGTGCCGGGCGCGTGGTCGCAGACGCAGCGCTGGCAGGCAAGTAGGACAGGACGGCGCTGAGCGCCACAGTAGAGACAGCTAGGGCATAGAGCCGCATGGCAAACCCTCCTCGCGAGGGACAACACAGGGTTGTGGCGGTCTACTGACTGACGGATCCCTCTACTCGCCACCGCCTTCCCGGGAAAGAGCCCCAGTGGCGTTCGGGCCGTGGTCGGCTCGATGACACCCGCCATCGAACCGGGTCCGCGGCTTCGGGTGGCTTTCGTCCCCGATCACAGTTGCGCGGCAGCGCGGGAATCTCACCCGCTTCCCGTGCCGACATTCGCCGGCTGCGTGCAGCGAATCACTGATTCTGGGGCGGCGCAAGCGGGCACCCGGTGGCTATGCGATCTTCGGGCAAGGCAGTGGCGCGCTCGCCGGCCCTGGTGCCTCGCGGTAAACTCGTGGGCGCTCTTCCGATACCTTCGACCACGGGCGATTGCTGTGCCCAGATTGCGAGTGACGACCTTGAAAATGCGGCGAATCGCGCTAGTCGGTCTCCTGGCGAGCGCGGCCTTGAACTACGCGTGTGCCGATGCCCCGGAAGGCCCGCGACCCAATGTCATCCTGATTTCCGCCGACACTCTGCGCGCGGATCATGTGGGAGCGAACGGCTACCACCGCGAGACCTCGCTCACCATCGATGCCCTGGCAGCGCGCGGGGTGAACTTCACGAGCGCGTACTCTCACGCGCCGAACACGGCGCCTTCGCATACCTCGATCCTGACGTCGCTCTACCCTTCGGTTCACGGCGTGTTGCAGCATGGCCAGGTACCGGACGAGAACCTCGTAACTCTGCCGGAGGCCCTGAGCGAAGCGGGCTACCAGACGGGCGCGTTCACCCAGCTCAATGGCAGGACTTTCGAGCCCGGCTTCGATACGTGGCACTACATCGAGAGTGCAACCCAGAACGGCAAGGGCCTCGGCGAGCTGGACATGGTCACCGACTGGGTCGGCGAGCGCACTGCGCCCTGGTTTGTCTTCCTGCATTCCTACGACGTGCACCTGCCCTATGCGCCGGAGCCGGAATACGTCGATATGTGGGCTGGCGACTACGAGGGGCCTCTGAGTCCGAACATCACACGCAAGCTCGTCGACAGGATCAACGGCGAGTCGGACGACGGCGAAACGCTGGAGGTCGCAGCGCGCGATCTGCAGTTCATCGTCGATATGTACGACGCCGAACTACGCCGCCTCGACGACATCTACGGCCGCCTCTTCGCCCGACTCGAAGAAATGGGCGAATGGGACAACACCATCATCGTCTTCCTCGCGGATCACGGTGAGGAGTTCGGCGAACACGGCAAGTATGGCCGGCACACCTACACGCTGAACGAGGAATTGCTGCGTGTGCCCCTGGTCATCGCTGGCCCCGGAGTACCGGCTGGCCAGACGATCGACGCGGCGGTGCGAATGGTCGATGTTGCGCCGACGATTCTCGGACTCGTGGGCGTCGAGAATCCGCAGTACTTCATGGGAGAGAGTCTGGCGCCGATCTGGGACGGCGAGGAACGTGCGCCCCGGCAAGTGCTGGCGGAACGCGGCACCGAGAACGTCCAGCGCACGCTGATCCACGCAGGCTTCAAGTACATGGACGATGGTCGGTTGTTCGACCTCACCGCCGACAAGTGGGGAACGGTCGACATCGCCGCCGACAACCCCGATATCGTCGAGAGGATGGCCACCTCCCTGGCCGACTGGCTGGGTGACTTCCAGGCACTGGCCGCGGTGGTGCACACCGACGGCGAGGTGCATCTCAGCGAAGAAGACGAGCGGCGACTACGCGCCCTCGGGTACCTGCAGTAGGGCAGTGACAGACGCACTGCGCACCCCGGAAGAACGCTTCATAGCGGCAGCGGACTACGACTGGGCGCCGAACTACACCGAGAACCTGCCGGGCTACGAGGGGCTGCGGATGCACCTCGTCGACGAGGGGCCGGCGCGCGCGGGCCAGGTGTATTTGTGTCTGCACGGCGAGCCGACCTGGGGATTCCTGTACCGCAAGATGATGTCGGTGTTTCTGGAGTCGCGGGCGCGGGTCGTGATCCCGGACATGTTCGGTTTCGGCCGCTCCGACAAGCCAGTCGATGACGATGTCTACGACTGGAGCTTTCATCGGGACTCGCTCGTCGGGTTGATCGAGCAGCGCGACCTCAAGGGAATCACGCTGGTGTGCCAGGATTGGGGTGGAATTCTGGGGCTGACGTTGCCAATGCAGATGCCCGAGCGCTTCGATCGCATCCTCGTGATGAATACGTTGCTGGGCACGGGCGACTACGAGATGACTCCGGGGTTCCTTGGCTGGCGTCAGTTCGTCCGCGACCAGCCCGACTTCGACATATCGCAGCTCATGCAGCGGGCGTGCCCGACGCTGACTGCCGACGACCTCGCGGCTTACGAGGCGCCGTTTCCCGATGCCCGCTACCGTGCGGGCGTGAGGCGGTTTCCCGAGATGGTGCCCGACCATCCCGATGCTGATGGCGCTGAGTTGTCGCGGGCAGCACGCGACTGGCTGCGAAACGAGTGGTCGGGCGAGTCGTTCGCGGCGGTGGGGGCGCAGGACCCGGTGCTCGGCGTTCCTGTTATGGAGAGTGTCGTCAGTCAGATCCGCGGCTGCCCGCCACCGTTGGTTCTCGAAGACGCGGGGCACTTCGCCCAGGAGGCGGGCGAGGAAATCGCGCGCGCCGCGCTCATCGCATGGGGCGATCTGGAACCAGAAGACGACGACCGCTGACTTTCACCACAGGCTGCTAGCACTCGATCACGTTGACGGGCACCCCGACGACGTTCACTGCCAGCCCCCCACGGGCGGTCTCCTTGTACTTGGTCTTCATGTCGCGGCCGGTATCGCGCATGGTCTTGATGACCTTGTCGAGCGATACGAAGTGCGTGCCGTCGTCGCGCAGGGCGATGCGCGCCGCGTTGATTGCCTTCACGGCGCCCATCGCGTTGCGCTCGATACACGGAACCTGAACGAGCCCGCCGACAGGGTCGCAGGTGAGACCGAGGTTATGCTCCATGCCGATCTCGGCGGCGTTCTCCACCTGTTCCGGCGTACCGCCCATCACCTCGGCGAGTCCGGCGGCGGCCATCGAGCAGGCCGAGCCGACCTCGCCCTGGCAGCCGACTTCGGCGCCGGAAATCGAGGCGTTCTCCTTGTAGAGGAGCCCGATCGCGCCGGCCGCCAGAAGGAACCGCACGACGCCATCGTCGTCGGCACCCGGCACAAACCGCATGTAGTACTTCAGCACCGCCGGGATGATCCCCGCGGCGCCGTTCGTGGGCGCGGTCACCACGCGGCCGCCGGCCGCGTTTTCCTCGTTCACGGCCACCGCCCACACGCTCACCCAATCGAGAGTCGCTAGCGGATCGCTGTCCCCTTTGTCGCGCAGGTTCGCGCACCAGTCGGCGGCGCGACGGCGTACTTCGAGTCCTCCCGGTAGCGTGCCCCGCACGCCACAGCCGCGTCGTACGCAGGCCTCCATCGCGGCCCAGAGCTGTAGCAGGCGAGCACGAATGGCCTCATCGTCATGCCATGCCCGTTCGTTGGCGAGCATCACGTCGCTGATGCTGCCATCGACCTCGGCGCAGCGCTCGAGCAGTTCAGCCGCAGAGCGGAACCGACAGGGAAGGGCGGGGGAATCCTCCACAATCACGTCGGCGCCGGCGTCCTCCTCGTTGACGACAAACCCTCCGCCAACGGAGTAGAAGACCCGTTCACAGACGGCGTTGCCGGCGTCATCGAACGCCGTGAACCGCATGCCGTTGGAGTGATAGGGGAGCGTCTCCCTGCGGTGGAAGATCAGGTCACGAGTGTCCTGCCACGAGGTGCGATACATGCCCGCGAGGTCCAGAGCACCGCACTCACGGATGGCCTCGACGCGGCGATCGACCGCGTCGATATCAACGTCTTCGGGACTCTCGCCCTCCAGGCCGAGGAGCAGGGCCCGTTCCGTGCCGTGGCCGCTGCCCGTGAAGGCGAGGGAGCCGTACAGCTCGATCTGCACGCGGTCCACGTGCCCGAGCGCCTCTTGTTCGCGCAGCAGGATGGCGAAATCACGCGCCGCTCGCATCGGGCCGACGGTATGCGAACTCGACGGGCCGATGCCGATGGTGAAGAGATCAAAGACGCTGACGGCCATGGTTCAGTCTTGCGCCCGAGCATCCGGCTTCCCTTCCGCCCGGTTGTCGTAGAAGCGGGTCGTCGGATAGGCGAAGTCGATGTCATCGCGTTTGGCGAAGGCATCGAGTACCTCTTCCCAGATCTGGGCAGCGGTAGCGCGGCGCCGGCGCGGGCGGCACACGTACCGCATGGTCAGCGTGACTCCGATGTCGGCCACGGCAGTCCACACGATCGGCGTCAGGTAGGTGTACTCCACCGCGTAGTGCTCTGCCGTTTCGGTCAATTCGCCCGCCGCCTGGTCCTGGCTGACATCGACTCCTACGCGATCGACGATCTCCGTGAGGATCTCCTTCGCCTCCCGCCAGTTGCTCTCGAAGGTGACCGTCACCGGGAGTTCGTCCCAGATGAACTCGAACCCGAGGGTGTAGTTCGTCGAGCCGTGCTTGAACACCCAGGCGTTGGGTATGTGAATCAGGCGGCCCGTGCTCTGATCGGCATCGACCCAGTTGCCGATCTCGACCATCGAGAACTGGAATACGCTGATATCGACGATATCGCCACGCTGGCCGTTGATTTCGATTCGGTCGCCCAGACGAAAGGGCTGACGCGTGACGATAAAGAGCCACGCGGCGGCGTTGGCAAGCGGGTCCGCCAGGGATACCGCGACTCCTGCCGAAAGGATGGCGAAGTACGTCGCTAGGCCTCCTCCGACGTCGGTCCATACCAGCGCCAGACCGACGAGCAACAGCAGTGTGAGGGTCGCGTTGACAGTCTTGCGTACCGCGTAGCGAGAGCGACTCTCCTTCAGACTGCGCCGCGCTAGCGACCCGAGAGCCGCGCGCAAGCCGAAGAACGCAGCGAGGATGCCGACGGTCCACAGGAGGTCGCCCAGCAGCGCTTCGCTCAGGCCGAGCATGTCGGAGACGGTTTGCAGCGAAGGCATAGCGAATCAGTCGGTTTCGGGGTGTGACGCGGCGACGCAGTAGGCGCCGTCGTGGAACAACAGCGCGGCGCCAGGCTGCCTCTCGAAGGCCTCTACCTGGCCGACGAAGATCACGTGGTCACCGCCGTCGTAGCGATGGATCGTCCGGCACTGGAAACACGCCACACAGTCGGGCAGCAGGGGCGCGTTGCCCACGCCACCCCGGCAATCGAGATCGCCGAACTTGTCTTCCTCGCGGCTGGCGAAACGGTTGGAGACGGCCGTCTGGTCGCTGCCGAGGACATTCACCGCGAAGTGGGATGCCGCCTCGAAGACGGGCAGCGTGCTCGAGCCACGGTCGAGGCTCCACAGCACGAGGGGCGGGTCCATCGACACCGCGTTGAAACTGCTGACGGTAAGTCCCACGCGATTGCCCTCGGCGTCGCAGGTGGTCACGACGGTCACACCGGTAGCGAACCGTCCGAGAGCGTTACGGAATTCACGGTCATCGAAGGTCGAATCGCTCATCGATCATCCAGGTGTAAGGCGCCAGACGGCGCCGACTCAAAAGCCCAGTGTGAGGGTGGGCGATGGGCCAGAAGCCCGGCGACAGGCTGCTAGTGTACTCGCCATGGAGACCCCGATGACCCCGATTCACACCGATCTCGTTCTGGTCGGTGGTGGGCACAGCCACGTGTTCGTGCTGCGGAAATTCGGGATGAATCCCATGCCCGGAGTTCGGCTGACGGTGATTTCGCGCGACGTTCACGCGCCGTACTCGGGCATGCTCCCGGGGCTCGTCGCGGGGCACTACGGGTTCGACGACACCCATATCGATCTCGCGCCGTTGGCGCGTTTCGCAGGCGCGAGGTTTCTTCACACGGAAGTGACAGGACTGGACCTCGCAGCGCGACAGGTAACCTGCCGCGACCGTCCTCCCGTCGCCTTCGATCTGCTCTCGATCAACATCGGATCGCAGCCCGGTATGGCGCATGTGCCGGGTGCAGACGAGACCGTTGTGGCGGTCAAGCCGATCGATGGGTTCGCCCGTCGGTGGTCGGCATTGCGCGAGCGCGTTCTTGCCCGCGACGAGGAAACGACGCTGGCGTTTGTCGGGGGTGGTGCCGGCGGCGTGGAGATGCTGCTCGCGATCCAACACAACCTGGAGAACGCGCTGGCCGCTGCCGGCCGCTCCGCCGATCACCTGCGGTACCGGCTTTACACCGCCTCCTCGGAGGTGCTGCACACGCACAACGCCAGTGTGCGGCGTCGCTTCGTCAGGGTTCTTGCGGATCGCGGGATCACGGTAGAGACGAACCACCGCGTCGCCTCGGTCTCGCGTGGCCACGATCTGGAACTGACGTTCGGCAACGGCGCGACGGCGCACGTCGATGAGGTGTTCTGGGTGACCACGGCCGCGGCGCAGTCGTGGCCGGCGGCAGCGGGCCTGGATGTCGACGATAGAGGGTTTATCAAGGTTGGTGAGACGCTCCAGACGCTCGCGAGTCCGCGCGTGTTCGCCGCCGGTGACATCGCCGCGGTGCAGGGACATCCACGGCCGAAAGCGGGAGTGTTCGCGGTACGCCAGGGGCCTCCGCTCACCCGCAACCTGCGTCGGGCCGTGCGTGGCGAAGCGCCGTTGCCCTTCCGGCCACAACGGGAATTCCTGAGTCTCGTCAGTACGGGCGACCGCTATGCGGTGGCCTCGCGTTCCCGGTGGAGTATCGAAGGGCGGTGGGTGTGGCGCTGGAAGGACCACATCGATCGCGTCTTCATGCGCAAGTTCAACGAGTTGCCCGCAATGGAAGAGGAGCCCTTGGAGGATGCGGGGCCAGATGCGCCGGAGGCCCCGCCGCCGATGCACTGTGCCGGGTGCGGTTCCAAGGTCGGCGGGCGAGTTCTTCGCCGTGCGCTCGCGCGCCTGGATACACCGCAGTCGGATGATGTCCTCCTTGGACTGAATTCACCGGACGACGCCGCGGTCGTTCGCCTGCCGGAAGGACGCGTTGCGGTGCATACGGTCGACCACTTCCGTGCCCTGGTGGCCGACCCGTTCGCGTTCGGCCGCATCACGGCCGTGCACGCCCTCGGCGACCTGTGGGCGATGGGGGCCACGCCGCAGACGGCCATGGCGATCGTTACCCTCGCCTATGCCACTGAAGGGAAGATGGAGGAGGATCTGGTGCAACTTCTGGCCGGCGCCTGTGAGGTCTTCGCAGAGACCGGAACGACGCTGGTCGGAGGCCACACGAGCGAGGGGCCAGAGACTGCTTTGGGGTTCGCGTTGACCGGGCACGCGGCCCCGAACGAACTACTGCGCAAGTCGGGTCTTACGGGCGGAGACGCGCTGGTGCTGACCAAGGCACTGGGGACGGGCGTCTTGTTCGCCGCCGAGATGCGCGGCAAGGCAAAGGGCCGCTGGATCGCTGGCGCCGTGGAGAGCATGTCGCAGACCAGCGGCCGCGCCGCGGAAGTACTGCTGGCGCATGGTGCCACCGCCATGACTGATGTGACGGGGTTTGGCCTGGCCGGGCACCTCGGCGAGATGCTCGCGGCCTCCGCCGCTGGCGCCCGGGTTGTTCTCGATGACCTGCCATTGCTTGCCGGTGCGAGTGCGATGGCTGCCGCTGGCATCGTGTCGTCGCTGCAGCCGCAGAACCGGTATGTGGAGGAGGGATTCAGCGTCGCCCCGGAGCTGACCGCGCGCCCGGCCTACGAGTTGCTCTTTGATCCGCAGACCGCTGGCGGCCTGCTGGCAGGCGTTCCCGCCGGGCGGGCCGCGGACGTCGTCGTTGCGTTGCGGCATGCGGGCTATGCCGCCGCGGCCGTGATCGGCGAGGTGCGTGGCGCGGACGGCCAGATCGAGATCGTCTGAGACGCAGGTCGGTCGCGCGGTCGCTGTGTACCCTTAGGCGCATGAAGGCAGACCTCGATTTTCTCCGACCGTATTTTCTCGGGCCCGCAAGCGAGAACGCAGACGTTCTCGAGGCCTTGCTGCTCGAGTTTCTGCGCGACCATGCCTACTGGCGCCGCAACTTCCATCCCGAGGATGGGCAGCGAATAGACCCCGGTGCGCGTCACTCGCCGGAGTTCCACGAGTTCGAGGCGCGAACCCGGCAGGAGTTGTTTGCGCTGAGTGCTGAGCTGAAGCGCGCGGTGCCCTTCTTCCACCCGCGCTATGTGGGCCATATGAGTTCCGACCTGTTGCTGCCGGGTCTCGTGGCCAAGCTCATCACGACGCTCTACAACCCGAACAACGTGAGCGAGGAGGCCGCGCCGGTAACTCTCGACATGGAGCTACGGGTGGGGCGGCAGCTCGCACGGATGTTCGGCTTCGCTGTCGACGACGCGGCCGAGCCTTGCGCATGGGGCCACCTCACCAGCGGCGGCACAGTGGCGAACTATGAGGCGCTGTGGAACCTGCGCGCCGTCAAGTTCTACCCGATCGCGTTGCAGGCGGGAGCACGCGCATGCTCCTTCGACCCGAATCCCGTTGGACCGGCCGCAAAGGCGCTGTCGGAGTACTCCAAGTGGGAGTTGCTGAATCTCTCCATCGATCAGACGATCGAATTGCGTCGCGAGGTGGCCGGCGCGGCGGGGAAGTTGGACGATCGCCGCGCGATTCATCGGCTGCGCAACGCCGTGCGGGAGGCTCGCCTGGAGAATGTGGGGATCGCGATGTTCTTCCAGGAACACGAGATCAAACCGCCACTGGTGATGGTGCCGGTGTCGGCGCATTACTCGTGGGAAAAAGGAATGAAGGTGCTGGGATTGGGGACGGCGCACCTGTGCCGCGTGCCCGTCGACGGCGCTATGCGGATGGAGATCGGCGGACTGCGTGGGTGTCTCGACGCCGCGTTCCGCGACGAGGTGCCGGTCCTGGGCGTCGTCGGCATGCTCGGCACCACCGAGTTCGGCGCTATCGATCCCATCCACGAAATCGTCCAAGAACGCGACCTGCGACGGGCCCAGGGACAGGACTTCGGTGTCCATGTGGACGCAGCCTGGGGCGGCTATCTGACGTCCGTATTCCGCGCCGCCGATGGCAGCTTCCTCTCTCGCGATGAGGTTCGCGAGGGCTTCCGGTACTTCCCGTCGGACCCGGTGTACGAGGCCTTTCATGCGATCGCTCAGACCGATTCGGTAACGGTGGATCCACACAAGCTCGGCTATGTGCCGTACGCCGCCGGGGCTTTTGTGGCACGCAATCGTGAGATCGTGGATTTCGTTACGCAGCAGGCCGCCTACGTCTTCGATCTCGGTGACGAGGAGGCCGAGCTTCCTCGTGCCGAAAAGCTCCACAGTCTCGGGCAGTACATTCTCGAAGGCTCCAAGTCAGGTGCGGCCGCGGCGGCGGTGCATGTCACGCACCGCGTACTGCCGCTCGATGTAACGGGCCTGGGCCGTCTTCTGCGGGTCACGATCCGCACCACGGAGCGGTTCCACGATGCCGCCAGACGCACCAGCGAGCGGCTCGCGGGCCAGGTGCACCTGACGATGCCGTTCGAGCCGGACACGAATCTCGTCTGCTTGACGATCAATCCGGTGGGCAACGATTCGCTCGCGGCGATGAACCGGTTCGGTCGGCGCTTGTTCTCCTGCATGCGGGTGGATCCGAACCAGCCGCTACAGGTGAAGGAGTTCATCGGCTCATACACGTCGCTGCAGTACGGCGGACTCACTGAGCAACACGCCACGCGCATACTGGGCGAACTCGGCGTCGCCGCGGCGGACTTCGTGGAGATCCCCGAGGATCCCGCCCGCGAGTCAGACCATATTTTCGTGCTCCGCCATACCCTGATGAACCCGTGGTTCATGACCGGCCCCGACGACCGTACCTACATCGGGCTGTATTGGGAATATCTGGAGCGCACGATCACCAAGGTCCTGAACGAGCGTGAACTCTGGGCGGATCCGAATGGAGACAGCGAATGACGCGACGACATCGACATCTCTCGACGACGGCCCTCCTGATGGCCGTCGTCGTGCTGGGTTCAGCCTGCGGCGGTGCCGCGGCTCCGGAGAGCACCCCCGAGTCAGCGGCGGCTGACTGGCGCACCGCTACTCCGGCGGAGTGGAAGTTCTACGGCGAATCCGACGCGGCTCGATCTGGCGGTGGCATGGTGGCCACCGACGCGCGGCTTGCCACGGATGTGGGGGTGGAGATCCTGGCTGCCGGCGGCAACGCTGTTGACGCCGCGGTGGCCACGGGGTTCGCGCTAGCGGTCGTCTATCCGGCCGCCGGCAATATCGGGGGCGGTGGGTTCGCCGTGGTGCGATTGGTCGACGGCACGGTGGCGTCGCTGGATTTCCGCGAGAAAGCACCGGCAGCCGCGCACCGCGACATGTACCTGGACGAGGCTGGTGAGGTGACCACCGACCCGGTGCTCGGTCACCGCGCCTCCGGTGTCCCCGGCTCGGTGGCGGGGCTGTGGGAATTGCACCAGCGCTTCGGATCGTTACCTTGGGCGGATGTAGTCGCGCCGGCGATACGGCTTGCGGCGGAGGGCTTCGTTGCCGACGCGGACTTCGCTGATTCTGCCGCTGATGCGCGCTTCGAGCAGTTCGACGGGTCGCGGGATCTCTTCCGGACAGGTGGCGAGCCTGTGGCGGAAGGCAGCACCTGGAGCAACCCGGAGTTGGCCGGAGTGCTCGAACGGATCGTCGACGAAGGCCCGGCGGCTTTCTATCAAGGGTCGACGGCCGACCTGATCGTCGCCGAGATGGAACGTGGCGGCGGGCTTATCACGCACGCCGACCTGTTCGCATACGAGGCTGTCTGGCGCGATCCGGTGGTGTTCGACTACCGCGGCTACGAGGTGATCTCGATGCCGCCGCCCTCCTCGGGGGGGCTCACGCTGGCGCTGATGAGCAACATGCTCGAGGGCTACGATCTCGGCGGCATGCCGTGGCACGGCGAGCAGCATCTACACCTTCTCGCGGAGGTCATGCGCCGCGCCTTCGCCGATCGCAATCACTGGCTCGGCGATCCGGACTTCATCGACAATCCACGCGACATGTTCCTGTCCGAGGAGTACGCCGCTGAACTGCGCGCCAGTATCAAGCCGGACATGGCAACGCCGTCCGAGGAGATCCAGCCGGGGAGTGGCTCCGATGGGTCGGAGGCGATGCACACTACCCACTACTCGGTCGTCGATAGCGACGGCAATGCCGTCGGCATCACCACCACCCTCAATCATGGCAACGGGTCGGGCGTGACCGTGCAGGGTGCAGGGTTCCTGCTCAACAACGAGATGGACGACTTCGCTTCCAAACCCGGGTCGCCCAACGCGTTCGGGTTGGTTCAGGGCGAGGCAAACGCCATCGCCGCCAACAAGCGCATGCTCTCCGCGATGACTCCGACCATCGTGGTTCGTGATGGCCGCGCGCAACTGATCACCGGTGCGAGTGGCGGACCGACGATCATCACCGGCGTGTACCAGGTCATGTCGAACGTTCTGGATTTCGGGCTGGCGATTGACGACGCGGTCCGGGCGCCGCGCGTGCACCAGCAGCACCTTCCCGACATGCTCATCTACGAGGGCGGTGGCTTGGGGCCGGACCAGATCGCTGCTCTCGAAGCCCTTGGGCACGAGCTGATGCAGGGCCGTTTCAACATCGCGGTGGCCGCTTCGCTGTTGCTTGGCGGCGACGGGTGGACCGGAACACACGACCCTCGAGCGATGGGCGCGGCGCGCGGCGAGTGAGCGACGGTCCAGAGATAGGACTGATCTCCGACACTCACGGTCTGCTGCGACCGGAGGCCGTTCGCGCGCTCGCTGGAGTCGAACGGATCATCCACGCGGGCGATGTCGGGCCGCAGGAGATCCTCGATGATCTGGCGGTGGTGGCACCGGTGACTGTCGTGCGCGGAAACACGGACCACGGCCCCGCGGCGGCAGCGTGGCCGTTCACCCAGGCTATCGAAGCGTGCGGTCGGCTGCTGTATGTCGTTCACGACATACAGGAATTGGATATCGATCCGAACGTGGCGGGGGTGGCTGCCGTCATCTACGGGCACTCGCACAAGCCTGCGGTGGAGCGCGGCGGTGACACGCTGTACATCAACCCAGGCTCCGCCGGCCCGCGCCGTTTCTCGCTCCCGATCACGATCGCGCGGCTCAGAATCCGAGCCGACGGCCTCGACGTGCGTCTGCACGACCTCGAATCCGGGGCTGTAGGCGAATGGGATTCGTACGCCCTCTAGCGACCGACACCCACTCCCTGCGAGCCCGCTAGCAACCGACCCAACTTCCTTCAGTCTGAGCGGATCGCCGCGCGGCTTCGAGGACACGCGCGTTGTTCACACCGTCTGCGAACGTTGCGGCTTCGGCCAGGGTTGTTTGACCTTCGGCCACGGCCTCGACGACGGCCGACAGGAACGGTCCTTCGAGGGCGGCGAACGGTCCCTTTCCCTGAATCCCATAGTGCTCCGGCGGGAGCCAGGGCGTGTCACTGGGAATCGGTGCCAGTTCGCCACCGTGCGCGCTGCCAACCAGGTGCTGCTCGCGGTCGAGCCGCAGGGCGCCGACACTACCCGCCACCTCGAGGACCCAACGGGCGTTCCCGCGTAGCCCAAAGCCAACCGCCATGCTCACACGGGCGCCGCTCTCGAGCCGAAGCCACAGCTCGGCGTAGTCCTCGGAGGTCACGTCGTGCTCGACGCCTTCGCCATCGCGGCGTCGTGGAACTATGGTCTCGAAACGCGCGCTCACGGCCTGGATCGGTCCGAACATCCACTGAACGTTATCGATCAGGTGCGTTCCCGTGGCACCCAGCACCCCACCGCCGCGGTCGGACTGAGACCACCAGCTGTACGGTCGCTCCAGGAAGCCAGGGATGTCCAGCAGCAGATCGGCGCGGACGTGGTGCACCTCGCCGACAAAGCCAGACTGGCACAACGAGCGCATCTTGCGGCGGTTGGGATTCCATCGCATCTGATAGTTGATCAGGGCGAGGCGGCCCTGCGCGAGCCTGGCGAGTTCCTCCGCCTGCCGAACATCGAGTGCGAGGGGTTTCTCGCAGAGCACCGCGGCCCCCGTGCTCAATGCCGCCAGAACCATCTCGAAGTGCAGGTCGACGGGGGTCGCGACGATCACGAGATCAGGTTCGAGCTCCAGCAACTCCCGCCAGTTGGAGGTCGACCGGTCGATTCCCCAACGCTCGGCGCTCGCCGCGGCCTTTTGCGCGTCGCGGCCCGCGATCCCGATCACCTCGTTGCCGCCGATGTGCGCCAATGTCGGAAGTTGCACCGCTTCCGCGTGCGAATTGCCGATCAGCGCGATGCGTACCTGCTTGGCCATGACGACGTTTCCGGGCTCGTGGAGTGGGTGCGGAGGGCAGCTTGTTGCGGCCGACGATAGTTAATACGCTGCAAGATCTAGCAGCCTACTAAACGTCACAATGGATAGCGAAAGAGGATTCTCATGCCCTTGGAAGTCGACTGGCGAGGCGTCTACCCGGCGGTTCCTTCACAGTTCCAAGAAGATCTTTCCTTGGATATTGACGCCACCAAGAGCCATATCGAGATGCTCCTGGACAATGGCATTCACGGGTTGGTGATGCTGGGCACGATCGGCGAGAACACGTCGCTCGATCTCGACGAGAAGGTCCAGGTGCTGCGTGCAGCCGTGGAAGTAGCCGGTGGCAAGGTCCCCGTCCTCACCGGCGCCGCGGAGTTCACCACGCGGGGCGCTTGCAACACCGTGGCGGCGGCCGCCGAGGCGGGCGTCGACGGCATCATGCTGTTGCCGGCCCTGTCCTACAACGCCGACCCGCGCGAGACCATCACGCACTTCCGGACGGTGGCCAACTCAACCCACCTGCCGATCATGTGCTACAACAATCCGCCGGTGTACCGCGTCGATATCACGCCCGAGATGTTCACGGAGCTGGTAGACATCGACAACATCGTCTGTATCAAGGAAGCCTCGGGCGACATTCGCCGGATTACGGAGTTGTTCAACGCGCTGGGCGACCGCTTCCTGATCTTCGCCGGCCTCGACGACGTGGCTTTGGAGAGCATCATGCTCGGCTGCACCGGCTGGGTCTCCGGTCTGGTCGACGCCTTCCCGCGCGAGAACCGCATGCTCTGGGATGCGGCCACTTCGGGGGACTACGCGCGGGCCTTGGAGATCTACCGTTGGTACATGCCGATGCTGCGTTTCGACTCGCACCCGAAACTCGTGCAATACATCAAGCTCACCGTTCAGGAGCTGGGCTTTGGCTCAGAGCGAACGCGTCCGCCGCGCCTGCCGCTGGTGGGTGAGGAGCGCGAGCGCGTACTCGCGATTGTTCGCGACAGCGTCGCCACCCGCCCAACGGAATCGGCCCCCGCTACGATCTAGACGGCGGGCTGCCTACTCCGAGCCCGACTGCGCCAAGCTCGCTGCCACGAGGTCGGTCAGGGCCTGGCCAATGGCTTTGAACACGGTGATCTCTTTGTCGTCGGTGCGCAGCGTGGCCTTGCCAGAACACATCTCGGACAGCTCGGCGACGACATCTTCCTTGCTGAAGACGCCCTCTTCGATGGGCACAATGATCTCGCCGGCTTCCTTGAAGGCGTTGACGTAGCTGTCCACGTAGACGCGACTCTTCGTGATCGTTTCGGTGTCACATTCCCGCTTGTCGGCGTGGTGGTTGCCGATGAAGTCCAGGTGCGTGCCCTCCTTGATCCAGGCTCCCCTGATCAGGATGTCGGGGGAAGCGGTAGCGCTGACGATGATGTCGGCTTCGCCGCAAGCCGCCTCGAGGTCCGTGATGACGGAGAACTCGATCTCGGGAAACTCGTCCGACACTTGAGCGATGACCGCTTCGGCATCGGCCATCAGGGGCAGGCCATCGGGGTTTCCCCAGACCATGATTCTCCGCAGCGGCCGCACCGAGGCATTGGCGCGGATCATGTAGGTAGATAGGTTGCCGGTGCCGAGCAGCAACATGGTGGAGGAGTCCTCACGACTCAATAATCGGGTGGCCAACCCTGAAACTCCGCCGGTGCGCCAAAAGGTGCAGGTGGCGCCGTCCACCAGCGCCAAAGGCGTGCCGTGGGCGCGATCGAAGACCATGATCTTGGAGTAGAGAAGATCGTGTGGCGCCGAGTTGCTGGGGAAATAGGTGAATGCCTTCACCGCGATGATCTTGTCGTTCCAGGCGGGCAGCAACGCGAAGGCGTCGGTGTTGTCGGCGGCGTCATCGAGCAGGAAGAGCTGACGCGGCGGTTGGTTGAAGTCTTTGCCGAACGCCTCTTGCAGCGCGTCCACCAGCTCGGGGTAGCTGAGTGCGGCATGTACCTGGTCTGCGCTGATGATCTTCATGACTCGGGCCTTTCTTGAGAGCGAAGTAGATGACGGCAGCGTCAGCCTAGCGGCTATCCACCGGTGGTCAACCCACCCGCCTTCGAATCCTGCGGCCCCTGTGAGGGCCCCACCGTGCGTCGGACGGGGTTGTGGAAGAATACCTGCGCAACTCGAAGTGAACCTGGAGCGCGTCATGCCACCTGATCCCGCGACGTTCGAGAAACTCGGAGCCTTCTACCTCGGCCGCGAGTACGACCTGGAGCGTGACCAGCTCCGCGACGATCTGTTGCTGTACGACTCCAAGGACCTGACGACACACGCGGTTTGTGTGGGAATGACCGGCAGCGGCAAGACCGGCCTTTGTGTATCGCTGCTCGAGGAGGCGGCGCTCGACGGCATACCGGCGTTGGTCATCGATCCGAAAGGCGATCTCACCAATCTGCTTCTGACCTTTCCGCAGTTGCGAGCCGCCGACTTCCGTCCCTGGGTCGACGAGTCCGAGGCTCAGCGCCGCGGCCAAACTGTCGCCGAGTTCGCTGTAAGTGAGGCGAAACTCTGGCGCGAAGGACTCGCCGAGTGGGGCCAGGATGGCGCGCGTATCGGCAGGTTGCGCGGCGCTGCCGATTTCAGCATCTACACGCCGGGGTCGGAAGCGGGCCGACCACTCTCGATGCTCTCTTCCTTCGCTGCCCCGGCGCCGGCCGTCATCGCCGATCAGGATCTGTTGCGTGAGCAGATATCCGGTGCCGCGACCAGCCTACTGGCGCTGCTCGGTATTGAGGCGAACCCGCTGCAGTCGCGCGAACATATTCTGATCTCGACGTTGATCGATCTGACCTGGCGGGCCGGGGCCGACATTGATCTTGGGCGGCTCATCCATCTGATCCAGACGCCGCCCATCCAGCGCATCGGCGCCCTCGATCTCGATTCGTTCTACCCGGCGGACGATCGCTTCAAGCTCGCTGTTCGACTCAACAATCTGCTGGCGGCGCCGGGATTCGCGGGTTGGATGACAGGAGAGCCGTTCGATATCCAGCACCTGCTCTATCAGAGAGACGGTCGCCCGCGCGTGTCCGTCCTCTACATTGCGCACCTGCCGGAGTCCGAGCGCATGTTCGTGGTCACGCAGGCGCTCAATCGCATGTTGGCGTGGATGCGTTCGCGATCGGGCACCTCAAGCCTCCGGGCCATGCTGTATATGGACGAGATCTTCGGCTACATGCCCCCGGTGGCGGAGCCCCCCTCGAAGCGCCCGTTGCTGACCCTGCTCAAGCAGGCTCGAGCGTTCGGGGTAGGGGTGACCCTGGCCACGCAGAACCCGGTGGACCTCGACTACAAAGGACTGTCGAACACCGGCACGTGGTTCCTCGGGCGGCTGCAAACCGAGCGCGACAAACGCCGAGTCCTCGAAGGGCTCGAAGGCGCCGCGGTAGGCGCCAGCGGTGGGTTCGATCGCCCGGCCATGGAACAGACACTGGCCGGTCTCGGCAAGCGGCGCTTCCTCATGCACAACGTCCACGACAAGGCTCCCGTCGTTTTCCAGACGCGGTGGGCAATGTCGTACCTGCGCGGACCGCTGACTCGCAGCCAGATCGCGCGACTGCGGCCCGCGGCGTCCGCGGTGGCCGAGCTCACGGCCGCCGAGGCATCGCCAACTGCGCCACCCCCGGCACCCGACGCCGCAACACCGGCGCCGGAGGTTTCTGCGGCTCCCGTGCTGCCACCGGGCATCGTCCAGGTCTTCTTGCCGGCGCGTCTGCCGGCAAGCGGCGACCTGATCGTCAACGTTCCCCACGTGATCGCCCTCGCGGACGTGCATTTCGTCGACAGCAGGAAGAGGCTCGAGGCCAGGGAGACGCTCGCCGCGATCGTCGAACTGCGGCCCGAGGCCGATCGTGTGGAGTGGGAGTCGGCCCGACTGCTCGACCTCAGACAAAGCGATCTGCGTAAGCGCGCCCCGCGTGACAGCAGCTTCGCGGAACTCCCGGGCGCTGCGGCCAAGGAACGGTCCTATGCGAAATGGTCGAAACACTTCGACGAGTGGGCGTATCGGACCCGGCGATTCCCTCTCCATCAGTGCGCCGGCCTGGATGCCTTCTCGAACCCTGGTGAAACGGAAGCCGAGTTCAGGATCAGGCTCGCCGAGGCGGCGCGCGCGGCGCGCGATCTGGCCGTGGGGAAGTTGCGCGGCCAGTACGAACGGCGCTTCGCCACGCTGCGCGAACGCATCCGTAGGGCCGAGCAGGCGGTGGAGCGCGAAAAGGAGCAGGCGTCGGGCGCGACCATGCAGACCGCGATCAAGCTCGGAACCACTCTGCTGTCCGCCGTGCTCGGGCGAAGCGCTATCGGTGGGGCCTCCTCTACGGCCCGCGGCGCGGGCTACGCCATGCGACAACGTCAGGACGTCGGCCGCGCGCGGGCCAGCCTCGCCAAGTACGAACAGCAGCTGGAAGAGATGGAGCTGGAGTTTGAAACCGCCGTTCGGGATCTCGGCGACGAGTTCGACCCCGCTCGCCTCGAACTGACCACTTTGGAACTGCGCCCGCGACGCACCGACATCGACGTCAAGTTGCTCGCGCTGGCCTGGTTGCCGTGCGAGCAGGACGCCCACGGCACGCTGACGCCGCTCGCCTGACTGTCCGTCGGGTTCTGGTCCGGGCTAGCTCTCGAGCAACTCGTCTAGCCGGTCGCTCGACTGCAGTTCGGTCGGCTCCTGACCCGCCATAAAGAGACGGCCGCCGCGGGCGCCCTCGACGACCGCCTCGCCGCGTTCCACGCGGAGCAGGGCTCCCTCGCGCAGAGCGACAACGGGCTGCGGGTTGAACGCGTGGAACTCCTTGATCCGCGTTGCGCGGGTTTCGCCCATGTGCGTCGAGCCGGGGTCGGGGTCGACGTAGTGGGGGTTGATGTTGAACGGCACGAGTCCGAATGCCTCGAACGAGGGCGGCTGGACGATGGGCATGTCGTTGGTGGTGCCGAGGCTCAGACCCGCCACGTTGGAGCCGGCGCTGCTGCCCATGTAGGGCATCCCGGCGGCGACCCGCTTCCTCACAGGTTCGATCAGGCCGCCTGCGTGGAGGGCGGTCAACAGCACGAACGTGTTGCCGCCGCCGACGAAGACGGACTCCGCTGTGTCGACTGCAGCGATGGGATCGTCAGCGTCTTGGATGGACCGGACGCGATAGCCTGCGGCCTCCATCGGACCGCGAAACAACTCTGTGTAGCGTTCGTGGGAGATGCCGCCTGGCCGCGCATAAGGTACGAAGAGGATCTCGCGAATGCCTGCGAGGAAGTCGCCGATGTAGGGCATCGCGTACTCCATGTACCCGGTCCCGTGCACCGTAGATGTCGAGAACAGCAGGATTCGTCGCATTTCGTCGTCACTCCGGGGTGAATTAGCCGCGCAGCCTAGGTGGGCAGAGGGTACGATCCAGAGAACCACACCGCGAATCTGAAAGAACAGCGAGCGAAGCGCCGTGCATTCCCGATTTTCGAAGAACGACGAAGGCAAGTATGTCGCCGCGGTCACGAAACGCGGCCGCGATATCGTCCGCGATCCGCTGATCAACAAGGGCTCCGCGTTCAGCGCGCGCGAGCGGGCCGCGCTCAAACTCGAAGGGCTCCTACCGCCCGGCGTGACCGATATCGAACAACAGAAGTTGCGGGTCAGGGATTCGATGGCTCGGCTCGAACATCCGCTGAGCAAGTACATCGAGCTGTCCGATCTCCAGGATCGCAACGAAACGCTCTTCTATCGATTCCTCGTCGATAACATCAAAGAGCTCATGCCGATCATCTATACGCCGACGGTCGGTGAGGCGAGTCTCAATTACAGCTATTTGTTCCGTCGCGGGCGGGGCCGCTGGATCACGCCCGAACATCGCGGCCGGATCGCCGAGGTGCTCGGCCAGATCAAGGCCGACCTGCGGCTCATCGTGGTCACGGACAACGAGCGGATTCTCGGTCTCGGCGATCAGGGTGCCGGGGGCATGGCGATTCCGATCGGCAAGCTGGGTCTGTACACCGCGGCGGCGGGAATTCATCCGACGCTGACGTTGCCAGTCAGTCTGGATGTGGGCACCGATAACCAGCGCCTGCTGGACGACCCGATGTACCTGGGGTGGCGCAGCACGCGACTACGAGGGCAGCTCTACGACGAACTGGTTGATGAGTTTGTCGACGCCGTGAAGGAGTGCTTCCCGAACGCGATCCTGCAGTGGGAAGACTTCAAGAAGGGCAACGCCTTCGATCTGCTCTACCGCTACCAGGACGCGCTGCCTTCGTTCAACGATGACATTCAGGGGACGGCCGGAGTCGCGCTGGCAGGCGTTCTTGCCGCTTGCCGTGCCACCGGAGTACCGCTGAAGGAACAGCGGATAGCGATCCTTGGCGCCGGTGCCGCGGGAGTCGGTATCGGCCACCAGCTGCGCGATGCCTTCAAGCGCGAAGGTGTCGCGGGTAACGACCTGATCGAGCGGCTGGCAATTCTCGATACCGGCGGTCTGTTGATGGAAGGGCGTAAGTTGTCCGACCAGTTCAAGTATCAGTTCGCGTGGCCCGACGAGCTGTGCGCTACCAAGTACGGCTGGAGCCCCGAGATGCCGCCGGGCCTGGAGCGAGTCGTCGAAGGCTTCAAGCCGACGATGCTGATCGGCACCACCGGACAGCCGGGCGCGTTCACGCAGCCGATCATCCGCAAGATGGCCCGGACAGTGGAACGGCCCGCGATCTTCCCGTTCTCGAACCCCACGAGCAAGAGCGAGGCGATACCCGAAGATATTCTCCGTTGGACCGAAGGCCGCGCCCTGGTGGCGACCGGGAGCCCGTTCGACCCGGTGATGGTGGGTGATCGCGAAGTTCATATCTCGCAGGGCAACAACGTCTACGTCTTCCCGGGCGTCGGGTTGGGTGCGCTCGCGATTGGTGCTCGACGGATCACCGACGGCATGTTCACCGCCGCGGCCCACGCGCTGGCTGAACAGGTATCGAGCCCGTGCCTCAAGAGTGGTGCGCTGTATCCTCCGGTCGCCGCGTTACGTGATGTCACGCTGGATATCGCGGTGCGTGTGGCGCACGCTGCCGTGGAGGCCGGTGTCGCCGACGCTCCTGACGGAGAGATCGAGGGTCTCGTTGCCCAGTGGGTCTGGGATCCGCAGTATCCGGACCTCGTGCCGGACGAATAGGAGACCGGGTTGCGCAACTCGTTCGCGACTAGCGGATTCACGCGCGCGCCAGTGTGGGCCTAACGCAGTCCGTTGGGTTTGCAGTCCAGGTCCCAGGCCGGGTCGATCGTCAACCCGAGGTGGGTCATCGCTGTGCAGGCGACGTCCACGATCTCGGCGGGTCGTTGCAGCGCTGCGGCAGAGGCACCGCTGACCAGGTAGTAGATCGTCAGCTCTTTCTCCGATTCTCCACCATGTCCGCCCTCGTCATCGCGCCCGTGATCGGTGCTCGAGATGATCAGCCAGTCCTCCTGGTCGTAAGTGGTTCGCGCGCGCACGGCGTCCAGCAGAACACCAACCTGGCGATCGGCGGTTTCGATGGCGGCGCGGTACTCGTTCGATAGCGAGGACGTGTCGTGAGCGACGACGTCGGGGTCGCCGAGGTACACGAAGGTGGCGTCGGGGTCGCCGTGTTGCAGTCGGTCGGCTGCCAGTTCCACCGACAACTCATCCGCCGGACCGTAGCCGAGATTGTCACCGTTGACGTTGATCACGAGGTCGATCTTGTGGCTCAGTAGCGGCCCGCCGTCCTGCGATGTGCCGAGCGGCGGCCAGTCGACGATGGCGAAGGTCGATAGCTCCGGCCGCAGCAACTCGATGCGGGTGAGGAAGTCCGGGTACTGGTCATACCGACTGGAGCGGAAGTCGTTGTTTTCGACTCCGTGCTTGTCCATCCACACGCCTATCAACATGCTCGACCAGCCGGGTCCGCTAACTGTCTTGGGGCGGATGCGCGCGGCGAGAGTCAGTTCACCAGCCGCGGCGAGCGCGTCGAGGTTAGGCGTTGCGGCGGCCTGAAGGATGTCTACGCGGATACCGTCGATCCCGATGAGCAGCACCTTCGGCTCGCGTGGCGCCTGTGCTCCGGCGGAACTGGTCGCAAGAAGCATCGCAGCGAGTAGTGCAGCACTCAGACACAGACGGGCACGCGGCATCGGAAACCTCATGGTTGTTGACAGCCTGACATCGTAACGCGCGGTCGTCACGGAGGCTGCTGCGCTAACATGCGATAGATCTTTCCGTGATTGACTTGGTGCCGCCGGGCTCGGCGCGCACACACTCGGAGATGCTGACATGAGCGATCGTCTGGACGCGTTTCAGGAGAAGGTCCGCGCCGCGGGCGTAGATCTCGTAGT
The DNA here is from genome assembly GCA_029263295.1 of Acidobacteriota bacterium. GTDB lineage: Bacteria > Acidobacteriota > UBA890 > UBA890 > WLXD01 > WLXD01. The sequence continues at coordinate 141 of JAJCXT010000035.1, read as the reverse complement.
GCTCAATCCGGGCCCGAGCATGACGTATCTCACCGGGCATGAGTTCGAGTCGCACGAACGCCTGTTTCTGCTGTTCGTCCCGGCCGAGGGCAGGCCGGGCGCGATCCTGCCGCTGCTCGAGCAGGACAACTGGGCGCATGC